>CAYTBB010000076.1:0-5797 GCA_964435965.1 uncultured Dehalococcoidales bacterium
CTGGGAGTCACCATACTCCTGGCTGAGCAGGATATCAGCTTTGCCTTCGCCCTCTCCAAGAGGAACTATGTCATGTCGAGGGGACACATCATCGCCCAGGGAACAGCCGAAGAATTGCTCAAGGACGAGACTATCAGGAAGACATACCTGGGCATGTAATAAATAACCCCCCGCACCTCTTCCTTCATGTCGTTGCGAGGCTGACGAAGGCAGCCGAAGCAATCTCGGTGGCGGGGATTAACCCCGCCTAAGCAATGACAAATGACAAAGCTCAAATGTCAAATCAAGCTCAAAATACAAATGACAAAACTAGGTAGGTTTGGCATTTAAGTATTTGGAGTTTAGCCAGTGAGATTGCCACGCACCTTTCAGGTGCTCGCAAAGACAAAGAAAGTAAGGTGCTCGCAATGACACCCCCACTATGTCGTTGCGAGGCTGACTTTAGGCAACCGAAGCAATCTCTATGGGGTAGAAATTCAAAAATCAAAGGTCAAAAATCAAAATGACAAATCAAAATGCAAAAATCTTAGCAATGAGAAAAATAGAGTTGACCCTTTTTAGTGTAGAGAGGCACCACAGGCCCGGCATTCCCGGCGCCAGGCGGCATTAGAGAGCTTACAGCGTGGACACTCTCGCTCAATCTTATCGCGTATCTGCACAGCAAGCCCTCTAGGCATGAAAAGCAGTATCAATATTACTAGAACAGACAGAATGAGAAGTGGGCGGCCAGCAAGAAGCTCCATAATCCGCAAAAACTCCGAAAGTACAGCGGGCTGGGTGTCAACAGCTGCCGCATAAGCCCTGCCAAAGAACCGCTGGATATCCGGGGCAAGGTATACAAGCGGATAGAGGACGTAGACCCCGACAACTGGTCCATAAATGCTGACAATACCGCCAAATACTACCCATATTACCGCCTGAAAAGACATTGTCAGGTTCAGGGTGGATGGGCTGACCATCGTGGACACAAGGGCGAATAAGGCGCCGGCAATCCCGGCGAAAAAGCCGCCGATGGCAAAAGCCAGCAGCTTGTATCTTATGGTGTTTATTCCCGTGGCACGGGCGGCAATCTCGTCTTCACGGATGGCATGGAAAATGAGACCGGTTCTGATATACTTGAAACTGGCATCGGTGAGCTTCCACATTATGAGCACCGAGACGGTCATAACTGCCAGAACTATGTAATATTCCTGTGTCAGCGTGGCGGCAAGGGAAGGGAGTCCCCATATGCCCTGTTCGGCGCCGGTAATATCCTTTAGAGCCAGGACTACTCCCAACAGCATGAGAGGGAATGCCATCGTAAGCAGTGACAGGTAAGGTCCTCGCAGCTTGAGAGCCGGAAAACATGTAATTACTCCCGCCGCTACAGCGACCAGAACACTCAGTGGTATCGTCGCCCACGGCTGCCAACCAAGATATTTGTTCATTAATGCCAAACTGTACGCAGCCACCCCGAAGAACAGGGCATGCCCGAAATTTACCTGCCCAGTATAGCCAGATAACAAGTCCCAGCTCGCGGCAAAAATAACGAATATGTTGACGTAGACAAACATGCGCAGATAATAGGAGTGGGTGACAAAGAGTGGGATAAAACACAAGGTGACAAAGAAAATGACGGCAATAAGACGCCCCGGAACCGGTATCACACTCCACCGGAAATTATTGAGCAGCCGCCTGACCATTTTACAATCTCTCCTCTTCGAGAAGTATGCCGAATAGTCCTCCCGGTCTCACCACTAACACTATGACCATAACCAGCAGAACGAACGTCGTGCTCAGGTAAGCACCCTGAGAAAGCACAACGGTCGAAAATGTCTCGACGAATCCTATAATGAAAGCCCCGATGACGCTCCCCTTGATACTTCCCAGCCCCCCCAATACTACAATCACCATCACTATCACCAGGGGAGAATTCCATATGGTGGGATTGATTATCAGTGACGGTGCCATTGTCACACCAGCAATTGCTCCCAAGAATGTGGCCAGCCCCATGGTTATCAACAGTATCCTGGAAATACTTATCCCCATCAGGTTGGCAACCTCGCTATCGTTGGCCACCGCCCTGATGGCGATGCCCAGTTTTGTCTTTGTTAAAAGCAGCATCAACGCGATAATCATAACTGCCACTACGCTTATTGCCAGTATATGCTGATTGAGAACTCTAACCCCGAATATCTCTACGAATCCAGGGATATAACTCGTAAGCGTGCGAAAGTGACCCTTAAAAAACATGAACATAAGCTCCTGAAAAAACAAGGCTATGGCTATAGTAACCAGGAGGACAGCGGCATGGTGCTCACGTATCCGGTCGAGAATAAACCTGTAGCTCAATATGCCTAGCAGGGTCACAACGACTACCGTTATAATGATTGATTCAATGTTGCCCAGGCCAAGTTGACGGCTCAAATACCATACACCGTAGGCGGCCAACATGTAGAATGCCGTATGAGCCAGGTTAATCAGGCGGGCCACGCCGAAGATGAGGGAAAAGCCTACTGCCAGGAGGGCATATATACCTCCCCTTACCAGCGTTAAAACTATGATTAGGTCGACCATATCTCCTTTAATCCCAGAAAGTTTCTGTCATTGCGAGCTCCGACTTGTCGGGGCGTGGCAATCTCAGAGATTGCGGAGCCTGTTCCGAAGCATAAGCGAGGAGGTTCGTTAGCCTCGTCATGACAGAGGGGGAGCCCAAAATAAGGCGGGGATAAACCCCGCCACTACATTGTCTAATTCTGACCGTCCGTTCAATTTTGGACATCTTAGAAGACTTCACCTTCCGTGCAATTGCCAGATAATATATATCACGTCCTCACACCTTGTCAAGGTTTTTCCCCGAGTTTTCCCAGATTTTTTTGTCATTGCGAGCGAAGCGTGGCAATCCCATAGACTAAATTCCAAATCCCAAAATCCAAATGACAAACAAACTACAAATTCCAAATACTTAAATGCCAAAACTACTCCGTTTTGTCAGTTGGCTTTTGAGCTTGACTTGACATTTGAGCTTTGACATTCGATATTGTGTGGACCTGTGCTGGGCTTGTCGAAGGGATTTGGGATTCCGCAAAGACGGAAGGGGGATTGTGGAGCCTGTTCCGAGGCGTAAGCGAGGAACCTCGTTCTTCGTGAGGCCGCCGGTAAAAAAACCGGAGGCCCCGGCGAAGCCGGGGCCTCCGCAGGACTTGTCACCAGGTCACTTACATGTCTGGCTCGTTATGACTACTAACTACCACTCCGCTTTCATCCACGTAGGTATCGAGTAAAAGTCAGTGCCTGGCCATTCGAAGCCCGTCCAGTTTAGACCTAGGGCGGCGTTGAATGGAATAAGTGCCGTCGCGTAGCCGGCAAATTCCTTCTTCGGCCAGATGCCAACAATCTCACCAACGTCGTCTTCGTTATCATCGCGCCACTGGACGCCAAGGCCGGTCGCATATGCAGGACCATACTTCAGGTCATGAGCGAAACATGGCACGCCCGCATCTACGTATCCTCCTAAGGCCGTGCTATAATAGCCAACGTTGCCACTCGTGATAAGGCGCTCGTTCGCCGGATCCTCGAACCAGCCAATAACGTCATCAGCCAGGACGGTGCCAATCGCTGCTTCGCTGTCCCATGTAGCCTCATCTTCGAGGGCCTCCACCAGACCATAAATCATGTCATAGGTAGCTGCAGTATAGATCGGGAACTCCCCTGTTTTGGTCTCGAACGCGGCAAGGAAATCTGTTGTCAGATTGCCGCTCTGAGCTATGTTCGGCGCCCATGTCATCAGGCTAATCATGCCCTCAGCTCCGAAATCACCTGCTTGCCATTCGGTAGCATCCCAGAAGGTAGGGACCTGGGATTCCACATTGATGCCTACCGTCATAGCCGGTACTTGAAGTTCGCCCATCTGAAGACCGTAGGTTAGGCCAACCGGCCCGGAAAGGAAGGTGAAGATAATGTGAGCGTCGGCAGCCTTTATCTGATTTAGCTCGGTAGTAAGGTCGTCCGCCGTGTCCGAAACCTTCCATGTGCCGACATTGGTGTAATTGAGCCCCGCAGGACCAATAGCACCCGCGACCGACGCTATTGGCGTTTGGGTCCACAACAGGTCCTCAGCGAGGAAGGCCACATTTACGTCCGTTGTGTCCGATGTATTCAGTGCAGTCATGACACCGCTACCAACCATTGCCAGCATCACTATACAGTTTAAAAACAAGAAAGTTTCATTGATTGGGGTGGCCCTGAAGAGGTACTTGTACTTGTTATAATTGTCGTTTACCTGCTCCATCAGGGACCCTGTGGCGGAACCGGCGATGAAAAACATCGCCTCTTCGTCCATAGCCGTCTCTATCATTGGGCCTGTGGCTTCTGTACGGAAGCCGCCCATAACGAAGTTGGCTCCTTGCACGGTTATCGCATTCTCAACTTGCGGTGCAGAGTACCCGGGGTAAGGTTGGGCGATTTCCTGGGTGTCCACCTCGACCAACGCGATTTGGTGGGTATGGCCGGCGATATCTACCCCGGCAACGTTGATTTCATCGCGTGCCAATTCGGCGCCGGCTATCATGTGCTCGCCCTGTATATACTCCATTGGCCCGGCTATGGCGATCGTGATTTTCGCATCTTCGAAGGTGTAGGTTACTGGTCCCGGTTCTTCTCCATCACAGCCCGGTAGAACCAACCCTATCACCAGCAGAGTGGCGATAATTAGAAAAACAATTTTTTTCATTACTTTTTAACCTCCTATTTAATTTAAGTTACCTAATTTACCTAATCTTTCATTCGGTGCTGGAATAAACCGGTCGACCTCCAGTTGCCTCCGGCAACCTGAATCTTTGTACACTATCCCGATAGAATCACCTCCTCTCGTGCTTCTGGTCTCTCGATTTTCTGTTGCCCGCCGGAGCACGCCGGCAGACCAGCAAAATTATCTAAAAACTCGACCTTTCGATTATATCCGGTACTTGTTGTCAATTTATCTGCTGCCAGGTCCGCCCGAGCCTCCATTTTTCCCCTCATACCTACTTTAATCATATCTTATCTCCCAGTCTTTGTCAATCAACCTTATCCTTGTGTGCGCTTTACTCTATCCTTTATTCTTTTTCTATCTTGATACTTTAAGTGTAACATCTAAATATTAAGATGCTGTTAAGGTGTAAAAAAGGGGTCAACTCTATTTTTCTCCATTCCCCTGTCCCCACCGAGATTGCGGAGCCTGTTCCGAAGCGTAAGCGAGGAATCTCGCTCCTCGCAACGACGGAGGAGGGAAATTGCTTCGGCTGACTTTGATAGTTTCCCTTTAGCTATTGAAGCGGCGGCTTTGGGATGTGTTAGCTAGTATGCTACTAGCGGCAAGCGATGTCCAGCCACTTGAGGTAATCTTCACTGCCGCCGATGATAGGCAGGGCGATGATTTCAGGCACCTCATAACTGTGTGTTCTTTTTACCAGCTCAACTATTTCAGGAAACAGCGATGCTTTGGTTTTAACCAGCAAGAGACTCTCCCGGGCTGAGTCAAGCTTGCCTTCCCACCAGAAAAGCGAATCCACCCTCGGCACGATGTTTACACAGGCAGCCTTTTTTCCCTTGACAAGCGACTCAGCAATCCTATGAGCTTCTTCCTCGCTGCCAGCAGTGATAAGGACAATTATCCTGTCTGTTTTCTTCACAATTCCCGACCTATCTTGAGCATCTTGTCCACGGCAGCTTTGGCCCTGAGCCGAATTCCCTCGGGAACCTTTACCTCAGGGCTCATCTTCTCCAAAGACCACAGGACTTTCTCCAGGGTAATCAACTTCATATCGGGACAGATTGC
>CAYTBB010000077.1:0-5775 GCA_964435965.1 uncultured Dehalococcoidales bacterium
TAAAGAGGAGAGGGTTTATCATTATGACCCTTATTGTGCCACTCATAGCCCTTCTGGCCATAGGAGTTTTCCAGCTCGTATCGGGAATTGCCAAGCCGACAGTGGAAATAACAACCATTGGATATGTAGATGAGGCCGGTGGATTCGACCAGTATACCAACCAGGGAGATATAACGCTGGTTCGCTTCGATACAGGGGACGACGCGACTGAAGCGCTGGTTAATAACGATATTAAAGAGTATTTCGTCATTCCGCCGGATTATATTTCTACTGGAGTGATTAACCGCTATACCCTGGAAAAACAAGTCGTGGCGCCCTCTGCCACTACGACGGCTATTAAGAATTTCCTCACAAGTAATCTGTTAGCGGGGAGAGTACCCCCAGCCACTATAGACCTGATAGAAGCACCCTTGAATCTGGTTACCACCAGGCTTACTGAAACCGGCGCCGTGGCTCCGGAGCAAGGCGGGCTCGGGAATTTTATCATTCCAGCTGTTTTTAGCCTTCTACTGGCGCTCTCTATCATTTTTTCCTCCACTTATCTGCTGCAAGGGCTTGGTGAGGAGAAAGAGAACCGTCTCATCGAGGTATTGTTGTCCTCCGTTTCCGCCCGGCAATTGCTCATCGGCAAGGTTTTGGGGCTGGGTGTCGCCGGGCTGGTCCAAGTAGTCGTCTGGGTGGTTTCGGCTCCGCTCCTGCTGAACCTGGCTTCCTCATCCATCGGCGGCTTTATCAGCACAATACAATTACCAGCTAACTTCCTTGTTCTGGCTGTAGTGTATTTCATCCTGGGCTACTTGTTGTTCGCCGTGCTTTCGGCAGGTATCGGCGCCATCAGTTCCAATTCCCGAGAAGGACAACAACTGATCGGGATTTTTACACTTCCCACATTTATACCCCTCTGGTTCGGATCTTTACAATTCATGCTCCCAGAAAGTCCGATCTGGGTAATTCTCAGCATTTTCCCTATCACAGCTCCTGTGGAGGTGGTGCTAAGGCTGGGCGTGAGTGATATACCTACCTGGCAACTGGTTGCCAGTATGGCGGTGCTGGGGCTCTCCATCATTGGTGGGCTGTTATTGACAGCCAAAGTTTTCAGGGCTTACTTGCTGATGTATGGGAAAAGACCCGGTATCGGAGAAATTATCCGCAGCCTGAGGAATGGATAGACTACGGTACTCAATGTCGCCTCAAGAGTTCTAACTATCGATACCTTAGCCCACTTAAGGGGACGATACCTAGAACTCCCCGACGATCTAAACGGGACTGCTCAGGGAAAGTCTTTTCAATTAAGGTAGCAAACGTGGGGCAAAGAGGAGCAATACACCTAGAACAAGTAGTATCGTTCCCCCTAGCGGTCTGCAGTACTTGGCATATCGGTCTCCCAGGGTTGAAGTCATAGCAAGAGCAGCCGAGCCAAAAATAATGAGGTCATCAAGCATAAAAAAGAAGTCATATAGTAGGATGTAAGCATAATATCTCAAGGTTGAGAGATGGCTCAAGGATAGGACGTGAGTAAAAATCGCCGGAATCGCCGCGGAACAGACGAATTCAATAAGATTTACCACAAAAGCGAGAGCTATGATTCCGGCGATCGTGGCTAAGGTCAAGGGGGAAAAGACAACCTTCTCCATCCTCCTCATCGTTTTCTTCCTAGATTCTTCATCTCCTACTTCACAGACAATGGCCCCCTTTGTTCTTATGAATTCCCTTATGGTTAATGTCCCTGCACCCAAAGCTGCTAATCCGATCACTATTGTCACTGGCCTGAAATAGCCAATTAGGAGGAAAGCATTAAGCCATGCTGTCATGCAGAGGAAATACAACACTCCCGAGGCAAAAACGAAAGAGCCAACGAGCAGCCATATCCTTCTCTTATCTTTTAAGGTCATAATTAAGGATATAAGGTAGGCAAGCACCCACATGGCACAAGGGTTGAATCCATCAACAAGTCCCAGAATTATAGCTAAACTGGGAAGCGAATATTCTGAAAGTGTTATTTTCCCTATTATGGGCAATGTTGTTTCGTCTGAAGGTTCCTCCGTTGCTATTTCCGGGCAATTTCCTGCCAAGCACTGTTGCAAAGCCGCTTCTATCTGTTCGCCTGTTGTTCCTTCTGATTCCCAGCCACTGAAGACTAAGCCGCTGAAGATTGTTACCGGGGTTTCGGGGTATTCAGTTTCTACACCCACATTTGGCAACATCTCCGATAATAAAGCGGATCCTTCGGATGTGGAGATGTCGTGATAAATAAAATTAAGTGAGGGATATGCTTTAGCTAGTTTTATATTGAATGAGTTTTGTGCTTCACAATGTGAGCAGCCTGGGGCGTAGAAGAAATGAACTTCAAGGCCTTCGTTAGTGGTTGGCTTAGCTGGTTGCTGCCCTGTGAGCAGAAGGGCTGCACCTAAGATAACAAGCGATATGACTAAGTATCGCTTAAAAGGGTCTTGATAAATTTTTCTGCAAAAATTAGTCAACTTATTATTCATTGGTGAATGCCGTTTTGAATCTGAATTCTAAGCTAGCAACCAAAAAGTGGCAACCCGCTGCTTCTGGGAAAACTCCTCGCTACTCTGGAGAATCATAAAAGCCGACGTCTCACGAATCATATGAACGAGTATAAGCTGTTGACGGGAAAACCTCATTGTAATAATATATGCGGGAATATGCATATGGGCTGAAGGATATCAGAACATGAGGGACCTAGTCAAAGTTTTTAGGGCTTTGTCTGATGAGACTAGGATTAGAATTTTGAAAGTCCTCCTGGAAAGAGAATGCTGTGTTTGTGAGATAATGCAAGCACTGGACATCTCACAGTCCCGCGCCTCACGCAATCTTGGCATACTCGAGGGTGCTGGCTTTGTTAAGTGCAGGAGAGATGGACTATGGATTGTTTATTCTATCAACAAGCAGACGATGAATAGCTATGTCGCTTCTCTAATTGAAGTGCTCCGTGGCTCTCTGGTTAACGAGGAGATTATATTGCGGGATAGTGAGAGGTTAAGCCACAGCATGCGAGTTGGGCTGAGAGCAATACGTAAATAATTTTTTTGGCACTTATATTCGTTTATGTGCATAAACGCTTCTACCTTGAAGGAATTGAATGGCTGAACAACTCTTACTGGTTGGGTTAAATGCCCTGAAAGGATATGTTGCCTTGCATGTGCTCACTTGCCTTGTTCCGGCATTCCTTTTAGCCGGGGCAATAGTATCCTTTGTCTCACGAGAGACAATTATTGGCTATCTGGGGAGCGCTGCCAGCAAGATTAAATCCTTTGTCATTGCTGGCGGCGGAAGTTTCTTCGTGTCAGTCTGCTCGTGCACTGTTATCCCTGTTGCTAGTGGCATTTATCACGGAGGGGCAGGAATTGGCCCCGCCTTCATCCTCCTCTGGGTTGCTCCAGCGGCTAATATCTTGGCTCTAGTCTACACTGGTTCAATTCTCGGGGCGCAAATGGTTATAGCCAGGATAGTAGCTGCTCTCTCAATGTCATTTATTGTTGGTGGGGTGATGCTCTTTGCCTTTCGCAAGGAAGAGCAAGAGAGGACGCTAACCATCCAGGCTTCTGGTGGAAAGGTGATGACTAGAAAGGATGTCATTCTGCTCTTACTGTTAGTTGCTACCCTCTTGGCCCCCAATTACGCCGTGAGGGAAGGCTCCTATCTGAGTAAGGTTTATGTGTGGGCGGGGGTGACAGCAGTAGCGGCTTTTTATGCCTGGCGAGTTAAAAGCTGGGAGGAGATAAAGGGGTGGCTAAAAGAGTCGTGGTGGTTTGTGCGCACAATATTCCCTTTCCTTCTGATTGGCGTGTTTATAGTCGGGATTATCGGTGCTGTACTGCCACAAGAATGGATAGAGACCTGGCTGGGAGGAGCAGGGCTAAGGCAGTCTTTTCTGGCTACTATGATTGGGGCAGTAACTTACTTTGCCACTATGACTGAGGCTCCGTTTGTGGATACTCTGATGAATCTGGGAATGGGCAAAGGTCCCGCTTTAGCTCTGTTGCTTACTGGCCCAGGCATCAGCTTGCCTAACTGGCTGGCTATAGGGAGAGTATTTGGATTCAAGAAGGCCTTAGTTTACGTCCCGACCATTATTATTCTGGGAACCCTTGTTGGCTGGGTAGCCGGGTTTATCTTATCTTGAGAGAAGATAAAATTAAGGAGGTGCACTATGAAGATAGAGATTTATGGAACAGGTTGTCCTAAATGTCATGCCACCATTAAAAATGTGCAAAAGGTGGTACAAGAACTGGGCTTGGAACAAGAAGCAGAGGTGACGGAAGTAAAAGACATAATGACTATCAGTTCTAAAGGGGTATTCCTAACACCCGGCGTTATCATTGATGGCGTCAAGGTTTCTGAAGGCAAGGTTCCTAGCACTGATGAGATTAAAAAGTGGATTGAAAGTGCGTAATAGTATCATCATTGTGTGTTGATGGTGGAATTTTGCTTGTTCCTAAATGCATTAAAGGGGAAAAACCTAACGTAAAGAAAGAGGAGCAAACACGTTGAATGTAGAAAATAAGGTTGTATATGTCCTTCTCCTATTGTGCTTGGTTCTGTATCAGTTGGTGGGTTGTGCAGAAACGTCTACCGCACCTCCGGCAGCAGATGGTGGGGAGTTATCACCCTACCAGTTGGAAATTAATCTACTTGGTACAAAGAACAAGTTTTTGGTTGACAGCCAGGGGAAGCTGAAGACAAAAGTAGAGACATCGTCTGCCGATGGCAGGATTAGCTTGTCTCTAAATGAGGGCACTCTGATCCGGGACAAAGATGAGAGGCCTCTCCAGGTTATTGATGTGGCAATTGACCCAAGTCCGCCACCTCCGCCAGAGGACGCTTATATTGTTGGGACGGTTTATGATTTTAGCCCCGAGGGTGCTAATTTTAATCCCCAAATTAAACTCACTTTCAGCTACGACTCACTGGAACTACCAGAAGAGGTAAGGGATAAGGACGTATATATTGCCTGTTATCAGGATAATGGGTGGAAGATGCTGGTCTATAAGAACGTAGATACTGAGAGCCATAGAGCCACCACCCAGATAGATCACTTCGCCAGATTGGCTGTCCTAGCCCCAAAGGAGCCTCCAACTTCGGATGTGTCTTCAGGCCCGGCTGACAGGGTTGAAGTTGTCTACTTCCATCGTACGCAGCGCTGCAACACATGCCTCTATGCGGAAGCTGGCATTCGCTATACGGTGGAAACTTATTTCACGGATGAGTTAGCTAGTGGCAGAGTGACTTTCCAAGTGATCAATGTACAGGATGAGGAGAATGCTGCCATTGTCAACAAATATGGCGCTTCCTATTTAACCCTGTTAATCAACACGATAAGAAATGGTACCGAGCACATTGAGGAGGTCGATGAAATTTGGTACTGCATAGGTGATGACGAGGCGTTCATCAAAACAGTGAAGAGCGAGATCGAGAAAAGCCTCAGCGAAGTAACGTAATGGGATTGGGTAGCATACTGCACCAGCTCTCGGGGAGCCTCAATATCCCGGTTCTCTCAGCGCTGTTTCTGGGGCTGCTAACTGCCATTAGCCCCTGTCCCATGGCTACTAACATTGCTGCCGTAGCATACGTTAGTCGCAGAGTGACAGACCGTAAGTACGCGGTCATAACTGGAATGCTCTACACACTGGGTCGCATGTTTTCCTACTCTGTCCTTGGTATCCTGATCATTGTGGCTGGCCTTGAGATCCCCGGAGCTGCCTCATTTCTTCAGGATTTTGGCGAGCGAATCTTGGGGCCGCTTCTGAT
>CAYTBB010000078.1:0-5769 GCA_964435965.1 uncultured Dehalococcoidales bacterium
GCAGAGTAAGACAAAGAAGAAACTAAACTGCTGGTCATGATCTACATCCTTCAGATGTGTAACAATCAGCCATTTTGTCCACAATTGGGCATCTTGCTCTGTTCAGCGGATGCGAAATTAGCTGGGGCAAGGCAAAGTTCCTGTTGAGCGTAGGATGTGCCACTTAGATACCTTGACGCGCTAGGCATTGTAATTGGATAATTAGCGGGAGATTGGCCTATCTAGGCAGGTCTCTCCTACAAGGAGGCAGAAGTGAAAGTTCAGAACTATCGTGAGGTCGAGGGCAAGGAAGATGTACCAGGAGTGATTATGCGCATTGTTGCCGGACCTGCGGAGGGAGTGCCGAATTTCGCTATGCGCGTCTTTGAAATACAACCACAAAGTTCCACCCCTTACCATTCCCATGCTTGGGAACATGAGGTCTTTGTACTCTCTGGGTGGGGCATAGTTAGAAGCGCAGAAGCTGAAAGACGGCTGAGCGAGGGGGATGTCGTCTTGGTTGTTCCTAATGAACACCATTCTTTCGCTAACACGGGTGAAGACCTTCTTCGCTTGATATGTGTCGTTCCACTTATTGATGGAAGGCTACCGGGTATGCCTCCAGCGGAATAAGCAAGACACCTGTAGTACTGCGCGCTCAATCTATGACTTCCAACATATCTCATATTGGTGAGCGGTATACTTGCACCTTTCTTCGAATCGTTAACCTGCTATAAATAAAAGGGCTAAAATTCCTCCTTCAAAAGCTATGACTTGTTCTTCCAAAGGCTAAGAGGAGAAAATATCAGCATTCCACTCCAACACCTAAAACAGATTTAGACAAACGATAAAGCCATATTGAAATTTCCACCGCTTATTTAGTGAAAACTGGTTGACAAACAGGGAAGGAAAGTATCAAGATTTCATTTTGATACTTGAGGCAGATTTAGATGAATTACTTACGCCATCGTTTTCAAAAAGAGGCTAATAAAATGGCGCAAGACTATGTCGCCTCTATTCCTTTCGACCAACGCTTATATCGCCAGGACATTGAAGGAAGTATCGCTCATGCCAAGATGCTGGCAAAACAAGGGATAATAACTGAAAGTGATGCTGAAAGCATAATCGCTGGACTTACTTCTATTCGTGCGGAAATTGAGCAAGGAAGATTCCCATTTAAGACTGAATTTGAAGATATACATATGAATATCGAGACAAGGCTGTTTGAGAAGATTGGCGATGTGGCTGGTAAACTCCACACCGCGCGCTCCAGAAATGACCAAATAGCCCTAGATCTGCGCCTCTCTACTAAAGAGGAAATTTTGAAGACCATCGATGAGTTGAAAACCCTGCAGCATTCGCTGGTGGAACTAGCCAAGGCTAATAAAGATGTCATCATGCCCGGCTACACTCATTTGCAGCAAGCTCAGCCAGTGCTTCTGGCCCACCATCTGTTGGCTTATTTTGAAATGTTTCAACGAGATATGGAGAGGTCCTATGATTGCCTCAACCGCACCGATGTCCTGCCTCTAGGTAGCGGCGCTTTGGCTGGCGTTTCTTATCCCATAGACCGGGAATTTGTTGCCCGAGAACTAGGTTTTAGCAAAGTAAGCACCAACAGCCTTGACGCTGTCTCTGATAGAGACTTCGTAATAGAATTTGAGGCATCGGCTGCTCTTACTATGATGCACCTTTCGCGCCTAGCTGAGGAGGTCGTCTTATGGTCATCCACCGAGTTTGGCTTTATAGAGATTGGCGAAGCCTTTACCACTGGCAGTAGTATCATGCCACAAAAGAAAAATCCTGATGTAGCTGAATTAGCCAGAGGGAAAACTGGCCGAGTATATGGAAATCTAATGGCCATCCTTACTACCATGAAAGCTTTGCCTTTAGCCTATAACCGGGATATGCAAGAGGATAAGGAAGGGCTTTTCGATACTGTGGATACATTACATTCTAGCTTGAAAATATTTGCTAAAATGATGAAAACGATTAAGGTCGACGTTAACCGTGTTCGTGACGCCATTAGAAGGGATTACATTTTGGCTACCGATTTAGCTGACTATCTAGTGAAGAAGGGCTTGCCATTTAGGGAAGCGCATAGTGTGGTGGCTAAACTTAGTGAATACGCGGTTAACAACCACAAAAGCTTCCATGAGCTTAGCTTAAGTGAATATCACAATTTTTCCCCTCTTTTCAGTAAAGATGTATATAATATAACCTTAGAATCATCTGTGGCGGCTCGAAATATTGTTGGCGGTACTTCTCCACAACAGGTGGAAGCAGCATTAACCAGAGCAAGGGGGATTCTGAATGGAACGAAGTGGCATGAAGAATCTCACTCAGAGGAGTAAAAAATGCAGGACAAAATTAAGCTAGCGCCATCAATTCTTTCCGCTGATTTTGCTCGCCTTGGGGAGCAAGTTGCCGAAGTCACCAAGGCAGGGGCTGATTATATTCATATTGATGTTATGGATGGGCATTTCGTGCCCAATATCACTATTGGGGCACCAGTGGTGGCTTCCCTCCGTAGCTGGACACACTTGCCTTTGGATGTCCACTTGATGATAGAACAGCCTGAGCGCTATATTTCCCGCTTTGCCGATTCTGGTGCTGATATCATTACCGTGCATGTGGAAACTTGCCCTCATCTCCACCGAACGATTCAAGTAATCAAGGGGCTTGGGGTAAAAGCCGGGGTGGCTTTAAATCCAGCGAGTCCTTTAAGCATGGTAGACGCGATTATGCCTCAGGTTGATTTGATTCTTATCATGAGCGTTGACCCTGGTTTCGGCGGACAAGCTTTCATCCCTGAAACACTAGAAAAGATAAGTCGCTTACGCAGGATGCTTGATGACAAAAGATTAGCCATCGAACTCGAAGTTGATGGAGGCATCACCATTGCCAATGCGCCTAGCATAGTTAAAGCAGGAGCTAATGTCCTGGCAGTGGGAAATAGTATATTTAAGGCTAAAGAAGGGATAAGCCAAGCGTTACAGAAACTCAGAGAGATAAAAATCTAACGAGCTGCCTTATATTGACTGCGCAGGCACCTAGTGCAAATATTAACTTTCTGCTTCTTCTCACCCCCAACAATTGTAACCCGATGAATATTGGCTAACCACTTCCGTTGAGTATACTTTTTAGAATGACTTACACTGTGTCCAAATTGAACTCTTTTGCCACAACTATCGCATTTCATGGGAAAATTCCTTTAACCCCCTTTACTATAAATGATACCCGGGGTATTATAGTAATGCTATCATACTACATGGCATAGTAACAACAATTATACCAAGGTAGCCAAAGAGAAATGGGAGCTAAATTGGCTGATGGTAAGACACTGAGAAAGATGTTTGCCCTAGGTACAACCTGGCTTGAGAAATGTGTTCCTGAAATTAACGCTATAAATGTTTTCCCGGTCCCCGATGGGGATACAGGAACCAACATGTTGCTTACTATGCACTCTGCTATGCAAGAGGCAAAACAGAACACAGATAGCAATGCTTCTTCAATAGCCAAATCAATGGCCTATGGTGCTTTAATGGGAGCACGAGGTAATTCAGGAGTTATCCTGTCCCAATTCCTGCGTGGCTTGGCCAAGGGATTGGAAGACAAGAAATCCTTCAATGGCAAGGATTTTGCCAAGGCCCTAGCTGAAGCATCGCAAGCTGGTTACGAAGGAATCATACACCCAGTAGAAGGAACTATACTGACGGTGCTTAAAGATGCCGCTTACGCAGCCGATGTAGCCGCCAAAAGCGATTCTGCAAACTTGCTTCCCGTAGTAGAAACCGCCACCGCGGCAGCTAGGGATTCAGTAGCTCGGACACCTGACTTGCTACCAGTATTGCGTGAAGCTGGTGTGGTAGATGCAGGAGGGCAAGGTTTATATGTATTGCTCGATGGTGCCCGGCACTTCCTTAAAGGAGAAGCAGATAAAATGAAAGGCCAGCAACCCCAGCTAGTCTCCGTTAACTTACCCCTAGCTTCTAAAATGGCTCCAACAGCTGAGGTAGAAGTGCCTTACGGATATTGCATCGAGTTTCTAGTGGAGGGGCAAAAAATTAATTTGGCCAAGATCAGGAAAAAGTTAAAAAAGAAAGGGCAATCCCTAATTGTTGCTGGCAACAGCTCCATGGTTAGAGTTCATATCCACAGCTTTAAGCCCGGTGAAATTCTTGATTATGCTACCCACTTAGGCACACTGCATCAGGTAAAGGTCAATAATATGGATGATCAATATGCAGAATTTATTAAGATACAAAAAGAAAGAATGCCCAGGGTTGACATCGCTATAGTAACAATCGCCGCTGGAGATGGCTTTTTTGAGGTGTTTAATAGTCTAGGGGCTACAATTATTGTTCCTGGCGGTCAAACAATGAATCCCAGCGTTGGCGAGTTATTGAAGGCTGTAGAAGCAGCACCCTCGGACAATATTATTCTATTACCCAATAACAAGAATATCATCCACACAGCTTCGCAGGTTGAGTCTTTAACTTCAAAGAGGGTGAAGGTAATCCCTACCAGGACTATCCCCCAGGGCATAGCCGCATCCCTCGCCTTTAGTTATGACATGGATTTAGAGGAAAATGCTCAAGCTATGGAAGAGGCGATGACCGCAGTAAAGACTATAGAAGTTACTAAAGCAGTGCGTAAGACACAGATGAATGGCCAGAAGATAAAGAAAGGGCAACCCATTGCTATTCTAAATGATGAGAATTTAATAGCTGGTGGCAATAATATGTTAGATATTATTTTTCAAGCTCTAACGAAAACCAATATTGAAAACACAGAAATGGTAACTATTTATTACGCTGCTGAAACTCAAGCCATTGAAGCGGAGCATATAGCCCAGAAAATCCGGGAGGGGTATCACGTTGAGGTTCAAGTGGTCCAGGGTGGGCAACCACATTATAATTATATAATCTCGCTGGAATAAGCTCGGGTCCCCTGAAGAACTTTGTTTTTCAGGGGCAGAGAACAATGGTTAGAGTTGTAACTGATAGCTGTTCCGACCTTACTCCTGAGCTAGCCCAGAGGTTTGGGATTGCAGTAGTACCCTTACATGTTAATTTTGGTAATGAGACCTACCGCGATAATGTTGATTTAACTACAGAGGAATTCTACCACAGGCTAGCGCAAAGCAAGACCACCCCCACTACCTCAGCTCCGAGCCCTGGGGTTCTTGCTGAATTTTTTCAAATTAGCCAAAGAAACAGACGAAATTCTAGCTATTATGCTTTCCAAGATGTTTAGCGGTATTTACGGAGCAGCAGTTCAAGCTAAGGCTATGGTCACCAAGAACCGCCGCATTGAGGTTATTGATTCTGAGTTAAGAGCAGGTGCGCAGATGCTTTTGGCTATTTTTGCGGCTCAAATAGCCAGGACAGGGGCCAATTTAGACCAAATTGTTGACCGGGTCAAAAAAGCAATTCCCAGAATCCATATACAAATGACTTTCGATACATTGGAATATCTAAGAAGAGGCGGGCGCCTTAGTAAGGCACAAGCCTTCTTAGGTAGTTTACTAAAGGTAAACCCAGTTTTGGGGATAAAGGATGGCGGGGCTTTTCCCATTGCCCGCCCCCGCAACCGAGCTCAGGCAATTGACTTTCTGGTAGATTTTGTCAAAAGTTTCCGCCATATCGAAGCCTTAGCCATCGAGGATGCCACTATTCCTGATGAATTAGAAATATTGGCTCAGCGTCTCAAAGACTTAGTTCCTCCTGAGCATTTCTATCGTTCCAAGGTAAGCCCGGTAGTAGGGACTCATGTTGGTCCCCATGT
>CAYTBB010000079.1:0-5682 GCA_964435965.1 uncultured Dehalococcoidales bacterium
ACCCGGCAGAGCAGGTCACTCTCCCGCATAATCTTCAGCACGTTCTTGTGATTCACATGACAGTCTTTGTGCCTCAGTCCATGGGTAACCCGGCGGTAGCTGTAGCGGGGAAACTCAAGGCAGATAGCCTCAATCCTGTCTCTTGAGTCTGAACCGATTTTTTGGGGCGCAGGTCAATTAAAGCTTACCACTTTTCTCTTCTATTATTCCAATACTCGCCTAACCTTTTGAAAAGTCCAATCTGAAGCGCAACAGAATGGTCACCGTAGTCGATATGAGAAATTTCAGCTTATGACACCTAAGTGGTAAAGTGTTCCACGGCCAGATAGCGGTAACGATTGTCGGCCAATACCGTCACAATAGTTTTGTCATCTCTCAATTTCTTGGCGACTTGCAAGGCTACATGAACATTAGCACCGGACGACATTCCACAGAACAATCCTTCCTCCTCACATAAGCGATGAGCCATTCCCCTAGCATCCTTATCATTGACCAGAAAAACCTCATCGACTACACCTTCCCGCCACATCTTTTCAACAATCAAACCTTCGACCCCAGGCACACCATATTTTTCCATATATTTGCGAATTTCCGGACCCATTTTAAACAGGGAAGAGCTTTCGGGTTCAACCGCATAAATCTTCACTGACGGATTTACTTTTCTCAGTGCCTCAGAAACCCCAGCAAGCGTACCGCCAGTGCCAACCGCTGCTATGAACACATCTATTTTACCATCAGTTTGTTCAATAATCTCCTGAGCAGTCCCATCTCGATGGGCATAGCTATTATCTGGATTTAACGCCTGTCTTGCCCACCATACATTATCATTATTCGTTTCCATCTCAAGTGCCCTTATTCTCGGCATGACCTCAACAACTCCGCCGTGTACCGCTTTCCCTTCTAACTCTTTCTCTATTTCTTCACCCACAGCCACTTCTATCACTTCCGCTCCATAGGCCTTAAGTATCTGGAGCCGGTCTTCCGTAGCCCATCCCTTTGGCATATGCATTATTGCTTTATATCCCTTGACAGCACATACAAAAGACAAAGCGATTGCCGTATTGCCAGTGCTCGATTCGGTAACTATACCCCCCTCTCTGAGATTCCCCGCCTTTTCCGCCTCCTCAATCATTCTCAGGGCAATCCTGTCTTTCAAGCTCCCGCTGGGGTTGAGAAACTCACATTTAGCCAGAATATCGGCATCAACTCCTTTGACCACTTTGTTCAGCCTAACCATTGGCGTATTGCCAATAGCCTGTAGAATGCTGTCATAAATCTTCATAAAAGTGTGCCCTCCGCTGCAACGTGAATTTTACTGCAAAATTTAAACTGTCGCAGGAATAATATGCCTTACCTTTTAGCTCGATCCTCTCGCTTCTTCGATTTGGGGCTTGACATCCGATTCCTGAGCGTCCGAAGGCTCCTTTGTTGGCCAGGACTAACTTGGCTGCTTTTTCAGCAGCCATAATCGCTGCAGCACAGCCAGCAGCCCTGGTAGCAATAATCAGAACGTCACCGGATATCTTCCGAAGCTATTGCATTGTAAAGCACCTCTTTTAACCTTAATAACACGTGTTTAACATTATGGTTGCGTAAACCTTGCTCGCATCGATTAACTGGTCGATTTCAATAAACTCGTTTTCCTTATGGGCATTTCCCCGCTTTAGGTCTCCGGGGCCATATCCTATGCCTGGGATTCCACCCTTCTTAAATATCGGCGCCAAGTCCCCAGCGGCAATGGTCCCTCCTATCTTGGGGTACTCACCTCTAATCTCCTTAGCCGCTTCACTCACAATCCTCAAGGCGACATCATCCTCTGGCACTGCAACTGGATTGTGATCCTGGATTACTTCAATGCTTGCATCCAGGTCAGGATATTGCTTCTTCAATCTGGCAATGACGTCTTCCATGTACTTTACCGCTTGATCCCATGTCTGCCCGGGAACAAGACGCATATCAATACCTGCTTCGCAATGGTCACAAACGATGTTATATTTCTCGCCGGCATGTATCCAGCCAAAATTTACGGTGTGGTCACCCAGCACTGGATGCTTTTTATAAGGCAGTCCGCTCTCCAGTTCAGCCAATATCTTCATACAATGGTTGATGGCATTGACACCTTCCTGCGGGGTACTCCCATGTGCCGTCTGCCCTCTTACCGTTAGCTTGTATTGGGTTAAGCCTTTGAAGTAGGCTTTTATCTCCATGTCAGAATGAACGCAGTAGATACAGATATCAGGATTAATAATGTTATTTTCCATTAAATACTTCATGCCCAAGCGTCCACCTACCTCTTCATCCACCGTCCCTACTATTGATACATCCCCCTTCAGCTTTATCCCTGAATTTATCAATGCTTCAAACGCTACCACAACAGAGGCTGTTCCCCCACCCTTGCTATCCATCACGCCTCGACCATACATTTTATTGCCAATGACCTCACCGCCGTATGGGTCGGTTTTCCACTTGTTTAAATCTCCCGGGCCTACCGTGTCCAGATGACCAGAAAATTGAACTTTTGGCTTTCCAGTCATACCATGTAAAACAGCCACGCAGTTTGGCCTATCCTTCATCCCTTCTGCCCATTTAACTTCAAACCCCATTCCCTTGAGCTTATTCCCCAAAAATAGTGATACTTCCTTTTCATTGCCAGTCTCACTGGGGATTGCCACCAGTTCGCGGCTAACTTCAACAAGCCTTTCCTTGGTAATTCTTGATAATACTTCCCTTTTTGCTTCTTCCAGTGTTTTCATCGAAAGACTCCTTCCCTCACTATATTATTTCCAATGGATTTTGGAGTTTCACACTTTAAGTCAAGGCTTAACCTCAATGATGGAGCTAAGGGAAAACGGGAGAACGTAACCAGCAAAACCTATTCCTAGTCCAATCATAAAGTAACTAAAAATTTCTTTGTGACTAATATACTTCATCGCTGCCTGCTTCTTTGGGTAACCAGAACCTCGATTACAACGGCACCCCACACGGGACGAGGAGGTTACTGGCTGAAAAAGAAAGACCCTGTGTCGTTTCCCGCCGGTTGCCCGCCATACTTTTTTAACTCACTTTATATGGTTTCATCGTTAATATCAACACCACAGGAACAATGCTAATGCCAGCAAAGACAAGCCATATTGGATGATAGCTCCCTAAAGCGTCATAAGTCCACCCAGCAAGGAAAGGACCCATAACTCCACCAACTGTTGCTATCCCCATCATTATCCCAAATATCTTGCCGAAAAAAGTCATCCCAAAATACTCCCTCAATATGGCTCCCCTCAAAACCATGGCCCCCCATGATAAAGGGAAAAAAATAAGGAAAGGGAAAATAAGCCATGTTGTCTGAGCATGGGAGAAGGCTAAAATCCCTACTCCAACAAGTGAATATGCTCCAGCCATGACATACCTATTATCAAAGATATCACCAAGCCAGCCAAAACCAAGCCTTCCGATAACGCTGAGCAGTGGAATAGAGGTTGCCACAAGAGCCGCTCTCGACCTAGATATATTCAGGCTACTAAGATAAGGCATGACATGGGTGATAACTGTCATGGCAATCACCATCCGTAATGCTTCCGCAATACTTAAATGCCAGAAGTCTCTACTCTTAAGCGCCTCCTTAAAATCAACCTCCTTATCTTGACTTTCAGGAGTTGAGACTTGCTTGACCGATAACTCTCCGTCAGGAAGATAGCCATATTGCTCTGGCTTATCACGAATGAGAAATGATAAGGGGATTCCAAGTAGCCACATTCCCAATCCTAGGATAATAAAAGTAGTTCGCCACTGATAAAGGTCAATCAATCGAACTATAAGTGGGACAAGTATCCCCCCAGTGCCGAATCCACAAGCCATGATACCGAGTGCCCTTCCTATATTCCTCCTGAACCAGTTGGCCACCGCCGTCATCAGCACCGTGCTATTGCAAGCACTCACCCCCAAAGCGAGAAGAATGAAGGCACCATAGAACATGGTAAGGGAGTTAGTCCAGCTGAGAAGGATAAACCCAAAACCCACTATAAGCGTTCCACAGAATATTAATTTTCTCGGACCAAAGCGGTCAACAAGGAAACCCGCAACAGGAGCAAGTATCCCTGCCTCTAAGCCACGGAGGGAGGCAGCGATTGAGATCTGAGCATAGCTCCAGCCAGTCTCCTGTGCTATCGGCTCAAAGAAAGCTGTAAAGCCAAAGATTATAGTGCCTCCTGTATAAAAGGCGATAAGGAAGCAAGCAAATACTATCCACCAACCATAGAAAATCTTTCTCATATTTAATTTAATTGGTCATAATTCCTTCTCAGTTTGAAATAACTTAGGAGAGGATGTATATCTACAGCATAGGGTAGATCTCAAAACTTATGTGAAAAGCAAAAAAGACAGATAATTTATTCTCCTCCTTTACTCTTCGCTTCCTTGTTTATCGTTGGACAAGCAGAACCCCGATTTTCTGAATTTGCAAAGCAAATTCAACAGATTACAGCGGCACCCCACACGGGACGAGGAGGTTACTGGCTGAAAAAGAAAGACCATGTGCCGTTTTCCGCTGATTGCCCGACATACTTTCTTAACTCACTTTATATGGTTTCATCGCCAACATCAATATTATGGGAACGATGCTAATGCCAGCAAAGGCAAGCCATATTGGATGATAGCTCCCCAAAGTGTCATAAGTCCACCCAGCAAGGAAAGGACCCATGACTCCGCCAACTGCTGCTATCCCCACTATTATCCCAAATATCTTGCCGAAAGAAGCTATCCCAAAATACTCCCTCACGATGGCTCCCCTCAAAACTATGGCCCCCAATGACAAAGGGAAAAAGATAAGAAAAGGGAAAATAAGCCATGTTGTCTGAACATAAGAGAAGGCTAAAATCCCTATCCCTACAAGTGAATATGCCCCAGCCATGACATATCTTTTATCAAAGATATCACCAAGCCAGCCAAAACCAAACCTTCCGATAATGCTGAGCAGTGGAATAGAGGTTGCCACAAACGCGGCCCTCGACCTGGATATATCAAGGCTGCTAAGATAAGGCATGACATGGGTGATAACTGCCATGGCAATCATCATCCGTGCTGCCTCCGCAATACTTAAATGCCAGAAGTCCCTGTCTCTAAGTGCCTCCTTAAAACCAACTTCGTTATTCTGACTTCCAGGAGTTGAGACTTGCTCAGCCGATGTCTCACCGTCAAAAAGATAGCCACATTGCTCCGGTTTATGACGGACAAGAAATGATAAGGGGATTCCAAACAGCCACATTCCTAATCCGAGAATAATCAAGGTAGTTCGCCACTGATAAAGGTCGATGAGCCGAACTATAAGTGGGATAAGTATTCCACCAGCGCCGAATCCGCAAGCCATGATACCGAGTGCCCTTCCCATATTCTTCCTGAACCAGTTGACTACCGCTGTCACTAGCACCGTGGTAGTGCAAGCACTCACTCCCAAAGCGAGAAGAACGAAGGAACCGTAGAACATGGTGAGGGAGTTGGTCTGACTAAGGAGGATAAACCCAAAGCCTGTTGTAAGCGTTCCACAGAATATTAACCTTCTCGGCCCAAAGCGATCAACAAGGAAACCCGCAACAGGAGCAAGTATTCCTACCTCTAATCCACGAAGGGAAGCAGCAATTGAGATCTGGGTATAGCTCCAGCCGGTCTCCTCTGCTATCGGTTCAAAGAAGG
>CAYTBB010000080.1:0-5634 GCA_964435965.1 uncultured Dehalococcoidales bacterium
GCCTATCTTGGTGGAAAGGGCTACAAACCTCAGTTTATCCCCCTCAATGAAAGCAATAGTCGCCCAGTCAACATTCATAAGCTTCCTTAATTCCTCGGCAAAGCCCTCATATACCTCCTGGATGTCCAGGCTGGAGGAGATAATCCTGGCCAATTTGTTAACCAGTGCTAATCGCTCCCTGGCTTCTTTATAGAGCCCAGCTCTGCCCAAAGCAGCGCCTAGCTGGCGCCCCACAATGTTTAACAGGCTGACATCTTGGAGGCGAAATTCAGATTTGGCAGAGGAGGCAATGCCCAGAACTCCGACTATTTTCTTTCCCGAGCTTAAAGGGATGGCACAAAAGGAATGCAGTCCAGCTTGACTGGGGGTTTTCAGGGTATATCTGGGGTCAGTGGCTATATCCGCTGTAGTTATAGCTTTGCCATAAAGGGCAACTAGCCCAGTAAGGCTCTGCCCCAGCTTAAGTTGGGCCATCTCTTGGGTCATTTCCGGGGTGAAACCTTGCTGGACGGCCAAGGTTAACTTGCCATCAGCCTCGTCGACTAATTGTATCCAGCAACAGCTTACAGGGAGAGCCTGGGAAAGCTTGGCTACGCTGAATCTGAGGATTTGCCCCAGACTCTCTGATTGAGAGATGACCTCAGTTATAGCCTCTATTGCCGAGAAAGCCCCGCCACCCTGAGTCATAGTACTATAATACTAGTATAGCGTATTTTGTCACCCTTACCCTCTTCCCCAGGCACTAGACAGCCTGCTGGAGCAATATGAGCACGAAGTGGTCCGAAATAGACTTTCCCCAAGGCCTATTATATACTTTGCTTAGTGCTCTTTAAGATTGCCAATAAATAACTATGTTGAGAATGGTTTTAATAAATAGCTAAGGAGGTATGGGAATGAGATCGAGCCTTATCGGGAAGATTGAAAAAGCCAAAAGGTATGCTCAGGAGCCAGACCGTGTCACCTTATCAGGTCTCACAGCTGACTTCCGTGGAGATAATAATAACTACAAGTTAAGCTACGCCGATGGAAAGTGGCAATGTAACTGCCATTTCTTCTCGCAATGGGAGACATGTAGCCATACCATGGCGTTACAGCAAATGTTAGCCAATATGCTGCCCAAGGAGGCTCTTACCTCCCCTATAGTAACTCAACCTTAGAAATTGGAATGGCTAGCGGCATAATCTAAAGCCTCTGCCACGACAAATAAAGAGCCGCTAATGCAAATGAGATCCTTCCTGTCAGCTAGGGATAAAGTTTGGGAAAGAGCTTGGGATACAGCATCGGTAATGGTTGAGGTAATGCCCCATTTGCTGAACTCAGCAGCTATAAGTGGAGGGGAGGCGGCACGAGGATGCGAAGCACGTGTGACAATGACTTGAGGGGAGAGAGAAATTAATTCTTTCACTATCCCCGGTATGTCTTTATCGCAAGATATCCCAATGATGAGGAAAAGTTTGTCATAATTAAAATATGCTCTAACGTTCTCCACCAGCCTCTTCATTGAACCCACATTGTGAGCACCGTCAACTAACACTATCGGTTGATGCCTTAAAATCTGGAACCTCCCCGGCCACTCAACCTGGGAAAGCCCTTGGGCAATATCGGCAGCAGCAATTTTAAAGCCGGAGGATGCCAATATCTCCAGGGTAGCTACAGCAGTGGCGGCATTCTCAACCTGGTAATCACCTAAGAGTGGAATCGTAAGGTGATGAGTACCCATTTTACCCTGAACTACAAACGCTTGCTGGTGGAAGTCGCCAGCTACCCTGCGCCAGGTAACGTCTTTGCCTACCTGAACTAAATTTGCCCCTCGCTGGCGGCAAACGTCACTAATTACCTGAGACACTTCTTTTAGCTGAGCAGAACTCACCACAAAGCGGGCAGGTTTAATAATGCCGGCTTTCTCATAAGCTATCTTTTCCAGGCTATCACCTAAAACCTGGGTGTGCTCCAGGCTAATAGGGGTGATGACACATACCTCAGGCTCTGCCACATTAGTAGCGTCAAGCCGGCCACCTAAGCCTACTTCTAATACTTGAAAAGCTGCTTGCTTCTGCCTGAAATAGGCAAATGTCAGCGCAGTCAATACTTCGAAGAAAGTCAATTGCCTATAAAGAGGGTCGTGGTTCATGGCCTCAAAATAGGGCTTTACTTCCGTCATCAAAGCAGCGAACTCTCCTTCCGAAATCAAATTACCGTCCACCTTGATGCGCTCCCTTAAGGTGTGAAAATGGGGGGAGGTATATAATCCCGTCCGATAGCCTGAGACGGTCAAAACCTGGGCAATCATAGCTGCTATGCTCCCCTTTCCCTTGGTACCGGCTACATGAACTGTCTTAGCAGATAAATGAGGGTCACCCATTCGATGCAAAAGTTCTTCTACATGCTTCAGGCTATAGTCATGGGAGGCGTAAGATATACCGGGAATCTTTTCGTAATCAATAAAGCTATGAAGATACTCTTCAGCCTGGCTATAATTCATTTGAGCTTTAATTTATAGGCATCCTTTGATATTATTCAGCTAATGAACTTCGTTGACAAGCTGCTTAATATTAGCAGAAAAAATAAGAGCTTACTTTGCATTGGGCTTGACCCAAATCCAGACCTTATGCCTAAAATAGGCATTTTGGAATTTAACAAGGCTATCATCAGCTCCACCCACGACTTGGTATGTGCCTACAAACCCAATCTGGCTTTTTATGAAGCCCTGGGAATTGAAGGACTTAGCATTTTAGAGAAGACCATCAAACATATACCTGCTGATATTCCCACAATCGGTGACGCCAAGCGTGGCGACATAGGTAATACGGCCAAAGCTTATGCCAGGGCACTTTTCTCCACCCTTAGCTTTGATGCTGGCACAGTCAACCCTTATCTTGGCTTTGATTCCATAGAGCCCTTCATTAGCTACCAAGATAAAGGAGTGTTCATCTTATGTCGAACATCAAACCGAGGAGCTATGGATTTTCAAGACCTTCATTGCACTGGTGGTTTCCCGCTCTATGAAATGGTGGCCCAGAAAGCCAAAGAATGGAATATTTATGGCAACATTGGCTTGGTGGTGGGGGCTACTTATCCCGAGGAATTGAAGAGGGTTCGCTCCATTTGCCCCGAGATGTGCTTGCTCATCCCGGGCATTGGTGCTCAAGGTGGAGATTTAGCTTTAGCAGTTAGCTACGGAGTGGATGCTCAAGGGGAAAAAGCGATCATCAATGTATCACGGCAAATTCTTTATGCTTCACGGGAAAAGGATTTTGCCCAAGCAGCCAGGAACGCAGCTGAGAAAATACGCAACCAAATCAATTCGTGCTTGACTTCCCTTCGAAAGGCAAAATGACTGTGGACATAAGTGTCGGCGATATAGCGCGACTGCGCAAACCGCATCCCTGTGGAAGCTATGAGTGGCAAGTGGTAAGAGTAGGTGCCGATATTGGTCTTAAATGCCTTAAATGTCAGAGAAGGATACTTTTAGAGAGAAGCACTTTTGAGAGGAGACTAAAGGGGGTTATTTCCAAGAGCGATTAGAGGCTGGAGGCACAAACGATGGAAAAATATGCAGTAGAAGTATCGGCTACAAAAATTGTCGAAAGGATTAAACATCTACTGGGGCAGGGGGTACAAATCCCCTTGAAGAAGACTTGGGTTATTACAGACTTTGGTGGAACTTCGTGGGTTACCCGAAAGAGCGCTGCCATCGATTTCGGTGCAGGTTTTGACTACTTACATAGATGCAGGGCCATAAAAGTCATAGACGCAGAAACATTTGAACTCGGTCCGTACTTTGAAACATTAACCCCACCTAAATATCCCACACCACCACCCTTTCCTATCCAAATGGATCGACAAATTAGAAATGAAGCAGCAAACATGCAACACTGCTACTACTGGATATACATCTTTGAAAATACCCTGCGTAATTTCATAGGAGATTCTCTCTCAGCGAAATATGAGAATTGGTATGATGCGCTGAGTGAAAAGGTAAAGAAAAATATAGAAAGGAATAAGAAAAGATGGCCCCGTGGGATCCCTCCACGAAGTCCTCTGGAATTTACCGAACTTTCCATCCTCCATACCACCATCGAGAAAGAATGGGACAATGTTTTCAAAGCTAAGTTTGAAGGTATTAGTCAGGCTTCCTTAAAGGAATCGTTGGATAGAATAGAAGAATTTAGAAGTACAATAGCACATAATCGTATGCTTGCAGAAGAGGAATCCAAAGCGTTTTACAATGAAATCAAGAGGGTGCTCTCTTCCATCAAGCTATTTAGTGAATAACCCCGAGCGTACATATTTGCCGGGCAACCTTTGCCTGTGAGTCTCAGTAGTCTTTAAGAGGCTTATCCGTCCCCTGTTAGATGAAGAGGTATGAAGCTGATCATTGCTAGCTTGTTACAACTAATCTATAATCCAAGCTATGACTCGCTGTATTTTCCACATTGATTTCGATGCTTTCTTCGTCTCCGTGGAGCAAGCGCTTGACCCGAAGCTAATGGGAAAGCCAGTAATTGTCGGTGGAGACCCTGAGCGGCGTGGTGTGGTAGCTTCTGCTTCTTATGAAGCGCGACCCTTCGGCATCCATGCCGGCATGCCCTTATCTAAAGCTCGCCACCTCTGCCCTCAAGCTATTTTTATCCAAGCTAATTTCTCCCGCTATAGAGAGGCGGCAGACAAGTTTATGGAAATCTTGGCTGATTTCTCTCCCTGTATTGAGCCTCTGGGGCTTGACGAGGCATATCTTGATGTTACTGGATGTGAAGAACCTTACGGTTCTTTGCGCCAAATGGCATTAGCGCTAAAAGACCGAATACGTAGAGAGCTCCGGCTAACAGCCTCAGTGGGCATTGCCACATGCAAGGTGGTGGCTAAAATTGGCTCTGATTTATGTAAGCCCGATGGACTGCTGGAAGTAGCCCGGGGGGAAGAGCGCCACTTCCTAACCCCGCTTCCGGTAGCTAGATTACCTGGAGTGGGCAAAAAAACAGAGCAGGTATTAAAAGGGATGGGTATAACCACCATAGGTGAATTAGCCACACTTCCTTTAAATATAGTGGAAAAACACTTTGGAAAATTCGGGGTAGTAATTCATCGCTACGCCAATGGAATCGATGACCGCAGGGTAGAGGCACCTGGTGAATCTAAGTCCATTAGCCAGCAAACAACTTTTGCTCGAGATACTTTAGCCCGCCATTTTCTTGAGGCTAACCTCAACCACTTATGCCAGCAAGTCAGCGCAGAGCTACGAAATCGAGATAAACAGGCAAGGTGTGTGACTTTAAGGTTAAGATATGCTGACTTCAGGACAATCACTCGCCAAGTTACCTTAAAAGAAGCTAGCAATGTTAGTCAGGTTATCTTCGCTGCAGCCCGGCAATTACTGAGCGAAGCTTTAGTACAAAGGGGAAAGCCAATCCGCCTTATAGGTATCAGGGTGTCAAGTTTATCTGGCAAAGAAAGGCAGCTCCGTATGTTTGATTCCGAAACAGAAAAATTGGAGCATCTAGATAAAGCTATTGCCCAGATTCGAAGCAAATACGGCCCAGCATCGATAAAGGCAGGCAAGGATATTTCTATTTAAGGCAGGCTGCGGAGGCTGAGATACATGGGTAACACCCATGGTATGGTTAGTAATGATAC
>CAYTBB010000081.1:0-5552 GCA_964435965.1 uncultured Dehalococcoidales bacterium
GATATCAACTCCAGCCAATCCTGAAATCAAAGCTGACCACGCTCTTGACAAGACCTGTGGTTTGTAGCCTGAACACATTAGGTCAATCTCTTTGCCATCGCATATCTCTGCAATTTCTCTCACGCTTTTTCCTATGTACCTGAACCCGTCTAGAGTCAATCCTAGCTGGGTTATTTGGTCGCTGGGGTGGGGATCAGAACCACCGTTTCTTATGACAAGCTGTGGATTGAACTCCTCCACCAGAGGGAAGATTAATTCATTAAACACAAACTTGTAGGACTCATCGCTTGCGTAGGGTGGCAGTGGCACATTGACTGTGTATCCCTTTCCCTTGCCTTCTCCAATTTCATCTTCGTAGCCTGTGCCTGGATAAATGTACTTCTGATGTATGTCTACAAAGAGGACTCTAGGATCTGAGTAGAAAGCTTGACAGGTTCCATTTCCCGCATGCGCATCTGTGTCCAAAATCAAAATTCTTTCCAAAGCGTACTTTCTAATTGCATGCTTGGCAGATATAACCACATCATTGTATACGCAAAAGCCTTCCCCATAACTGGGTTTGGCGTGGTGGAGTCCCCCTCCAATCGACACGGCCTTCTCGTATTTTCCTTCCTGAACGAGTTCGCAAGCAAGCATGGAATTCTTGACGATCACTCTAGCTGCGGGCTCTATGCCCTCCGGGAATTGTCTTGTTGTGGGATTCACGTTGTCCCCGCTTATGTACCTCAACAGGTTAGAAACCCCCGCACCAGCAGACGCTCTTTCCATTGCTTGGATGTAATCTTTTGTATGCCAAAGCTCCAAATCTTTATCGCTTGCAGGCTCTTCATTCAGAAAGACTTCGAATTTGCCGCTTTTGCTAAGCTTTGTGTTGAAGTAGGACATGAAACTTTCAAATCTGTCACCTCTAAAGGGATGCCCCGGCCCGAAATCGTAGTTTTTCAGCTTGTTGCTGAATATAATTCCTACTTTCATATCACGTCTGCACCCGTCTCGGTTTTCTACGTTATAATTACTCTGTTAGCGCGAGCAATAACGCCCAAATAGTTCACGAAGAGTCTCTACATGTCTTATGTGTTCTTTAAAGTATTTAGTTACCAATGGCCCTGTTTTACGATTTTGCTAAATGGCAGTCGATTCTTTTCTTTCACTGTCTGAAAGGCAGAATAACCGATGGGCATCAACTCCACAACCCTAACCTCTTCAGGAATCCCCAAAATCTCCTTAACCTTTCCTTCATTGAAAGCTCCAATCCAGCAAGTCCCTAAACCACAATCTACAGCAGCCAAAGAAATATGATCCAAAGCAATAGCCACATCTATCGGATAACTTGGCTGCCCACAACTCATAACATATCCGTCAACAACCCCACAAGCAACAACCACCACAGGAGCTTCACCAACAAAACTCTGTCCATTAGCCGCCTCACCAATCCTCCTCCTAAGCTCCGAATCCTTAACAACAATAAACCTCCACTCCTGACGATTTTTTGCAGAAGGCGCAAGCCTACCAGCCTCCAAAACAGCATTCAATTTCTCATCTTCTATCGGCTTATCCAAGTAACTACGCACACTTCTTCTCTTCTTAATCGCCTCAAAAACATTCATAACCCATCTTCTCCCAACAAATAATTTAATCCGACACCCTCAAAAATCTACCCCAAAATGGACACGTATCACAAGAAGAGCAAATCATCGCGCTTAGTATATGACTGAGCGCCCTCTAAATACCTGAGACGCCAACACCAAAAAACCTGCTAATACAAGAAAAACTCCAAATATCACAATATACATTCCCGAAATTAGACCTGCTGAATTAAACAAGTTACGCTCTATTGAATCGCCATAAAAATAGAAATACGTACCTAGAAGAATTAAGACGCTGGAAAAAACAATTAGCCTCATACGCAAGCTAAACACATTCACTATTAGTTACTTTTAAAGATGCAAAAAGGTTTTACGAAATGAAAATATAGATTAAAAAAAACAGTTTGCTAAACACCAAAAGAAACAAAGAAACCTTATACTGCCACCTATAACCCCAAAAGATCATCCAACACCAAATTTAATCCTATCCACCAAAGCAACTGTCACGAAGAGTCTACCCCAATTTTAGCCTCTTCGTTAATTTCAAAATGTTCTGATGCTGCTATAGAGAGTACTCTTCCATAGACAATATAGAAGATCCATGCAAGCATTCAGAACTAATTAATTCCATTTTCCTTTTGGAGTAATAATCCAAGAAAGAACTCCAATTACGCCAACAATACCGATAAGAATAAAGATTGATCTCCAAGTAGGATTCTGCTCAAAATACTCCTCAACAGGAAAAACAGCTTTGATCACTATCCAACCAACATAGACTACAATAACAATAGCGAAAACGCCCAAAGCATACTTGGCAACCTTATTCAATTTAACTCTAACAAAACAATTCAACGTAAGACAACGTAAACATTATGAAACAAAACTAAATACTCAAAATCCAACCAAAACAAAACCAGAATCCACGAAGAGTCAATCCCCACTAGACTCTTCGTAGACTTTATATGAAACAAAATCTAAATAAAAAACGGCTCCATTTTCTAGCATTTCTGTAAGAAAACAAAAACCAACCAAAAACCCATAAACGCTAAGATCCTATTCTTCTTTTACTATCTCGATTTTTATGAAATCAGAGAGCTTCCACTTCCGTTTCGGTCTCTTTTCTTTCTTTATTCCAGAATTGACTGCTCCTGAAAGAACACTTGAAATTGCCTCAAAATCGCGCACCTTAATCCTCTGCGCCTCTCTAATTAACGGATTAACTACCTTAAGCACAGATAAACCCCTTTCAGTCACAAAATAAGCCTTTTCATCCTCATCCAAGTTTTGTTCTCCAACAAGACCACGATCATAAAGAAAACTCAAATACGGTATTAGACGGGTTTTGTCCAGTTCAACATATTGTGTCATCTGAGTCAACTTCACAGGGCCGTTAGAAGCCAAGTTACAAAGAATCTCAATGCATGTCTGCAGCTTTGATCTATACAACTTTTTACCCCCCAATTTCACGTGATAATTAATGTTGTTTTTTGCATGGGTCAAGATTTCCCATTTTTCCCCTATGTCCGCCTTTCTTTAAATAGATTATGAATTAATAATTCAAATAGAACATCATTAGCTTGAAATAATGGTCTGCACAAAAACTGCCTGTAGACTCTTCGTAAACCATCAAAATAACGCCTCTAGATTCCACGAAGAGTCATCCCCCTCTTGTTACTGGTAGCCTCTTCGTAACCACAATCATTTTTTCAATCGAGTAAGCATTCATCCTATTGATCAATCGCCCATAATTCTGCACAGTAACATCTGCAATTCTTAATGCACACGCAATTTATTTTCGAATCCTAGAGCGCTTGTCGGTCATTAAGCAATCCTTTTTCATTGGACATTTGAAGCATTCCAATGGAAAAACGTCCTTACGGTAAATACTTCCCAAATATCCAAAATAGTAGGGGCATGAACGAAATCTATGAAGCACCATAACCAAGCCAACTAGCAGAAATGTCAATCCTAAGAAAAAATAATGCACCACGCTCACACCTACACCCAAGCTTAACGCTTCACCTACTCTGGAGCCAAAAAAAATTAGACCCAAGTCTTTATTCCACACAACAATATCCTTCCAAACCAATTGAAAAACCCAAAACACTATTACCAACCCCAAAGACAATAAAAATAGTCCAATCTCACGATTTTTAGAAAGAAGGTTCAGAAGAAAACCACTATTCCTTTCATGAAGCTTTTTTGCCCAAATCCAAGAATAGCCCCAATAGATGGAATAAGTCAATCCGCCAATAAAGAGGCTTAATACCAAAATCAACAAAACCTGTTTAACAGAAAAAACAACAACAAAAAGAGAACCCACTGCAAACAGGATTGATAAAACAAACATAATAAGAGCAGGCAATAAAGTAATTTTCTGAATTCGACGTGCCATGCATCTAATTTTAGGGCTGAATAAAAAAATATTATGACTTAAAAAAACATATTTAAAAACATTATTCGTTATTATTAAACGCCAGAAAATCTCAAATCAAACTTGAAGTAAAAAACAATTCTCAAATAGAAAAAACAAACACCAGTCATGCACAAAAAACCAAAATACAGAAACACCAATAACCAAAAACCCCGTAGACTCTTCGTGAACTCACCCACTTCCTTCTAATCCCTCAAGAGCATAGGCATACACACCCCTTTAACAGTCACAAAAAATATTGCACCATAAATTCAGAATTTCACCAAAAAGAAACAGATTCGAATCTTATGTGCCTTCTTGCACCAAATCGGAAGATGATACCCCAAAAACCGATAATCCCTCTATTTTTGTTTCCATTCTCTGTTAATGTTCTTCTATCGCTCGGCAAACCCTCCCAAAAACTACTCAACTCTATTCTCTGGGTTTATCCCGTCCAATCTTAAATTTCACTTTGATGAGACTGCCCAAACGCCAACTGTCAATTGACAATTCCTAATGTCACCTAACAGAAATTGACAGAAAAGTGATATGTACAGGGGACGTTAATGATACGGGTTGCCTATACCTGCCTAAACCGTCCTTTTCTTGTCCAGTGACAGGATACACCCTCCACAACAACAAAAGAAAAAAACTAAACCAAAAACCCGAAACAAAACATGAAAAACCCGCATTCTAATCGACAGAAAAATCTATTATGCTTCATCTAGAAAATGCTGTTTCAATCTACTATAGATACCTAATTAAGTGATATACTGGTTAAAATCTGGAAATCTGACCACAAAAATCTTCATCAAGCACTCCACTCTTCTGTTGTTGACCCCTCCCCCTATCTAATCGAAAAGCTAACCTTCATTTTTCGAAAAGTCTTATATTGGCTTCTGAGTTTCATTGTAGATGATGCACATGCACGAGTTTGATGTTATCATAATCGAGGATGAAACCGGCGGATATGTGGCATTTGTGCCCGCATTGCCTGGCTGCCACACCCAAGGAGACACTCTGGAAGAGCTTATGAACAACGCAAAAGAAGCCATCGACCTCTACATAGAAACATTGGAAAAAGAGGAGAAACAGGACCTTCTCCAACAGAGGGTAGTTGGAATACAGAAAGTGAAGGCACTTGCCTAAAATTTCACCCCTAAACCCCACTAAACTAACAAAGATTCTCCAAAAGGCAGGTTTCAAAATCATTCGCCAAAAAGGCTCCCACGTCATCATGATAGACAACAGAAAAACTAGAATAGTGATCCCAGTTCATCCCGGAAAAGACGTAAAACCCGGATTAATCAGAGCCATAATCAAAGAAGCAGGATTAAGCAGAGACGATTTCTTCCAGCTCCTTAAACAAAAAAAAAGAAAGGGAAAAAAGAACCATAAAACCGACAAACTATATTTTTGTTCCCATTCTCTGTTAATGTTCTTCTATCACCCGACAAAACCCTCCAAAAACTAATGTCGCCCCCCTTCTCTGGGTTTACCCTCTCCAATTATTCCATTTCACTTTGATGGGACTGTCCACACGCCAATTGTCA
>CAYTBB010000082.1:0-5508 GCA_964435965.1 uncultured Dehalococcoidales bacterium
TGTATAGAGTATAGTCACCATCCTGAATGCTAGTGTTGTGAATCCAGATTTCACTGATAACCTCATCATTTACCCAGACACCAATTATCAACATTTATCCACACCATCTTTCAAATTGAATCTTCTTTGTTTTTAAAGCTTCCTTTGCTAACAGTTCTGGATTATCCTGGTTTCCTTTTGCAATTGCTGTTAAAACTCTTTCATACAATCTGTCCTCAAGAGCATGCATAGCCTCATTATCACCAGGACAATTCTTAATTTCATTTACTAACTCTTTAACATAATTTACTTTCATTTCTATCTCCTCTTTAATGGACAATGGCTTTCACAAGAAAATGTTCTGGTAACATTTCCATCTATATCCTTCTCAACTCCATCATACTTTCCAGGACAATTTGGTGGACAAGGAATCTCCTTTTTCTCCATAGCCTTAGCCACATTAGTAGCCCATTTAGGTTTACCCTTTTTTGCCATTACCCCTATCACCAAATGCATCTCTTAGGTCTGTAATAAATCCTATTGAAAGTAGGAACATAAGAATAGTTCCTGAAGTCCCAGATGAATCTGTAACAAACCCAGGAAATACTTTTTCACCAATTGACAAACAAAATAGAATCATAAAAGTTCTCATTAGTCTTCCTCCTCATTCATTCTAATAATTCTGTCAGTAAGGTCATGAATCATTTTATCTTTATTTTTTATTTTCTCAGTTGTATCATATAGGTCTGCCTTAAGTACAATAATATCCTGGTCTTTGCTTGCCAATGCTTTTTCTTTTTCCTTTTCTTTAGTTTTCAATTGGTCTTCCAAAGCTTTAATAAGCTGTTTAGCATTTTGGATATCTTCAACAGCATCATTTTTGTCTCTCTGTATGCTCTCTATCTTATCTTTTAAACTTACTATCTCTGTTTTAAGTCTTACATTTTCTTCTATCTTTGCTGTTCTATCATTGTTTACTCTAGCCAATTCCATCTTACATTCACTCCAATAGCTATCAAGTTTCTTAATGGTATCTACTAAACCAAATGCCATATCATTTCTGATATCCTGTTCCACATGCTCAAGGACACCCTTAAAAATAGTCTCAAGGTATCCATTCTTTTCCAATCTATTAAGAAATCTTTTTAACTGGTCAATTTCTTGTTGTTTTGTTTTTAGTTGTTTTTCCATTTTGTTTCTCCTTGTTCTATAATATAAAACTTCTATTCCTTTTTGTCAAGTCTTTTTTTAAAATGATTTAAAATATTTTCTAAACTATTATTCAAGTCTTCAAAAAGTTCTTCATTACTTTTAATCATAGAATCAATAAGATTTCCAAACCTATCTACTTTTAAAAAAGAACATCTATGGTCCTCATTCCACCACATTGATACTGGTTGACTAACACTCTGTAATCTTTTTCCACATGTAGGACATTCCCATATATGCCAAAAATTAGGAAAGAGAGAGCCATCTAAGACTCTCTCTTCTAATGCTATTTCATTATTCATTATTTTAACTTTTCTCTCCAGCCAACTGCTTAATCATATCACCAGCAACCTTTAAGACTCTGTAAGCACTTCTCTCAATCTTTTCCCTATTGCCTCTCCAACCACCTATGTATGTGGCTGAACCTTCTTTATGCTCAATACCTACTGCAGTACAAACCAGGTAAGCAACTGCTTCAGCTTCAAGCTCAACTGTTTCTTTAATTTCCTGCAAGCTCTTATTCTCAAATCTTCCCTTCCTATTACCTGAGTCTGTGTGTCCTAGTAAGTGATGAGCCAGTTCATGAAAAGAACTTGCAACTTCCTGAGCCTTGTTTCTTCTCTTAGCAACTGAAATATCTTTACTGTCATAATGTGCTGTACCATCACTGACACTCTCAACCATCTTGATATTGAACTCTGGAAAAGCTTTCTGGACTTCTTCAATTGTCATCTGGTGTCCATTAAATTTTGCACTGTTCATGCCAATGTCAAGTGCCTTGCCATTTGTCTGTGAAATGTCATACACTGGAACTGAGATAAAATTAACTAGTTTCTTCCAGGTCTTCTCTTCCACTTTTTCTTTACCTTCTTCATCAAGAACCACATTACCATCCTTATCCTTAACCTTTGTAAAGTATGTATTGTTTTTAAAAATAGGAGCCAGTACCCAGAGAGCATTGAAGTATTCACCATCCTTCAAGTCTCTGTTGTGCTTCTTCTTCCAGGTCTTGGCTCCTGCTACCAACTGAGCCTTAGGATTCTGGCAATAAATTCCTAGCAGGTTATAAAAGGAATAAGGATGAAAACCTGCTCTCCAATTTTCAGCCAATGCTTTTAACTTATCTGGGTCTGTAATGATATTACCTGCTAAGTCATCAAGCTCACTCTTAAGAATCTCTGTTCTGTCCTTAGCTGAAATACCCTTCCAACTTCTTGTTTCTGTCATTTTGTTCTCTCCTTTGTTTTTCATCTCACTACTAATATACATCCTATTTATTCATTTGTCAAGTCTTTTTTTAAAATAATTTTATTTATTTTTGTAACTCTTCTATATATATAGCTAAATTTAATATTGCATCCTGGATATCAAGTCTCTTATCCTTAACTCTTTCTGCTCTTTTAGATGCTGTTATTGCTCTTCTTTCATGTGGTCTATTTTTCCAATTTCTATTATAGCTTCCAAACTTACCATGTTTTTGTAAGTCTTTAATATGTTGCCATTCATGTGAGGCAAGGTCAAATATTCTTTCAGCTAATATTAAAGGCTCTCTGTGCTTAGCTGTAATTTTTAAAAACATATATCCACCATCTGTAGAGATTAATTTTCTATCTTTTTTATTTATATATTCTCCTGTTTTTTTGTTCCATTTCCTACTTGAATTTAAATACCCATGGTAGTACATAAAACCATACCTACTATTTCTAACTTCCCCACTACATCCATAAGTAGATGTAGTTACTTTTACTACAACCTTTCCTGTTCTTACTGCACCAACAGCTTTAGCAGATAAGTACAAAACCTTTTCTAAAATCTTATCATTAATTTTTGTATGATTATAAAGTTTCATTATCCTTCACCTGTGCCTTTTCCCAAGCCTTTGTCCCAACCCAAGCATGACTATCACCCCACATTGCATTAACCTCATTAACATGTTTGCTAGGAAGTTCCATGCTCCACTGCTTGAGATTAACACTGGCTCCATTCCTCTTCCACATAGCTACAACAAGAAGTGGTTTCATCCAGCGTCCAGCCTTGGCACTCATCTCATGCTCATTCCAAAGCTTTTCAGGTCTAGCAGGATTGACATTAACTGAAAGGCCCCACTTGACAACCTTAAGACCAAGATGAAGCCCATTGTTTCCGTTGCCTTTTGCAACAGATTTCACAAGCTTGGCTTCTTTCTTCATAAGCTTCCTGCTCATCACTTTGTCGCCCATTCTTAGTTTCTTATTCATGATATTACTAATATAAATCCTTTTTATTCATTTGTCAAGTCTTTTTTTAAAATAATTTAAAATAATTGTATTCTAACTAAGTCTCCATTTTTGGATGCTACATTGAATTAGTAGGAATAGTAAACAATCTTAAACCCTAGCATTGTACTAAGAATAGTAGAAATAGGAAAGCCTAGCATTACACTAGGCTTAATTTTTGTGCAGGATTAGCTTGCACACTTAGGAAAAGTGTGAAGCCATTATTTATATATCTATATTTTGGTTTTGTTGTTTTTGCTTCATTAGTCTTTTTTTATACCTTCTAGGAACATTAAATTGTTTCTTCATATTCTCTACCATGTGCTCTCTGAGCAACTTTAAGCATACATCAAGCTCTCTTTTTACCTTCCTCATTGAGTGAATGGCTTCCTCATATGGAGTTACCAATCCAACAATTTTTGCATAGTTCATGCCGACCTCCTCACTGAGTTTTGAATTTCTTTTTCTTAAGGCTTCTAAAATTTGCCCAACAAATTTAACTTGCTCCAGTAAAATATTTTCAGCCTCTACATCACTTTTACAATCTGACAAAAAATAATATAGTAGACTATTTCTCTTTTCACACTCGGCCTCAATAGAAGCAACAAATCTTTTTTCTCTATTTATTATTTTTATAACATATGGAACATTCATCCACAACTCCTTTTATTCTTCCAATATTCTTTTTTTACCAAACTCATTTTTTGTGAAACTCTTTTTTTATATTCTTTGTCTTTCCATCTTTCTTCAGAAGCTTTCCCTATTTTTCTTTTTGCTTCTTCAGTTTTTGGTTTTTGCATCTTTCTTTTAGATTTTTTTGAATGTTTTTTGCCTAACATACCAAAAGTTGGAGGTCTACCTTTTTGTGCTTCACTTATTTTCATTTTTGTTTCTTCTGAAATAGTCCTATTTTTATATTCACCTCTAATAGCCTGACAAACTCCACATGGACAATCAAACTTATGTTTTAATGACTTGCCACTATTTACTTCACTTAGTTTTCTTTTAGTTCCTTCCGATATTTTTCCTACTCCATTCCCCCCATTTTCAATATTATATCCTTCTGGTTGTAATGTATGTAAAGCTTGTATCCAAAAGATTTCTTGCTCATCTAATTCTTCTTGAGAATTACATCTAACAAGAACTTGTTTTGACAAATTATCTTTACCATATTTTTTAATTGCTTTCATAATTAATAAACCACTACCTAAATAATTATTTCTATTTCCATTTGTTTGCCCAACATATAATTTTCCATTTACTAAATTTGTAGTTAGATAAACAATCATAACCCCAAACCTTTAAGAATTACTTTTTGAAATAAACCAAATATTATTGATGCAATTACACCAACTAATGCACCAACACCAACAACTTTTAGATAAATCTTATTCAGCCTTTTGTGAACTACTCTAGTCTCATTTCTAACTTCTGTTTGATGTTTATTAAACTTCTCCTCAAACTTATCAAGCATATCCTGAAAATCTTTTCTATGACAATTTTGGCATTCTATCAAACTTTTATTTACATCTATTATAGATTCTTCATTTTTATTTAATGCCTTTTCTACATCTTCTATAGCCCTCAAGACATATCCTCTCCATTCTGAAACTCGCATTTTGAAGTCACCATTTTCATTAGTCTTGTTGTTATTCATTTCCATTATCTCCATTTACTCTAGGACTTCTTATTTTACAATTAATTCCTAATGACTTCATATCATTAACAAATGCATCCCAAAACTCAATAAGCTTATCCATGTTAATATTATCACAATTTATTGTAGACATATTCATTACAGCAAGAAGACAGGAACCGTCCTCTATTACATCATTACTATTTAATTCTTCTGTAAGCTCTCTTAGCTTTACAACAGTCTGTCTCATTTCAGACTCCTTTTCTAGACCTATACATATAGTATCCATAATAAAATTATTTCTTATGCATCTACTAGATAACCAAATACATCAACAGAACCAGTCAATGCTCCACCTTCTGCTGTTTTGTTTCGCCATCCTTCGTTACTCTTTTCGGCGTGATGATATCTTCGCCTTCGAGAGTCTTG
>CAYTBB010000083.1:0-5484 GCA_964435965.1 uncultured Dehalococcoidales bacterium
TGACCACCGTCCAGTAGGCACAGGTAAAATTGGCAAAATAACATCTGCGCTACAAGAGCTCTTCACAGAGGTGATACTAGGCAGGAATCCTAAATACCTTGATTGGTATACCTTTTTGGCTAAATCCCAAGCGTTTAAGATTTAGATATTAGTGCTTAGTATTCATCCATTAAGTTAGGATTCGCCCTAAAGCCTTGAGCAAATAAAGGAGACGACAGCTCTGCTCCAGTACACTGGTATAGTAATAAGCTTCCTCTAGTAGCTGGCCAGCAGCAAAACTTCCATGACCCCATACCAAAACCACTTTATATTGCTTCAAGGTTTCGGCTATTTCTTCGCCGAGGTCTCCAGCCTTTAGCGCTATCCCCTGGCCCAAGATTAGCACTTTTGGCAACAGAGTTCGCCCTTCCATATCACAAGGTATAATCTCTTTTTCTATCAAGGACAAGGCAACGGCGTAGGGTGGATGAGCATGCACCACAGCTAATGCTGATGTGTTCTTATAAATAGAACGATGAACCGCTAACTCACTGGGTGCCAAAGGCGTAGCCCGATCGTTCTTAGCAATACCAGTTTCTACTAAATCTGCCTCCCCAATGGACCCCAAAGTGCTGCCCCGATGTGTGATAAATAGATGCTCTCCCAGCTTTATACTGAGGTTGCCACTACAGGGAGAGACAAGCCCTTGAGTAAAAAGGGCATGTCCTACTGCCTTGAATTGGGATAACATCACACTAAATTAAAAATCAAAGGCCAAAAGTCAAAATTACAACTCAAAATGCAAAACTTCTTAACTTTTGCTCTATATTTTGGCATTTTTATTTTTGCTTTTGCATTTCACAAGCTATGGCATGCGCCGAATAACAGCAACAACTCTCCCTTGGATCTCAACGTTGTCTGGAGTAGTGTAGATGGGTTTCGTCTGACTATTTGCCGGTTCCAAACGAATGCGGTTTGGCTCGGTAAAAATTTTTTTCAGCGTGACCTCTTGCTCCCTCTTAAGCCAAACTGCTACCATTTCTCCTTCCTCCGCAGTAGTGACATAATCCATTAAGACGATGTCACCATCTTTTATCAAGGCGTCTACCATAGAGTCACCCTTCACTCGAAGAGCATAAACATTTTGTCTCCCTTTTGTTAACTCCTCGCTTACCTCTAACCCCTCAGTAGAGATAACGCTCCCCGTGTCTGAAGCAGGCACAGGAATGGGTTCTCCAGCAGCTATCCTCCCCACTATAGGGATATAAACAACCTTCCGGCTATTTTGCCAGCCATTCAGAAGCTCAATTCCTCGCGATATATCGCTATGACGGTGGATATATCCCGCTTCTTCCAATCTAGCCAAGTTATAAGCTACCACTGAAGTGGAACTTATCTGGCATCCCTTGGCAATATCCCTAACACTGGGGGGATAGCTCTTTTGGCACAAAAAATCATGGATAAAGCTGATAATACGCTTTTGCTTTGAAGAAAGTGCTTTAGCAGCCAAGAAATATTAACCTCCGTTAAATTAGCTATCAGTCTTCAGTTATCAGCTTTCAGCTAACTGCTGACTACTGGGTGCTGACTGCTCTTTATTTAGCTTCTTCATTAAACGAGATTTAAGCCTGGCACCTTTATTCCTATGAATAACCCCTTTACTTGTAGCTTTATCAATGCTGCTTGTGGCTGCCACTATCTCTTGCTTTGCTGATTCTAATTCCCTAGAGGTAATAAGCTTTCCTACTTTACTTATCTGAGTTCTAGTGCTCCCTCGCACCAGGCGATTTCGTAATCGCTTTCTTTCCGCCATCCGTGCTGCTTTGTTAATTGACTTACTGCTTAGCACTCACTTCTCCTTTCCTTACTACATTTATCACATTCCATACCGAGTAAATTTTAGACATCAATCTACTTAACTTAGCTGTGCTTTTAATTTCGAGGGTAAAGTATAGTGAGATAATATTATCGTCATGGCCAGTCATATTAACATCAGTAATATTTACCCCTTCTTCAGCTATGATAGCACTAATATCCCGAACTAACCCAACTCTATCCCAGGCATCAACCTGAATAGTTGCAGGGTAAACTTGCTCCACATCACCCCAATTGACATTGATCAGTCGCTCCTTTTCTACCTCATTGATAATATTAAGGCAATCCCGGCGATGCACGGTGATACCACGGCCTTGAGTAATATAACCAATAATCTCGTCTCCCGGCAATGGATGGCAACAACTGGCTAAGCGAGTGAACAAGTCACCAACACCCAATACTCGGACACTTGAAGGGCTAATCTTCCCCGGAGGGGAAATTTCAACTGCTTTGCTCGGTGGCTCAAAATCCGCGCTTAGCTTAAGCCCCACTTCTGAAGGGCTGATACTGCCACAACCGAGAGCAAAGAAAAAGTCATCTGAACTACTATAGGTAAACTGACGCGCTAATTTGTCAACATTGGGTAAGCTGATACCTAACCTTTTAAGTTCCTTGTCCAAAAGCTGCTTGCCAGTCTCTATACTCTGACCTCGCTCCTGCCTTTTGAACCATTGCCGCACCTTCCCACGGGCGTGAGAAGTTTTAATATAGCCAAGTTGGGGGTTAAGCCAATCCAAACTGGGTCCCTTCTCCCCTTTGGCGGCGATGATTTCCACTACATCGCCATTATTAAGCACATGGCTCAAGGGGACCAGCCGTCCATTCACTTTTCCCCCAATACAACGGTAGCCCAAGTCTGTATGAATTCGGAAGGCAAAATCTAGAGGGGTGGCCCCCTTGGGCAACTCCTTTATCTCACCCTTAGGAGTATAGACATATACTCGATCCACAAGGACGTCAGTTCTAACCGACTCCAGAAACTCCTCACTATCGAACTCTTCTCGCCAGTCGTTAACCTCACGTAGCCAAGATATTTCATTGTCAAAAGACACATCTGCCTTCCCCCCTTTATACTTCCAGTGAGCAGCTACTCCATACTCAGCGATTTGATGCATCTCATGAGTCCGTATTTGTATTTCTAGCGGGGTAACGCCTTGGCACATTACTGTGGTATGCAGGGAGCGATAGCCATTATCTTTAGGATTAGCAATAAAATCGTTAAACTCTTCGGTTATAGGACGCCAAAAATTGTGAATTCCCCCTAGCGCCTTATAACAATCCGGAACTGAGTCCACTAATACACGCAAGGCAAAAAGGTCATGGATGTCACCAAAATCCTTGCCCTGCGCAGCATACCGGCCCATCTTTTGATAGATGCTGTAAATATGTTTCGGCCTACCAAAAACCTTAGCCTCTATGCCAGCCTGGCTTAATTCCTGACGCAGCGTCTGGCTAACCTCATTTATAAAGCCTTCTCGCTGAAGTCGTTTTTCCGCCACCAAGCGAGAAAGCCGACGGTATTGCTGTGGCTCCAGATAACGGAAGGCTAGATCCTCCAGTTGCCACTTCACATTCCACATGCCTAAACGATGCGCCAGAGGAGCATATATCTCCAACGTCTCTTGGGCAATTGCCTGGCGTTTCCTTGGTGGCAAAGCGCCTAGTGTGCCCATATTGTGTAGCCTGTCAGCCAATTTAACAAAAACCACCCGCAAGTCTTTAGCCGTAGCCACAAGCATTTTGCGCAAGTTTTCCGCTTGAAGCTTCGACTTCCTCTCTTCACCTTCAGCTCGGCTTGTGAGCTTGCTCAGTTTAGTCACGCCATCAACTAATCTGGTTACTTCAGATCCGAAGTTAGCCTCAACTTCTTCCAGTGGTATGCCACAATCCTCAGGAACATCATGCAGCAAGGCAGCAGCTAATGTATCAGCATCAAGTCGAAGTTCAGCTAAGGTCATAGCCGTATGTAAAGGATGCTCTAAAAAGGGCTCTCTCGATTTGCGCATTTGCCCTTGGTGGGCCTGTGAGGCAAACTCGTAAGCTGCTTTAATCAGACTTACCTTATCACTGGGCAAATATTCGCTGGCTTTTGCTATAAGCGAACTTATCTCCATATCTTAAGTTTATAATAACGTAAGAAAAAAACCAAAGCAAATCTTTAACTTAAATTATGCTAGCTTATTATGGTAAACTAAATTAAAAACAATGGAAGGGAGGCTTCGTGTATAAAGCGCCCCGGGGCACATCAGACATCCTACCACAAGAGCAAGCTTACTGGAAATATGTGGAGGAAAAAGCTGCTTCCTTATGCCAGCTTTATGGCTACCAGCTCCTGACCACACCAATATTTGAAGATTCTCAACTCTTCGCCCCTACTGTAGCTGGGGGGCAGATAGCTGTTGATAAGGAAATGTATATCTTTGAGGATAGAAGTGGTCAGAAATTGGCTTTAAGGGCAGAGGGAACAGCACCAGTTTGCCGCGCCTACCTAGAGCATGGATTATTTAATTTACCCCAACCGGTGAAACTCTATTACATTGGCCCTGCTTTCAGATATGAGCGCCCTCAAGCTGGTCGCTATCGCCAACATCATCAGTTTGGCTACGAAGCTATAGGTGACGCTGACCCTGCCCTGGATGCCGAGGTGATCGAGATGGCACGGCGATTCTTCCTCTCTCTAGGCCTCTCTGGATTCTCCTGCCAGCTTAATAGCATTGGCTGTAACCTCTGCCAACCCAAGTATATAGAGGCGCTAAGGCGGCACTACTCCAGCTATACAGCTAATTTATGCCCAGATTGCAAAGCTAGGCTGCTCAGAAATCCTCTCCGCTTACTTGACTGCAAAAAGGCCTCATGTCAAAAGATTGCTGAGACAGCACCAAGAATCACAGATCACCTATGCCCTGAGTGCCAAGCACATTTCCAAAGCGTGCAACAATATTTAGAGGTTTTAGGTATTCCTTTCCAATTAAACTACAGATTGGTACGTGGTCTAGATTATTACACCAGGACCGTGTTTGAAGTTGGCCCTCGAGAGGAAGGGGCACAAAGCGCCCTTGGGGGCGGTGGCCGCTATGACAACCTCATTGAACAACTAGGAGGAAAACCCACCCCAGCAGTGGGTTTTGCCGCTGGCATAGAAAGAATTATATTAAATTTAAAAAGACAAAAAATAGCCATTCCCGCTCTGTCTAAGCCTACCGCTTTTATCGCCTACTTAGGAGAAGGAGCTAAAATCAGAGCAATAAAGCTCGCCTCCGAGCTACGCCAAAGCGGAATTGCCGTCATTGCGGCCGCAGGCGATAAAAGTCTAAAAGGACAGTTGAGACAGGCTAATTCACTAGGTGCTAGCTATGCTATTATCATCGGCGAAAGAGAGGTTGAAACCCAAAGTGCCGTATTGCGAGACATGATAACTAATAAACAGGAAACTGTCCCTCTAGCCGAGGTAGCTGTAGCGTTTAGACGGAAGCAAAAAACAGGATAGCATCAAAACACGCCTTCTATCTCAGATATGATATAATAGATATAGTGCTCTTAGCTATTAACACCAAGAGAAAGCATCAATCCTTCCTGCCAGGCTATGGGGCAATTTTTACTCCGCCAAAATGCATGAGTATAAGGAGACGA
>CAYTBB010000084.1:0-5477 GCA_964435965.1 uncultured Dehalococcoidales bacterium
GAAAAACCTGAAAAGCTTGAAGGTTGACACTGGCGACACAGAACTTGACGCTGCCTTTCGTGGCACAATCAAGGTTGTGACTGACTACAAAATGGAGCAGACATTACCTATCGAATAAGTATAAATTATGTGAAGCAATTATTTTTCGTAAGAACTGCTGGAAGGGATAGCTAAATGAAGAAATTCGTTACAATGGGTAGAGGAGGCAGCGGCAAAACAACGTTTGTTGCCCTCATGACCAAATACTTTATTGAAAAGGGTGAGACTCCACTCCTTCTTGTAGATGTTGACCCAGATCAGAACTTGGCAGAGATGGTTGGGGTAGACCTCAGAGAAGAGGGAAGGAAGACGGTGTCCGAGTTGCTTATTGAAACTTTTTTGGATAGAGGAGGCACAACCGTTGGGGTTCCCCCCTCAGAGAGGCTTGAAAGCAAAATCTGGGAAGCGGGACTCTACGAAGGAGATTACTTTGACATGATGGCTATCGGAACAAAATTCATAGAGGGCTGTTACTGTCTTCCGGACGCTGCTTTAAAGAAGGTTCTGGAGGGTTTAACGAAGTCATACACTTATGTTCTCATTGATTCTCCGGGTGGACTGGAACACTTGAACAGACGAATAGCTTCTCAGGTCGACGACATATTCGACATTATTGATCCTTCCCAGAAATCATTCAATCACGTAGCAAGAGCCTACAAAGTAGCCAAGGAAGTAAAAATAGACTTCAACAACTTCTACGTGGTCGGAGGCAGCAGGGTTCCAGACGAATGGGAGGAAGAAGTTGAAAAAAGAACAAAGCTGCAATACCTGGGAAAAATCAGCCACGACAAAGAAGTGGAAAACTACGTTCTCCATGGGAAGCCCCTACTCGACCTACCCGAATCATCCCCCGCCTACAACTCAGTGAAGAAAATAATGCAAAAAGCAGGATATTAGGAACCTAATAACAGCAGATTGTTGAAAAACAACACAAATAAACACATCTCCATTACTTACTAAGGGATGCTTATGAGGATTGAGTGGATTACCGGTAATCTTCCAATCGTAAATGGAGACGAAATAGAGATTTTGAGAGGTATAAGAAGGGGAGAAAGTGGTCCGATTAAAGCAACAAAAATTTTCAATAAAACTAGAGGAGTAAATTATGAAAGTTCGATTGATGACTCAGTGATGATGAAAAAACCACAAGCCTTTGATCCGCCAATACATGGTTACGCTAAGAACATAAAAATTTCTAGAAATACTATTTTTGATCTTGAAGAAAAATTACCATCAAAAGTCTCAGGTATTTTACGGGAATGTTCAAGATTTCTTGATTCAAAACTCTATAAACGGTGTAATGATAAAGATTACCATGATGTTATTACAAATGCCTTCCCGATTCTTGAAGATAAAATTCGAGATAAGATTGGTGTTGATCGTAACTATTCTGCAAAGACATTGATAGATTACGCTTTAAACCCTAAAACAGGAAAATTAATACTTGGGGAAACAGAAAGCGAAAGAGAATCTCTTTATTTATTATTTAGAGGTGCAATGGGATTCTTACGTAATCCACCGTCTCATAGTCTCTCAGAAGATGAAAGCGATATTGAAGCCCTTGAAATTATCTTTATGATTGATTTATTTTTGGGCATTGTTGATAAAGCAAAGTTACGTTCACCCGCAATAAAAGCGCCTATTCATAAAAATAGAAAAAAAGGCACTCCAAAACTAACCCAAAAATCACAAGCAACTGGAAGTGAATTAGTAAAAATACGTCGAGAACACTCGATAAAAATTATGGATGAGGCGTTTAAACCTTGGTTAAATAAGGTTAGTGAATATTGTAAAATTGGTGTATCGTATTCATATAGTGTTCATAAAATTGTAGGTTTAGAACCTCAAGACCCCACAGAGTTAGAATATTTTGATGTTGCAAAAAGTCATTTAGAATCAAAATATCCAGTGGTTATAAAGGCATGGGAACAACTTAAACAAGTTACTTTCGAGCATAACAAAGATTTTGCAACAGTATTGGAAGAAATACGGAAGTTAACAATTAAAGAACTAAAGATTCCTCCATACTATTCAACTATGCGGGGTAGATCGCCCGAAGAATATATCACAGTTGATAGATATGTAGATACAATTTATCAAGAAATGACATCTAGAATAATTATGTTTAATCAAACCCATGCTGAGCATAAAGTACATCCTGAAAGAAAATGGATGATTGGAGAACCTACAATTGAACCTGTTATGCATGGTGAAGCGAAGTTTTACACGTTATCATGGGGGTCATATAGATTAGCTATAAGTCGTGATGAAGAAAAGATTAAGAAATCAAAAGCTCTGATTATGAAAACCCTAGATACATTAAAGTTTAAAGACGAAGTGAAAACTCTGATAGAAAGAGAAAACAAATTCTATAAAACAAAACGTGAAAATTTTGAAAAGGGGATGAGAAATATAATTAAATCGCTAGAATTAGGTAATGTTCTAAAAGGTAAATGTCAATTTTGCCCTTAAATTTACACAAGTAGAGAAAAAGAAGATCAAAGAAACTTGAGCTTTTTTACTAATACTTAACTATACCAATCTCACCTTTCTTTATTTTGAATTTAATTTTTTATACTTCTAAGAAGAATAACTTATTGGAGTTAGAAATGAACGAGGAATTTACAGAACATAAATTACATGATAAATTTTGGGATTATTTAACAAAATTGCATGATCAAGATTGCTTTGCTAGAAATTGGAAAGGTTGGTCGTATAGGACAAGCAAAAAGAAAAGGGAAAAGTCGTTCTTCTATAGAGAGTTTGATATAGCTAGGTTTCATAGAAAAAAACATCAATATACAACTGAACTGTTGTTATATGGATACGAGATAAAAGGCTATGAAAAAGTAAAACGTAAATACAAAGGAGAAAGCATAACAAAATATAGGGAGCCAACGTTTGGGCTTGGTATTGATCAAGTTTTGGTTTTATTATATGAAGGAGCTGACTTTGCTTATTTGGTAATTCCAGAACCAAAGAAAGATAGAGATAAAAGCAATCTTAATGATTTTTGTGAGAAATACGCCAATAACATAGGGTTAATCTTCGCTACTGAACAAGGAACATTTCTGGAATTTCGAAAGGCAAAAAAGAACCCATACTTTACACTAGACAAAAAAAAGAAAATGCTTACAAGCCTTATCAGTAAAGGTCAAGTTAGTGACATCAAGACACCGCTTTGGTGTAAAAAACACGAATTCTAGTAACTCCAAAGGCAATACTCCCTTTTTATCGAATTCAAACTATCTATGGTTAAGAAAGAAGTGAAGATTTCTGGTTATGATTCTCAGTCTAGTCTAAGGCATATTCATTGTCCTAAATGTGGAAAGATAATTACTCATGCACTTTAATGTGTAAGCATAGCAGAGCCTATAACTAGAAAAACCAGTAAGTATTTTCAACCCAACTTTAACAGATTCTCGTTAGTTTCTAAACATTGAGATTGAAGTTGGACAGAAATGTATTATATACCCTCTGACAACTTGCTAAAAAACCAAAGGAGGTGATTGTTTGAATGCTTTTCAAAAAACATTGCATGCGATATTGAGGTACAATGAACTTTGGACACTGTATGTGAGCCTTCAGCATAAATTAGACGACCATATTAAGAAGGATGACCCTTCTAGAGAGAGTGTCGAAAAGAGGCTCCTCATCGTTAGTCAAAATTTGCAAGAATATAAAGATCTAACAAAAAAAATACTTAATATGCCCTAATTCTCCCCTCTTTTTCTGGCCCTCTTTTCCAGAAACCTGTAACATTTAGATTATTTCTTGTACAATCAAAGTTTGCTATTTGGTCATTCGCTGACCATTAACAGGGAGTACGAAACTGGAAATTTACTAAAATCTTTACTACAACTTGAAAAAACATAACTTAGCTTAGACAAAAAAGGTTAATCAATTATCCGCCAAGTCGCACATGCAATTAATGGGTATTTATCTGTTACAACATTACCTTACACAATCAAGCACATTAAAATATAACTCTAGTTTTTTTCAGTATAAAACAGCTTTTTCAGAAATTTCGCTTCCATAACCCTCCGTTTTTTCAAATGGAAGCAGAGGGCATCCAAAGGCTTGACCACAAATTTGTTAGTCAAGAAATCTTGACTAAAACTTTTTTCTGTATCATTTGATAGGTCAAGAAACCTTGACAAAAAATGTTTTATGTTTAATCTCACAATAAATGTATTGTTGGAGCATCAAACATGAACAAATACGCATTAACGCTGCCGTTAGCGATATTGTCAGTTTTGTTGGGTTACTTTGGTTCATGGTTAAAAATGGAACACGTTTATGCATTTCTTGCGTTCACCGCAGTCAGCGTTACAACAGCTGGATACCTCTTGTCCAATAAACAACAAAAGGGAGGTGCCAGAAAACGAACAAGAAAACACAGTTAGCAACAGTATTCATTTCGGCGCTTTTGTTTTCAATAATAACTGCAGTTCACTTAGTTAATTTGGTAGAAGCAAACTTTTATCCTATTTCTAGAGGAGTTAAGCCTCCAGATGCCGATGAGGAACCGCCCGTAGTTTCAATTTTTTCGCCACAAGATGGCGAGGCATATGTTCTGAACAGCATGTCTCTAACATTTAATGTGAGTTTGGGAGAATCAACGTCTGGTATGCCTAGGTGGTTAGTTGAGCTTTATTTTGAAGGAGATTGGCAAGAAAACAAAACTTACGTTAATGTTGACGAGTATGATTATGAAAAGTATCATTCCGAACGTTCTTTGCTTCCTTCCGAGTTTTCGTTTAACCTGACAAATATACCTGAAGGAAAACACACCATAACAGTCTACGCAAACGTAAAAAGTCACGAATGGGAAGACCCAGAAGGAGGTCTTCCTGTTTTTTATTGGGATTTTTTCATTAACTGCTCCGCGTCAATCAACTTTACCATCGACACTGTTCCCCCAAAAGTAGCGGTTTTGTCACCGGAAAACAAAACATATGACACAACTGATATCCCATTGAATTTCACAGTGAACGAGCCCGTTTCAGAAATCACATATGTCCTAGATGGACAAGCAAACGTGACCATTACCGGAAACATGACTCTAACTGAATTATCTGAGGGTTCACATACCATAACAGTCTACGCAAACGATACTGCTGGGAACATTGGCACTTCTGAAACAGTTTACTTCAGCATAGATCAAACACCAAAGCTACTGATCTTAGGTTCAAACTTACCAATGGAATATGGATATGCCATTGTAGCAGCAACCGTGATTGTAGCTGCAATAGCTGGATACCTGTTCCTGAAAATTCTCCGGCGACGACCAAAACAAAATGCTACCGTAAATAAGTGAGGGGGAGTAATGAATACGAAAACTGTATTGGCAAAAGCGTTCATTACATTAATTTTGTTCTCGGCACTGGTTGGAGTGCAGTTCGTTAAGTTGGCAGCAGCAAATTTCATTCCACCTC
>CAYTBB010000085.1:0-5473 GCA_964435965.1 uncultured Dehalococcoidales bacterium
GAATTGCATTTACGCCATCTTACCGTTGACGAAGCCTTGTTTCGGCTGGATCAGTACCTCAACGATGCTTTTATGGCTGGTCTGCCCCTGGTGCGTATTGTTCACGGCAAGGGGACGGGGACACTGCGCCAGGCAGTGCATGAAGTGCTAGCCAAGCATCCTTTAGTTAAATCCTTCCGCCCTGGTGACTACGGCGAAGGGGACTACGGCGTCACCATAGTTGAGTTGGTAAGTCGTTGACTTCGCCTCTGAGATAAAAAGAGTCGTGCAATTAAGATCGATTAGCAATCCCCTCCTGTCATTTTGAGTCCTTCGCTACTTGTCATTCTGAGGGAGAGAAGCGACCGAAGAATCTAGACACTTCGCTAGCGCTCAAGGTGACAAAATAAACCTTCTCATGTAATTAGCTATTGATTATCTTCGGATGGGTTTTTATAATGGGCTTGTCTTGATACTTGTTAGAGGATTTAGGAATGAAAACGTTTGAAGAGGCAATAGGGCAAGAGCAAGTTTCTATGGGGCAAAGGGAACTTCCGAGTGAGGTCGAAGAATTACGCCGAAATGTAGAATTCTTCATTGAGAGGCTTAACCGGCTGACGAGACTGGAAGCTCTTCTAAGAGAAAAGTATCGCAAAAAGCTGGAGGCTCTTCATGACGAGTTCAATAGGACTGATAGATATCAAGGTGAGCTTAAAAGCTTGGCAAAACGGGTAAAAAAGAATAAGGAAAGGCGGTCGATTCTTAAGAAAGAGATAGCTGACTTGGGAAAATATAAGAAAGTGATTCGCCAAACGGTGAAGCAAGTCGCCGGATATGAAAAATCCAGCAATGAACAAATTGAGGTGATAAAGGAAGAACGGAGGGTCCTTTATCAGCGGGTTCGTGATTTAATGCAGATGTTAGAGCTTGCCGAGCAAGCTGAGCTAAGCGAAAAAGAATTGAATATTGTTTGTCAACGAGTTTTGGCCACAAAAGGATTACTGGAAGAGCATGAGACCGATCTTCGCAAACGGACTATAGACCTGCTTTTTGAATCTTACCTACCACCCAAGAATAGAAACCTTGGGTGGTAGGTAATTTATTGCTGAACTGGTAGAGGAGGTTGGTCAGGTTTGAAGCATAGTTTGCTTAATGTCAGGGGCTTAGAAGTTGCCAATTCTGGACGCCCGCAAGGTGGGTTAGATAATCCTTGGCAGGAGACATGACAATTAGCGGTGCAGCCGGGAACAGGCTTGAATTTGCCGTTAGCTTGTTTTTTGGTGAAAGGTAGAGGTAGGGCCTCACACTGGGGAATACCCTTGGAATCGCTTTCCTCGGCACTAAGCTCCTGGCAAGTGGCATAGGTCATTCCTTTAGCTTCAACAAGGGCAAGTAATTTGTGATGGAGGCTAAGTCTTAAGTCCTTTCTCAGGCGATAGCCTCCCCCTGACCAGTGTGCTTCGTAGACATATTCTCGCTCAAATTTCTTGGCCGCTAGGGGTGATTGATCGCGGATAACTTTGTATATTCGCTGCCATATGCTTGTGCCGATGTAATCACCGGTTTGAGAGCGCTTTTTAGATAATTTGCCCGTGCTGCCGATGATATGGCTAGCTCCAGTTGAAGCGAAGGTATTAACTAGCTCGGCTATTTTATCAAACCAGGAATCACCATAAAGAGCCTTAAAGAGATGGATGAAAATGGGGTCGAGACGAATAATAGTATCTATGCCTAAGTCAGATAGCTTGCGCACAGTGGTCACCCTGGCATCAAATGGCGGTGCTCCGGGCGAGAGTAGCTGCAGTATTTCCGGAGTTCCCTCAATGGTCGTGGCTATAAGTTTAGCCTTGTACTCCACAAAGTCCGGCAGTTCCAAAAGAAAGGATGGGTCTCCTTTGGTGGTGATGAAGAAGGAAACTCCGTAGTCCATCAGAAGCTTTATTAATTTTTTGACCTCTCCCTTTAATTCAGCTATATCCTGGCAGGGGTCGGAGACATTGGACAAGGAAATCGGTGGGCATAAGGTTAGCTTTTTAAGGTCTTTCTCTACCAACTCGGGCAAGTTATTGTAAAGCAGAGTATCTTCTGAGTAGTTAGAGTAGATAGCTTCTCTGGCATAGCAATAAATACAATTATGAAGGCATTGGTTTGGTCCTGGCGGTGTGACATTGATAATCCAGCAATGGAAGCATTTTCGCTGCGTTCTGGCGTAGGGGAAATCATGAAAGGTTGAGCTTTTCTTGGCGATTAACTTTATTGCCATTGCCTCTTATTTATTTTACCACTGGCTTAATTTTGCTGAACTTTTTGAGGCAAAACTTAGTAATGCGACCTATTTGATTTTCCTAAAAATGGCTTGGTCGGTGAACTTTTCCCTTCGATTTTCGTTATAAATATTAGCTAAGGAAGTTAGTGGTATAATACTGCAAATTGGCTGTTATTTGATGTATCAGCTCTGCATAGAGAGGATTTTAGAAATGAATATGAAATTACTGATTGGCTTACTGGCTTTAGGAGCGGTAATGTTAGCTGTAGGCCTGATATTAATGTTATTTCATTTGGTTTAGTCAAGACAAATTTATTAAGGTATCCAGCATATTCACATTATGCCTTCCCCACCTGTTTTTTCTCGTGTTGTCTTAATCCTTTTAGCCCGTTTCGATTATCCTTGACCTGGATTAATTTTCATTATCTCTTTCGGCAAAGGCTGTGGTGGAGCTAAACTTTTTACCGCTTGTTTCGTTTCTAACATTGTGGGTTAAATTATGAAGATTCTACAGAAGTTGAAAACAATGATAGCTGCCAGGGGCCTGGAGGTGCTTCTCCTGGGCAAAGAGGTTACTATGCCTGGTGGTGTTAGTCTGGGAGTGGTCGCTAGAATCAAGAAAGAATTGCCTCAGGATAAAATATGGATGGTAGTTGATAATCAAGGTCAGGAGAGCATAATACCTATTGAGCAGATTATAAGCGTGGCTAACAAAGTGGTTCTCTTTGATGATTTGACGGCTGGCTTGGCGACGGATGGAGATTCAAGGGGTTTTGGCTAAGTAACGAGGATGGCTCACATAATAGAGGGGGCAAGGTGAAAACTGTGAAAGTCCTTATTTCTATTCTTTTAGTTGGTATCTTTCTCGCCAGCGGCTGTGCAACTGGTCGGCCGCCCGTACCTTCTGAGTTTACCATACCTTCAGTGGCTGAGGGTGAGGCATCAAATCCCAAGCTTGCTATGGCAGCTTGTTATGAATCTGGAGAGGTCTCTATATCTCCTGATGCTCCGCGCTACTTACTGCCCCTGGATTTGGGGGAGGTAACAAACTTTGGACAGATAGGCTCAAGATTCGGGCTGGCTGAAAATCAGGAGCGGCTTCTGGAGAAAAATGGCTTTGTGGTTATCCCCTGGCATGGCGATGATATTGTCCAGCCTTATAAGACACTTAAGGAGCAAGGCGTCCCTATCTTTGTTACCTCGGATACTTTGCTTCATCTATATCATATCCAGTTCAATGAGATACTGAAGCGTCTTGAGGAAGAAGAATTTTTTGATGAACTGATTGATATGAGCCAGGCGATGATGGAAAGGGCAATATGGGATTATGAATCCTTCACTGACTCTGACCTAAAAGAAGCTGCCAGAAGAAATGTGGCCTATTTTGCTGTGGCGTTGAAGCTTTTGCAGACGCCAACTGAAGGGTATGATGAAGAGAAAGCTAGGCAGGAAATCGAGCAATGGAACAAAGAGCATCCCTGGGATGAGAAAGAATTTAAGCCATTGAAAAAGGTTAACCTTTCCATTCCATCCTGCGTGGCGGACGAAGTTAACGTGGAGATAAAAAACATTGAAGCGCATGAGGGCTTCAAGCCAAGTGCTATCTTCAACTCCCCTGATTCTAAAAATCCCTATAAGGAAGACTACTCCCAGTATGTTCCCAGGGGGCATTACACCTGGAGCGAGGCACTGAAAAGGTATTTCAAGGCGATGATGTGGTATGGCAGGATGGCTTTCTTCCTTAAAGGGGGCACTGATGCCTTAGTAAGTGAGAGAGATGCCGCGATAGCCACAATTCAAGCATTTTTGATTTCGGCAGAATTGCCTAATGTGTCATTGCGAGCGCAGCGAAGCAATCTCACCACTTGCTGGGAAATATGGAATCGGATTTATTCCGTTACCTCGTTCTTTGTCGGCACTGCTGATGACCTGACCCCCTATGAATACCTGGATGCTATGGAGAAGGTTTTGGGCACCAGCTTTGATGCCAGCCAGCTTGCTGACGAGGAAGCGTTGCTTAATTTGAAGGCTGAGCTAGCTCAGATGAGGAATCCTGAGATTTACGGTGGCTCTGGCATTTGTCTTATCGCTCCGCCGGTGACTAAAGAGAAGCTCTATCAATGCTTAGCTGACACAAAAGGGATGAGGTTTATGGGACAGCGATTTGTGCCTGACTCATACATGTTTCAGAATCTGGTCTTTCCCGCTGTGGGCATGTATGTGGGCCAAAATGAGCCATTTACCCTGAAGATGACGATACTCGGTCCTCAGAGATGTTTCCCCAGAGGATTAGATGTCATGGCAGTTCTGGGCTCAGAGCGGGCTTATGACGTATTGAAAGTTGAAGGTGATACTGAATACCAGGGAGAAGACACCAGCTATGATGAGCAATTAAATATGCTCAGAGAGGAATTTGGTGCTCTCACTGAGAAGGATTGGAATCGCAATCTTTACTGGAGCTGGCTTTATGCTTTAAAGCCTTTGCTCGGGGACTTTGCTGAAGGGTACCCTGCCTTTATGCGGACTGATGCCTGGAAGGACAAGGAATTGCAGACTGCCCTGGCATCCTGGACTGAACTCAGGCATGACACTATTTTATATGCCAAGCAGAGCTATACTCCGGCTATGACGGCAATGCCACCTCAGCCAAAGCCGGTAGTAGGCTATGTCGAACCAGTCCCTGAGTTCTACTCCCGCATGCTTACGCTTACTAAGATGACCAAGGAGGGGTTGATTAAGCTTGATGCCTTGAGCGATGAGGAGAAGTCGAGACTGGAGAGCCTGGAAAGCATCTTGGAGAGGGTAATCCAAATTTCCAAGGACGAGTTGGAAGGTAAGGAGCTAAGTGAAAGCGATTATGAGTTTATCAGAAATTTTGGCGGGCGACTTGATGCCATAGTTGTTGGTGTCGAGGCAAAGGGCAAGGAGACCACTCTGGTCGCTGATGTCCATACTGATACCAACCCACCGATGGAAGTTTTAGAGGAAGGATTGGGCTACGTTGACCTTGCCCTGATAGCCTATAAGGTTCCCGATGGCAGAATTATCCTTGGTGCTGGTCCTACTCTCAGTTACTACGAATTTAGGTGGCCTATGGAGCAAGGGAGATTGACCGATGAGCAGTGGCAGGAAATGCTAGAGCAAGGTCAGCAGCCTCCAAGGCCAGATTGGATAGATAGCTTCTATTTAAGCTAGCTAACACCGCTGGTATTTAAACCAGGAGGGCAA
>CAYTBB010000086.1:0-1072 GCA_964435965.1 uncultured Dehalococcoidales bacterium
CGCCGTTGTGGCGAACGCCGCGCGGGCTTGAGCTGTTCGGACCGACGCATTTCGGCTATGAGCTGCCATACCGACCGATCGAGGAGAACAGACGGTTGGGAGAATAACTGATCGTTCACGCGTAACGATCGCTTAGACGCCCACTGGCCGTACGGTGGGGATTGCTTGTTCGGAGCTCCATACCCGGGGCACACGGTCGACCTAGCAGTTCATCTTTTCGCCCGCGCCCCGAAGAACCAGAAATGGTCTTGATAGAGAATTCGATTGTTTACCCATCAGACATCAGGCTGACATCATCAATTCGAAAGACCGTGGAATTGGTAGCAGCTTTATAGTCAGGAAGTTCCTCTAGTCCTGAAGGAGTCCAATTTAGAAGTGGAAATTTCCTCACTCAAAATGGGTGCTATGGCCTCGGACTTTCTTTATTTTCTCCTTAACCAGTTCTCGGCAGACCACCCCACGAGGCCGTCGCTCCAGCGTACCCTCCATCGATTGTATCCATCGCAGTAAACTGGGCCTTCTAGAATTGTACCTTTAGCTCCATCGAACTTCCCTCCTATCGTCGTACCACAGGAAGTATTACGAACAAGTAAACCCTTACTGCCGGTATTATACACTTCTACGATGTCACCTTTGTTGAACTTGAGTATTCGAAGTACGCCGGTGAAGGTTCTGAAATCTAAGCTTGAATCCCCGGAATCAATCACGCCATTGTTATTGTCGTCCTCCACCAAGGAAACAAGCAGATTATACGTGCCCAAGGATGCGGTCGTTGCTACTATGAACGGACGCGAGACAGAGCTAGAACCTGAAGCGATGGTGACCCTGCGATCGTTGGGCGGATCACTCAGAGTCGGTCCCCCGGGCAACTGGATGCTGGCTCCCAATAGGGCTTGCCTTGCTACCCCAGGATTCGTCACGTTGTAGGTAATGGTGATTGTCCTCCCTGGGGCAGTGGTCCTTGGCGATGGGTTAGCGAACGTGATCGTTGGTGGAACCTGAGGTGCAGGAGGATCGACCGTGAAGCTGAACCTATTGGACTGACGGTTGCCAGGGTTGACCACCTGAGCTG
>CAYTBB010000086.1:1172-5466 GCA_964435965.1 uncultured Dehalococcoidales bacterium
GTCAGCCACTGTCTGTCTGGCTGAGCCACAGGGCGGGCAGGTTCGGTACGGGTAACCCGTGGCGTTGCCACAGGAGGAGGTGCAGGGGGATCAACCGTGAAGCTGAACCTATTGGACTGACGGTTGCCAGGGTTGACCACCTGAGCTGTCCAGGTGCCGGAATCAGTGAGGCCAACAGAGACCCTTATCCTGGAAGAGTTTACAAACTGGGTTCGGTCAGCTGGAATCTGGTGAACGCCCGTGCCAATCCGCAGGATGACCTGTGACTCTGGGACGAAGTCGCTGCCGTGGATGGTCAGCCACTGTCTGTCTGGCTGAGCCACAGGGCGGGCAGGTTCGGTACGGGTAATCTCTGGAACCTGCGGAGTTGGAGGCACAGGTGTTCCCAGCCGCCTGGCAACAGGCTCTCTTATTAGCTCATCAAGTCGGGCATAAAGGGCATGACCAGGACAGTCATTAGTCGCATGGTTCGGGTAATCTCGATGACCGGCAATGCGTAGCTGCGTGCCTGCGTTGTTATGTTGTGCTTCTTCCCAAGGGTCGGTGATGCCTGCTTCCTCGAAAAGCCAGTGTATTAGGGCAGCAGCACTCTCGAGAGCAGCAGCAGTCGGCACGCTTGCATTGAAGTTTCCAAGAAATGCTATTCCCACAGTACCGATATTAGCCCCTCCAGTATGGGCCCCAATCATTTGGATGCTCGACCTTCCTTGGTATACATTACCCTGGGAGTTGATCAAGAAGTGATATCCAATGTCAGGCCATCTCTTACCGCGAGGATTGACAACATGCCAGTCCCACACAGACCGGACAGTATCATTGTGGCCAGCTGTATGATGGATTATGACATGCGTGATTCCTCCCCTATTCCTCAAAACGCGGGTATGATCCGCTTGACCAAGCATGGGAGGACTTTCAGCAGGCACCCCTAGTGCGGCGCCCCACTGAGTGCGAGGAATCCATTTGTCAGACGGAATGGTGGGCGGTGGAGTTGCGCCTGGAGTTGGTGGAGGTTGCCCGTTTGAAGGGCTGTAGTTATTTAAGTAATTTATCGGATTCACCCAATTATAGGTGGATAATTGGTCATTTTTCGGTATTCTTCCCCATCCATGATGGGAGCCAAATATAAAACTTGATAAAGCTGAAGAAGTATTTATACCGAAGTGCAAATGAGAAGGTGAGCCACTTTCTACTATAGTTCCTATCTTCTCCCCCGCTCCAACTTCGGTACCAACCTCTAAACCGTTCCTTGCTCTAACGTGGCCATATATAGCAAAGAATTCATCTTGCTCTGAGTTAGTATGCTTTACTATTATGACGGTCTGTTCAGGGCTAGAGACTGTTTTCTTTGCCACGGTGCCTTCTGCAATAGCATAGACTTCACTCCCTGGTGACGCTTTAATATCGGTTCCAGCATGCCTTTTCCCCGGGTGGTTTTCTATATATTTGGCAGAATCGTAGTCATATACAGTGCTAGTGATAAGCTCTTCCCCTTCTCCAAGTGGATTTGCCCAACCCTTCGATTCCGCTATTGACCATTGGATTTCGTATTGCCCGTTGATATACCTCTCAACGGTGACGACCACATAAGCGGGCTCGCTGTCTGTCTCGCCATCGTTTACTACCAACTTGAACTTGTAAGTTTCCGGTTTCGTTGGAGTAAAGGTGGGCTTAACCGCCGTAGGATCGGACAAAGTGACCGATGGGCCAGCAGTCTGAGTCCATTGGTAGGTCAAACTGTCGCCCTCATCAGGGTCAGAGCTTGCTGAACCATCTAAGGTAACCAGCGCACCAACGGGTACAGTTTGATCAGGACCTGTGCCGTTTGCTATAGGTGGCTGATTCGAGTGTAATTTCAACAACTCGGCTAACTCCTCACAAATAAGACGTAAGACACTAGAATTGGTCCTCAGGCCACTATGATCGACGTTTTGTGCGGGAGCGGCTTCCATCTGAGGGGTGAACGACTCTTTCAACCTAAAGATAGCACTTGAGAATGGAACAAACCCATCAGCCTCGCTAGGGTCCACGTACTTATTGAACCAGTGATCAGTTATGCCCCCGTAAAGCGTATAAGAGGTACCGGAAGGAATTGTCGAAAGAGGTTGCGCTAGTTTGTCAAATTGATCCAAATTCTTCAACCAGAGATTTCCTTCTCCGCCATACAACGTCGCACAGTCTCGCGCTCCCTCAGTACCCAGAAGGAAAAACAGAATATCATACACATCGCCGGAACGAACATTCTCAAGCACCTCTATCGGCTCATTCACGTAAGATACAGGAGTACCCTCATGTGGAGTGCCCAAAGTTATCAGCTTTCTCACGCTCTGAAGTCCACACTCCTCGATCGCTGATCTCGCTACGAGACCTCCCATAGAATGGGCTACGATAACCATCTTCGTGTCTCCAAAGAACTCAGTAAGCTCTGTTTTCAACAAGGATCCATTCCCCCGGATCGCACGAGAGCTATCGTATTCGAATGCATATATTTTGTATGCCTCTAGCAATTTCCCATCTTTGAACAGAGATAAATGCTTAACAAAATCTGCCCACACGGCGCGGGACAAACTGCCTGTCCTTTTCCCCAGATCAGAAATCACTGACTGCCAACCGTGGACTAGAACCAAGGGAATCTGGCTCTTCTCAGGAAGAGAATGGGCGCTTTCAAACCCCGTTGTGCCTTCGTCAAACTCCAACAGAGCAGAATGCTGAACGAAGAAGTCTTCTAGGCTTACGAGAGTAGCTTCTATTTTTACTTTAGCAGACTTAGCTGTAGCGCTGATTGTCTCAGTGACTTCATTTAAAGTTTCACCTATCTTCACCTTAACCTTATGCGTGCTGCTTCTAACCACTCTCGCAAAGCCTAGGTAGTACCGCTTAACGTTCGATGAGATGCTTTCAGGAACAACCTTTGCAGAATTGTTTATGGTTGTAAGATCATTGACATAAATAGCTATCTGTATTGCAGTAAACGGGTCTACCTCACTTTCCTCAACAGGGAGTTCTATAGTGAAGCTATCGCCGGTTGTGGCCTTTGGGAACACGCTGTGAGCAGTGACTCGTGGCGAAGACACAATTGCGCTAATAGCGAATTCTACGACAACCGTCTTCCCCACAACTCTTGACCCTTCGACAGCCATCTCAATAGGTGCTTGTGTCTCACCAACAGTGATTTGCGTGCCCGCTGGTAGTGCGCCCGCAGAGACTGTAGCTGCCGCTCCTGCCTCGGTTTCTACTTGTCCGCCTTGATAAGTTACTTGACCAGTCGACGCTTGAATGAAGACGCTAATGCCTATATTCTCTGTTCCTATTGCCCCTCTGTTGTCTCTTACGCTTAACTCGACAACATAGCTTTCGGGGTTTGTGAAAACGTGTTGGATGACTGGTCCTGCCCCTCTCCCGCCATCACTAAACATCCACTCGTAGCTGATCTCATCGCCATCAGGATCATACGATTCGGAGGCATCGAAAGTGACTTCGAGGGGAGCTTCTCCCGAGGTGGGATTTGCCGAAATCACGGCGACTGGAGCTTCATTAAGAAGCCAACACCCTCCGAGCATAAGGAGGACAGTGAGCAAGAGGAGAACATACGCGATGATCTTAATCCCGCGCTGAGTCCTCCCTCCTTGCTTAAGGACCACGAACACCGCCTTCTCCCTTAGACAGCCTCACCCTCCAGGGAGACTACAAATCTATCAGTTCCATGCCTGAAACGCTTATTCTACGATCAGATCATCCCTTTTCGTGTATACACTGTCTTAAAGCGAAGATTAACTAATATTACTGACAGTCGCAGGAGAAAGTCAAGAGGAATATCCAGGATAACCAATAAGATCTCTATATCGCTCTACAGTTGGGGTAAGAACGTCACTCGTTTGCTAAGAATTCGAACAGATCTTCGTTTTCGAGACTAAGAGAGGGGCCACAATCGCGACCCCTCTCTTCGATAATCAATGGCCTTCCAACGAGGCGATGTCGGTCAACCACATGATGAACCGCACGATAGAGGTGTAGCGGGACGCGCGACCGATGAGGAAATTCATGCTCGGTACAAGCGGGCCGCTTTCTCCTTTCGCGAGCCCCACCACAAACGGCACACTCGGCGGATGAACCATGGCGTGGCGACGGTTGCAGCAGGTAGCTCTGACGTGTGCCGTACGCTTTGAATCGCTTCATCGTCCCCCTTCATAACTGTATAATGGAGTCTTGACGTATTCCAACAGAGATTGCTCACACAAGCTGCTAGCATTCGAGCCGGTGATGGAGGATGATTTGCCAGTGACACGCGGTCCCGCTT
>CAYTBB010000087.1:0-5457 GCA_964435965.1 uncultured Dehalococcoidales bacterium
AATTCGGGGCATTCATCCGTATAGGACCCGTTGACGCCCTCCTTCACGTATCTCAACTAATGGACGACTACATTTCCTATGACGAACGACAAGGAGTTCTTATGGGCAAAGAAACGAAAAGGAAACTCAAGACTGGAGACCGCGTGCGAGTTCGCATAACAGCTGTTTCTTTAGGTCGTAGCGGAGGTTCCGGGAAGATAGGGGTAACTGCTAGGCAGCCTTTCCTTGGGAAGATTGAGTGGATCCGGAAGGAAGTGGAAAAGATAGAGGTACCCGGTACAGAAGATTCAGGGGATGCCAAGACAGCAGGAGAATCAAAGAAATGACAGACAAAGCATGTAGAGAGTGCCACATAATATCCTATGGCTCTATATGTCCTAACTGCAAGGGCACCAACCTAAGCGATGACTTCTCTGGTGTAGTGGTGATCATTGATCCTGAGGGCTCGGCTATAGCTCGCGCCATGAAAGTGAAGGAGAAAGGACACTACGCGCTTCGAGTAAGGTAGGTAACCCGAATATCACTGTTAACTCTTTTTTGAACACTATATGAAAAGAATCCCCTTAAGGATTAGAAATAATATAGTACTCTCTCATCTCTCTTCTATATTCTGTACAAACTACCGTCTGTTACCATAACGGAACCATAGCCAAAGTACTTGAAGAGTAAAACCCGTACCAAGAACGAGTAACGCCCCATCTTTCTCTCCCATTGCCCAAAGAATAGTGAAAGAAAGGAAAGCCATTGTTGTAGGAAGGAATTTGTTGAAAATCACATCCAATACCATATTATTCTCTCCCCTATTTCTTACCTCTGATAGTTGTTATAAGCATATAAAAGGTGTTTGATTACCAAACGTTTTATCTGTTGAATGAGTATATTATACTGTTTCGAGCATCAATGAAAGTTGAAGTGGGAAGGTTCAAGGACGGAAGATTAATGGTGAAAGTAGTCTTTGAACAAGACAGTAACTTCAGGAAAGAAACATTTTCTTGGGTACCCACTTTTGAAGAAGTTGACCGTATCTCCAAGACGCTTGTAAGCATTGATTCTGTTAACATGAAAGATAGCAAGGTTCAAAGTTTGAAGAGATAAACAACAACAGAAAATAATGGAAAACAATTTAAAAATTGTCTAGTCTGAAAAAACATATAACTTCATAAAAAACACTGAATAGATGTTGATGATTCTTGAGCGTCCCCAAAGCTACGGAGATGACAATTAGGAATTTTCTAATGAAAGAATTAGAGAAAAGAGGTATCAAGGTCAACACTGAGATTTCTTACAGAACTCCTATTGGACGTTTGATGCCTGACCTGCTTCTTTGTAATGGAGCAGAATATGTTGTGGAAACAAAGCTAGGAGCCGAAGCAAAACTTCTAGATGCCATGGTTCAACTCTATGATTATTCTAAATATACCCAAACAAATGGGGGTTTTGCAGTCCTTTTTCCACAGGAATTAAGACGTGCTTGGGATATAGAAATCATTGAAAAGATTGTTAGTGACCCAAAACTAAAATATATTGCTACTGCCACCTTCAAAGATGCTAGACCCAGCCAAAGGTTTGTTGGTAACCTTTCTGAAATGGCTGATTGGATAGCCAATCATGTTTTAAGACATCCCTCAGTTGAAGCGGATACTGGTTTTGCCATTAAAGTTCTAACCGAAGCTGTAGAGTATTTAGCAACCAGTGTTAAAGTACTCAAAGATAAAGAACTAGAAGATATCTTTGGTGGAAAAACAGTTTTTGAGAACATTTTACAGTATGAAGAAGGACGCTATCCTCTTGAAGAACTGAGACAAGCAACAACATACTTGCTTACAAACCAAATCATCTTTTATCATGTCCTTTCAAAAATGGATATTGCTTTTGAGGATATAGATGAGGATAAGATAGGAAAACCCAATGACCTACTCAAATATTTCAAACCTGTATTAGAGAAAGACTATAGTTCCATTTTTGGTTTCGATGTAGCCTCAAGACTGCCTGAATCTTCTACAAGAATAATAAAGAAAGTAATAATGGCTGTAAAAGCTTTAGCACCTGAAAAGATAGGACATGACGTTTTGGGTAAAGTCTTTCATGACTTGATACCTTTCAATATTAGGAAAGCTGTTGCTGCCTTTTATACAAACAATGAAGCTGCTGAAATTCTTACACAATTATCAATTACCGACCCTGACGCAAAGGTTATGGATTTAGCAGTTGGAAGTGGGACTCTCTTAGTTGCTGCATATCGAAGAAAAAGAGAATTAAAAAAGAAAACTGGAACATTCGATTTATCAAAAGACCACAAAAGATTCTTGGAAAAAGATTTGACAGGAATTGACATAATGCCTTTTGCAGCCCATCTTGCTGTTATGCATCTCTCTCTTCAAGCATTATTGTCAGAGACTGAAAAAGTAAGAATTGCAGTGTGGGATTCCACAGAACTAAAACCTGGAATGAACATACCTGCAATACGCAGTGAATTGAAAGCTGCTTACAAGAGACCAACACTAGACATGTTCAAAGAAGGGGGTACCACTTTTCTTAAAGACGCTTACATCAAAAAAGGTGCAATCACCTTAGATGGAGTTGGTGGAGAAGAAATACCTCTGGAAAAAGCAGATTTAGTACTAATGAATCCTCCATTTACGAGACAAGAAAGACTCCCAAAACAATATAAAATCTCTTTAAGCAAGCGACTTAAGGAATATGAAGAATATTTGCATGGACAACTGGGACTACATGGATATTTCGTATTATTAGCTGACCGTTTTGTGAAAGAAGGCGGAAGGCTAGCTCTTGTTCTTCCTTCAAGTATTTTGAGAATCCAATCTACTCAAGGTATCAGAGAACTACTAAGTAAAAATTATACAATCGAATATATTTTCACAACTTGGAAAAGAGCTGCATTTTCAGAGAGTGCAAAATTCAGAGAAGTACTGCTTATTGCCAAGAAGAACAGTTCTCCATCTGATAATGAATATTGTGCAGTAGTTAATCTAAAACGAATGCCAGAAAATTTGAGGGATGCTAGAGAAGTTGCTCTTAAGGCGAAAATAGGATTCAAGAAAAAACTGGAAATAGACGATGAAGATTTGGCAATATTCTTCGTAAGTCAGAAAGAATTGAAAACGAATCTTGAAAATTGGTTTAGTTATATAGCTGCTTATGACCCAAAGCTATTCAGAATCTTCGAAAATATAGAACAAGTTGCTAAGGATAAATTGATACATATGGATTACGATGCTCAAGAATTCGACCTGAGACATGTTAAACAAGAGAATGTTCATGGAATTGTTGTTAGATATCCAGAAAGAGCTAGGAGAAGAAACGATAGGTACTATGTTACGAAAATACAAAAAAAAGCACTTATAGCCAAAGAGAGGTTCTTTAATGAGGAAGCCAAAATTCCTCTTACTAGTCTTTCTTATGGGTTGCGTAGCTCATCTGGTGTTAGAACCGTAGATGTGAGCACTCAAACTGATTTTGTAATAATTAAAAACTTTGGAGATTTGAACAAGGTCTGTCCTGGAATTAAGAAAACAACATTGAAAAAATGGAAGGGTAAAGTGGAATCAAGGTCTTCTAATTTGTTAATTGCTAGACGTTTTGTTCTTCCTGCACCAGGGTTATCAGTGCTTGCATTTTATTCAGATAAACCAATGGTTGGTGTTGACATGTGGAGTATCAAAGGTTTGTCAAATGAAGAAGCTAAGCTTCAGGCGCTTTGGTTTAATAGTACACTAAATCTTCTTCAAGTATATCTACTGAGAACTCTTGATACTTGGATGAAAATTCACGATTATACTCTAAATGAATTTGTCTTCTTGAATATTGGAAAATTATCACAAAAAGAACGAAAAGAGCTTTTAACCCTTTTTGATGAATTTGGAAACACTGAGCTTCCAAGTATTCTTACACAGCTCAAACAAAAACATAACTTGCGTAGAAAAGTCGATATGGCTTTTCTTAAAATATTTGGATACGACGAAACTGATGCAAGAAGGCTATTAGACCAAATATATGAGCTATTATCAGAAGAAATCATTAGATTGAAGATTTTCATGAAGGAAAACTAACCACGTCATTGTGGAAAAGAAGTAGTTAGAAAGAGATGGGTAAGAGAGACGGTTATGTCTGCAAGAACTGCGGATTTGTTCTGCCTAAGGAAGATGCTGTTGTTTCTGGTTATGATTCTCAGTCTAGTCTAAGGCATATTCATTGTCCTAAATGTGGAAAGATAATTACTCATACACCTTAATGTAGAAGCATAGCAGAGCCTAATACTAAAAAACAACTAACTATCATTCCAGCTATGTTTATTCTCTTGTCTCATCCATCAATTAAAATATCTCTCAGAGGAATTTCTGTCTTTCTATTCTCTGTCTGCTGAAGGTTTTTTCAACGAATAAATTAGTACTGCTAGTCCCATCGACGACATTATCAATCCAGCGATGAAAGACATCATCACTAAAGACATAACAATAGCTGGTCGTACTTCCAAATCAGTAAACGGTATTAGCAAACGAGGCTGTATTTCCATACCATAGTATCCGACTAGCGAAAGTATTACACCAATCGGAACCATTGGTTTACATCTTCCAATATATTTCCGATATTCTTGCCAAGTTATCTTTTTTCTTCCCAATCTTCTTCTCATAGCGTATGTTGATCCCAATCCAGTAAAGAATCCAACGATGCTGACTAAGGCAATAAGAATTAATTTCATGAATAATTCGTCCAAAGTCTAACCCCCTTAATATGAAAACCAATTGTATTAGATATCAAGAACATATAAAATCATCGACAACCAATCAGAGAAAAAAACCACAATCTCCTCTCTCCATTTCTCTATCTTTACCAGAAAACAGAATATTAGATTATCTCTTGTACAATCCAACTTTTCCAATAAAGGAGTACGAAAGTACAAAGTAGAAAGTTTTAATGTAATTTCTCTTGGTCAGATAATGCGACCAAGAAGGTACCAAAAACAGAAATGAAAGGTTAAATTAACGAAGGTACAATTCTAAATCGAGTACTATGTCTAAGGAAGAGCCCTCTAAGCCTATACACTTACCTAAATATGATAAAACTGTAATTCGTCTCCTAACTAATGAACTACGCAAGGAATTGAAGAAGCCTCAGGGACTGTTGATTGAAGGTCCCTTAGAAAAAACCATGAAGAGGCTGAAAGAGCTTATCGAGAAGGAAAAACCCTCAACGGTCATTTCTGTGGGCGACATAGTGTCCCGCAACATGATTGAATATGGCATCTCTTTGAATGTGTTAATAGTCGACAACAAGGTTATGAGAAAACCCATCCAACCGATAACGGTGGACGCTGACCAAACGTTATATGCAAAGAATCCTCCGGGAGCCATAACTGACGAGGCTTGGACGGTAATAAGAAGCGCTATTGAGCAAAAGGGAAAAACAAGGGTGATGGTTGACGGGGAGGAAGATTTA
>CAYTBB010000088.1:0-5326 GCA_964435965.1 uncultured Dehalococcoidales bacterium
GGATGCATGTAAATCATAAAGTACATGCCCCTATCGTAAACATAGTTGCAGACCTCATTCAATTTGGTAACATTATATGTTATTCCTATGCTGCCTATCACAACGGTATTAGTATAAGAACTTATTTCGTCAACAAGTTTTTTGATTTCTTCAACATTGCCATAAGCCACATCAATACCCACGAAGACATCCGGAGATTCTTTTTTGAGGGGGTCAATAAGAAAACCAGAAATAAAGAAAAGTGAAGCAACTACCAGAAAACAAAAAATTGCAGCCAAGTATATTTTCTTCATGATTGTCTTAAAATGAATAAATGATTTAAATATAAGGATTTTTCAAAAATCGATTACCAACTCTGATAAGTGAAAAAGGGAGTTTGCGGGTGACATCTACATCTTCAGCGCTAAAGGATTTTCTCCATACACATGCAACATTGGACGATCACACTTTTTGGAGGATCAACCAAATTCAAGTTTCATCAGCGAATTTCAGCTAAAATTCCGCCCCTCTGCACCAAAATCAGGGCTTGTATTGAACTTCTTTTGACTAAAATAGTTTAAATTGAGGTTTTGTTGGTGGGAGTTGAAATCTGAACACTAATTTACTGATAATCTTCTCTGCACTGCTAGAGCAAACTGTTTTTGGCAAGGTTTTATTCTCTTGCAAGCCCTCTCGGTAATTTGTGCCCTCGCATTTACTTAGCTTAAGATTTTTTCCACTTCTTCCTTATCTGCGTCCATAACATACTTAATTCCTGATGCTCTTGCGGCTTCAGTAGTTAAAGCAACGATGTCATCTCGAGTGATGTGCTGAAGCGCGAATTTTCGGGCACCACACATGAACTGTTTTAATCCTTGTGTCAACCTCTGATTGTATGTGTAAAGACCCATTGCCCCTGTAGGAAGTTCTTCAAATTTTTTCCCGAACTTTCTCTTCAACCTGCTTGCTTCGACAAATACTGCCTCGACAGTGTTCCCATATCTTCCGTAGTAGATAGGCAGGTTTTCTCCCGTAATTCTCTGACCTACATTTTTACTTACCATTGCTGCGGTAAGGGGAGCTCTAGCCATACCTACAGCTTTCACGTAAGGTGAACCAAGAGCCAAGGCTTTAAAGATGTGATCTTCCAATGTGATGCCTCCCGCGAAGGCTATGCTGGGTAAATATTCTCCTTTCTTTGCTAGTCTATCTGCATATTGATAGGTTAGTGACCATATGTCTAAGCTGGGTATTCCCCACTCGTTCATCATTCGCCAAGGACTCATTCCTGTTCCTCCGCCTGCGCCGTCAACGGTAAGCAGGTCAATTTTAGCCACTGAAGAGAATTTTACAGCCCTTGCCACGTCTGCCGGTCGGTAAGCTCCCGTCTTTAAGAAAATATACTTTGCACCCAAGCTTCTCAAATCTTTCACTCTGTTTACAAAGTCCTCTCGGGTAACCATGCCAACTCGGGAGTGTCTTTCAAACTCTGTAAATTGTTTTTTCTTAAATGCTTCAATAACGTCTGGATTCTCGGGATCGGGAAGAACTATGTATCCTCTCTTTTTCAGAAGCTGCGCTTTAGCTAGGTCCTTAATTTTAACTTCGCCGCCAATATCCTTGGCGCCTTGACCCCATTTTAGTTCAACTGCATCTACTTCCAAATCTGAAATCGCGTATTCAAGAACCCCAAGCCTTGTATCTTCTATATTGGCTTGTACAGCAATGGTGCCATAGCCTTCTGTTCTCCATTCATTATAGGTTTTCACTCTCCCTTCCAATTCTGGAGAATGAACTATTTTTCCATTCTTGAATTTTGAGTTAACATCCATACCGCATACATTTTCCCCTATCACTTGCATGGTTCCTGATATTGCTGCGCCGATTGCCAATTCTTTCCAGTTGTCCTTTGCGATTTTTGTTGAGCCAAGGGCGCAGGTGAACCACGGAACTTTCAATCTTATGCCTTTGCCTTGACCAATTTTGGTTTCCAAGTTAACGTTGGGAAATATTGCTTTATCACTGTCAGCTTCAATGCCGACGGCTCCTACGGTTGTCCCTAAGATGTTAAAATGGGAAAGGTTCATGGGATAGTCCTTTTGAGATGCGGTGGTTATTAATCCGAAAGGGGCGGGGTAGATAACTTCGCTGCCTCTTATGGCGGATTTGGCAACTTCACAAGGTCCTGGGCATCCATCTATACAGGTGACGCAGAGTCCGCTGATTGGGGATGGGTCTGTTCGGTTTTTAGTTAGGGTTGCTGGGCTTGCATTTGGTTTTGAATAATTCATACTATTTTTTTCTCCTTTTCTACACATGCTCCACATGAGTTTTGTGTACACATGACTTGACCGTACTTTTCTAAACACTGTGGGGTTATGATAAGACACGAATTGCACAGCTCTCCGGGAGATTTAACCCCACGACACTGCAGGTTTACTGCAGGACAGATGTACATGCATGCGCCACAGTTACGGCAGATGTCACTGGCCATGCGGAAGGGAGTGGATACTTCCCTTTTTTGGCCTCTACCCACGAAACCTATGGCTCCGCTTCCCATCTGTTCATTACACATCCTTACGCATAATCCACATAGGATGCAGTCTTCATTTTCCATCTTGAATCTAACTTGCTCTAATCCAATCTCTGAGGCTAGGTCCTGCAGGGTCTTCGAGTTTGGGCATCTTGCAATTAGTAACTCAAGTATCATTTTTCGCCCTTTTATTAGCCTCGCTGTATGTGTTTTCACCCTTATCCCTTCTTTAACAGGGTAAAGGCAAGAAGCTACCAGTCTGGTCTTTCTTCCGTCGTCAACCTCTACCGTGCATAACCGGCAAGAACCATAAGGGGTTAACTCGTCGTGGTAGCACAGAGTTGGGATTTCAATCCCGTAGAACTTGGCAACTTCAAGTATGGTGGAGCCTTCTTCCGCTTGAACTTTCACTCCATCAATAGTGAGGGTTACCATCATAATCACTTCCTATCTCACAATTATCGCTTCAACTGGGCAAGCATCTCGACAGATGCCGCATCTAATACAATTTTCAGAGGAAATTACGTGAGGTTTCTTCGGCTCACCTTGGATTGCTTGTTGAGGACAGAGCTTCAAACAGGCACCACATCCTGTGCATACGTTTTCAAGAATGAAATATTCGATCAGATTTTTGCAAACGCCGGCAGGACACTTTTTGTCTCTTACGTGAGCTTCATATTCATCTCTAAAATATCTTAGAGTTGACAAGACAGGGTTTGGAGCTGTTTTACCAAGACTACAAAGAGAAAAATCCTTAACCATCTCCGCCAACTCTTCAAGAAGCTCCAGATCTTCCTCCTTCCCTCGACCCTCGGTTATATCGACTAAAATCTCAAGCATCCTCTTGATTCCTTCCCGACAAGGAACACACTTACCGCACGACTCGTCCGCTAGGAAGTTGAGGAAATATCGGGCAACATCAACCATGCATGTGTTTTCATCCATCACTATCATGCCGCCGGAACCCATCATTGAGCCGGCTTCGGTTAATCTTTCAAAATCCACGGGAAGGTCAAGCAACTTCTCAGGCATGCAACCGCCTGAAGGTCCACCAGTCTCAACCGCCTTAAACTTCTTGCCTTCAGGTATTCCTCCACCTATGTCGTAAATGATTTGTCTTAGTGGAGTTCCCATTGGAACTTCGACGAGACCAGTGTTGTTAATCTTCCCAACAAGAGAGAAGATTCCTGTTCCTTTACTCTTCGCGGTTCCAATTTTTGAATACCAATCTGCACCATTATTGATAATCAGTGGGACGTTGGCCCAAGTCTTTACGTTATTCAGATTGGTCGGTCTATTCCATAAGCCCCGTTCGACGGTGTGGATATATTTTGCTCTTGGCTCACCCATTTTACCTTCAATTGACGCTATGAGTGCAGTAGATTCGCCGCAAACAAACGCTCCAGCACCTATAGCTAACTTAATGTCAAAATCAAACCCTGAGCCTAAAATATTCTTGCCAAGCAAACCATATTCTCTGGCCTGATTTAGCGCTATGCGACAATTTTCAATCGCTAAGGGATATTCGTAGCGAACGTAAACATAACCAGACTGTGCTCCAATCGCATAAGCCCCGATTATCATGCCTTCAATAATACTGTGGGGGTTACCTTCGAGTAGGCTTCTATCCATATAGGCGCCAGGATCTCCTTCATCAGCATTACAAACCACATATTTTATTTCTCCCTTAGCCCTACGACAACTTTCCCATTTGACGCCTGTGGGGAAGCCAGCGCCCCCCCTCCCCCGAAGACCAGACATCTTTATCTGTTCACTAACCTCTTCTGTTTTCATCTCAACAAGTGCTTTACCTAAAGCCTTGTAACCTCCGACAGCAATGTAATCTTCTATTTTAGTGGGATCGACAAAACGGTTGTTTCCTAATATGAGACGCTTTTGCTTCACGAAGAACGGGACATCTTTTTCATATACGATTTTTTCTCCTGTGTTTGGGTCAACGTATAACAGTCGGTCAACCACTCGATTTGCTAGGATAGTTTCTGTGATAATGTCGTCAGCATCTTTAGCTTTCACTTGCTGGTAGAAAATTCCGTCAGGATATATAACCAGTATTGGCGCAACTTGGCAAAAACCATGGCACCCCGTTACTCTAACGTAAACCTTGTCTTCAACGCCATGTTTTTTGATCGCTGCATAAATAGCTTCTACAACCTTTTGACTATCGCTAACTCGACCGCAGGTTCCTGAAGAAATTGTTATACAGGGTTTTCCAGGCTCTCTCTTTTCCAATAGTTTTCTTCTAATTTCCTCCAGATGATCTCGATTTCTTATTTTTTTCATTTATGATCGATCCGATTTTTCTGTAATTGCTTTATGAGGGGCCCGACTTTTGCCGGAGACATTTGTCCATAATAGTTGTCGTCAACCATCACAATAGGTCCTAAGGCGCAGCAACCCAAACAGTTGACCCTTTCCAACGTAAAATTGAGGTCTTTCGTGGTCTCTCCTGCTTTTATGTTCAATTTTCTTTCGAGTTCTTCCATTACCCTATGACCCCCTTTGACATGGCAGGCAGTTCCTTCACATACGCGAATAAGATGCTTGCCATGTTGTGTCAGGTGAAATGCATTATAGAAAGAAGCTACGCCGTAGACTTGAATCATGGGAATATTGAGCTTTTCAGATATGTGTCTCAACGCCCAAGCTGGAAGATAATCGTATAAATTCTCAATTTCTTGTAATACAGAAATTAACGCTGACTCTTCCCAAGAATGATTCTTCATGATGTTGTCGATTTTGCTGATTTCAGAAAGGTCTTCCGACAATTTCATAGCGCCCCAGAGTCAATCATCC
>CAYTBB010000089.1:0-5299 GCA_964435965.1 uncultured Dehalococcoidales bacterium
GGCTAGTGGTGGAGCTGATGGGATTCGAACCCACTACCTTTTGACTGCCAGTCAAACGCTCTCCCGATTGAGCTACAGCCCCACTTTAAAAAACTATAGCAAGAAATCTTAGAAAACTCAAGCTAGAAACTTAGCCCCAGCCATTGCAATATAGACCGTAAGCCAAAGTATCCCAGGTAAGCCAGAACCATGCCTTTGATTGTCCTCCCGGCCCAGGTTAAGAGGAAAAACCTGGTTAGACCAAAGCGAAGCATGCCCATAAACACAGCGAAGGGATAATAAATGGGATTGATAACTGCTGCCATGAGGAAAACACCCTTAGAACCATGGCGGTGTAGGATATTGGTAAAGCGAGTATAAAGAGCACTGTTATTATCTCGCAATAATCCCCTGCCACCGTAGCCAGTGAAATAAGCACCCACAGCACCTATAGCTTCGCCAATTCCAGCTACAGCGCCAACTATAGCTGGGTTTAGCACTCCGCCTAAGGTGAATGTAACTAAGATACCAAGTCCAGGGACAGCTAGGGTCCCACTAGCAAGCGTGTTGATGATAAAGCAACCAAGATAACCCCAGCGCCTTATCTCACCCAGATAACCTCGATGCTGAATAATAAGAACACAGAGTGTTATAGTAATTGCCAGGGATAGCCCCCCTACGATGGCTTCCCGCTTAGTGGGTTTCAATTTCACGGTCTAGTATTATATCCTTGCCTCAGGAGCTTTTATAGTGGTAAAGCTTAAGTCCCCTCCTTCTACACCGATAGCTATGGTGTCTCCCTCTTCAGACTCACCCTTTAATATTTTGGTTGATAGTGGATTTTCCACATATCTTTGGATAGCCCGACGTAGGGGGCGAGCCCCATATACTGGGTCATAGCCTCTTTTTACCAGCCAATCTTTGGCTTCAGGACCGATCTCGATCTTGATATTCCGTTCAGCCAACCTCTGCTCCACCTCTCGAACGAGCAAGTCAACAATGCTCTTCAAGTTTTCCTCGGTCAAAGGATGAAATATAATGACATCGTCTATTCTATTAAGCAACTCAGGGCGAAAAGTTTGCCTCAAAGCACTTTCTATGGTTTTCTTCATTCTTTGTTCATCTGCTTCGTCCCTATGTTGAAAGCCAATAGCCTGGCGCTGGAATTCCTCGGTGCCCAAGTTGCTGGTCATAATCACCACTGTGTTTTTGAAATCCACAGTTCTACCATGCCCATCGGTAAGCCTGCCGTCCTCTAGTAGCTGCAATAGTATGTTAAATACCTCAGGATGCGCCTTCTCTACTTCATCGAAGAGAATGACTCGGTAAGGGCGGCGCCTAACCGCCTCAGTTAACTGACCACCTTCTTCATACCCTACATAGCCAGGTGGTGCGCCAACGAGGCGAGATACGGTATGTTTTTCCATATATTCTGACATGTCCAATCTCACCATCGCCTCTTCATCATCGAAGAGGAATTGTGCCAAAGCTCGAGCCAGCTCCGTCTTGCCTACGCCAGTGGGACCGAGAAAAATAAAACTACCGATGGGGCGCTTAGGATCCTTAAGTCCAGCTCGGCCCCGTCGGATAGCTTCGGAAATGGCTGCCACCGCCTCTTCCTGATCCACTATTCTCTGGTGAAGCCTCTCTTCCATGTGAACCAATTTGTCGCTTTCACCTTCAAGCATTCGAGAGACAGGGATGCCTGTCCATTGGGAAACTAGCTGAGCAATATCCTCCTCGTCCACCACACTGTCAATTTTCCCTTCCTGCTGCCACTGAAGTTTGGCATTATTGTATTCCTGTTCTACCCTCAATCTTTCTGCTTTCAGCTCTGTTGCCCTTTGGTAGGCTCTCCGTTGTGAAGCAGCTTCTTCCTCATCACGCAAATGCTTTATCTCCCGGTCTAGTTTTTTAACTTCCTCCGGGGCACTTTCCATGTCAATGCGTAGTTTGCTGGCGGCTTCATCGATTAGGTCAACCGCCTTATCAGGCAAGAATCTATCAGAGATATATCTCTGGCTCAGCTTGGCAGCAGCTACTAGAGCTGAATCATCGATTTTTATCTTATGATGGGCTTCATACCTGGGGCGGAGTCCTCGAAGCATCTCTATGGTTGCTTCTACACTGGGTTCGCCAATGAAGACAGGTTGGAACCTCCTTGCCAATGCTGCGTCCTTCTCAATGCGTTTTCGATATTCATCAAGAGTGGTAGCTCCGATGCATTGAAGTTCACCACGAGCCAGCGCTGGCTTAAGCATATTGCTGGCATCAACTGCTCCCTCGGCAGCCCCGGCTCCTACTACGGTATGAAGCTCGTCAATGAACAGAATGACTTCTCCACTCGCCTGGCGGACTTCGTCTAAGACCGCTTTTATCCTTTCCTCGAATTCCCCTCGGAATTTGCTCCCTGCCACCAGCGCTCCCATGTCTAAGGCAACCGTCCTTTTCTCTTTAAGGGAGTCGGGGACGTCTCCGGCCACAATCTTCTGGGCTAATCCTTCGGCGATGGCTGTCTTGCCCACACCGGCATCACCAATAAGCACAGGGTTATTCTTGGTGCGGCGTGAGAGTATCTGTATTACACGCTTGACTTCCTTCTCCCGGCCAATTACCGGATCGAGTTTACCTTGACGAGCTAGCTCGGTGAGGTCATGTCCATATTTTTCCAGAGAGCGATATTTGCTCTCCGCATGTTGGTCAGTAACCCGATGAGCGCCGCGAATTTTGCGTAAAGCTTGGTAAATCCTTTCTTGGTTGACGCCAAATTCATTTAGGATTGCCGCGGCTTCGCCTCTGCTTTCGGCAGCAACGGCAATGAGGAGGTGTTCTGTGCTGATGAACTCGTCCTTGAGCCTGTCAGCCTCTTGGCGGGCATTTTGCATAAGTTGGGAAATTCGTGGTGTGGCATAAATTTGCGTTCCCTCGTAAGCCACTTTAGGAAAGCCTTCAAGCGTTCTCTCCACTCGCCTTTTCATTGCCTCAACGTCCACACCTAGTTCTCGTAATATGTCCTGAGTTACTCCCCCTTGTTGCTCCAGCAAAGCTAATAAGATGTGCTCTACATCCCATTGATTATGATGATAACGACGAACTAACTCCTGTGATGCCGCTAAAACCTCTTGAGCTTGCTCGGTAAATTTCTCTGGTGTCATGGTTCTATTCCTCCTTACATCCTATATGAGAATGTTTATTAACACTAAATTGTCACTCTGAGCGAAGCGAAGAGTCTAAAGGAGATTCTTCGCCCATAGGGCGCAGAATGACAAAAAACGAAGTTCCTAAACAATCTCCTATACCTCGCTTAATTTCTTCCCTCCCTTTTATATTATAAACATTTTTAAGGGCTTGGCATAATGTTTATTAGCCGTGAGAGCCGGGCTACCCAGGAAAGTAGAAGGAGGTGTTGAGAAATGTAGTGCGAAGCTTTAGGGTCACACTACGAGAATCTTGGGTGAATGGGGATTAAAACTGGAGGAGGCAAGTCTAGTTTTCAATCTGAGGCAAAAATAAACAGCCTTTAGAAAGGAGGTGATGTAGGTAGTGATAGAAAGACGGCGACTAAAGAAGAAATGATTAACTGAGAGCTTCGCTCTCAGAACGCAGTAATTCGATGAGCTGTTTCAAAATCCTGGCTGTAGCCCCCCAAATAATGTGTCCTCCGTATTCATAGGCGTAACCGAGTCCGCTTTTATTCTCGGTGGGGTAGTAATCCTGTCTAAAATTGGCTTTATTCATTAGAGCCGATAAAGGAATGGAGAAAACTTGTTCCACCTCCTTCTGGTTTAGCTTAAAGGGATAGGGATAAGGTATAAAGGCAACAAAAGGTGAAATAACATAGCCGGTGGTTCGAGTAGCGCTATCAGCAAGTTCACCTAAAATTTCCACATCTTTAGCGTTTAAACCTATCTCCTCCTTAGCTTCCCTGAGGCCGGTTTGGAGGAGGCTGGAATCATGTGGTTGGCGAGTCCCCCCAGGAAAGCAAACTTGACCTTTGTGGAAGTCTACCTTTTCGCTTCTTTTAGCGAATAGGACATGATATTGCCCCTCATTGTAGAATAGAGGAATGAGCACCGCTGAAGATTTAAGGTTTTCACCTGTGATTGTCTTTTTCTTATACTCGCGAAGGATTTTTTCGATTTTTCGTTTCACGGTGAGATGATTATATCATGCTCAACTAATTGACTGTGAACAACCTTTGCCGTATAAGAGTTGTCAACAGGGCAGTTTAAGGTCTATACTAAAAGATTGGGGTTAACTAACTATGGCGATAAAACGAGATTATTATGAAGTGTTGGGCGTGCCGCGGAACGCCAGTGATGAGGAAATCAAGAGGGCGTTTCGCAAGCTGGCTTTTCAGTATCATCCCGACCACAATAAAAATCCCGGGGCAGAAGATAAATTTAAGGAAATAAATGAGGCTTACCAGATCCTTTCTGACCCGGAGAAAAGGAGTAGTTACGACCGCTATGGTCGAGTAGCTACGGAAGAGTGGCATGGTTTTCCTGATTTTGGTGGGCTAGGTGATATTTTCGAATCCTTTTTCGGTGGTTTTGGTGGGAGTCCGTTTGGTAGGACTGCCCAGCGTGCTCCACAAAAAGGGGATAGTCTGCAAACCCACCTCACTCTTTCTTTTGAGGAAGCAGTCTTTGGCTGTCAGAAAGAAGTTGAAATACAGCGTATTGAGAACTGTCCTTCATGCCGTGGCATTGGTAGCCAGCCAGGGACAAATCCTCAAACTTGCCCTGAGTGTCGTGGGACAGGACAGGTGAGAAAAGTTCAGCAGAGTATTTTTGGCCGCTTCAGCCACATTACCACCTGCCCCCGTTGTGAAGGCAGCGGCATCATAATACCCCATCCCTGCTCCCAATGCCGTGGAAAGGGGAGAGTAAAGGTAAAACGTAATCTAAGGGTGGATATTCCAGCCGGTGTGGATGATGGTTATCAAGTGCACCTCGATGGCGAGGGGGATGCCGGTTTGTATGGAGGAGCGCCTGGTGACCTCTACATTGACCTTTCAGTGAGGCCACATAAGTTGTTTTGTAGAGACGGGAGCGATATTCTTTGTGAGTTAGCCATCAATTTTGCTCAGGCTACTTTAGGTGATGAGATAGAAGTGCCCTCTCTAGATGGGAAGGCAAGCCTAAGGATACCACCAGGCACACAGAGTGGAATGGTTTTTCGCCTTAAAGGCAAGGGAGTGCCACAACTTAACGCTAGGGGGAAGGGTGATCAGCTTGTCAAAGTTGTGGTAGTTACTCCGCAACATCTAGATGGGAAGCAACGATGCCTTTTCGAAGAGCTGGCTAAGATATTGCCC
>CAYTBB010000090.1:0-5223 GCA_964435965.1 uncultured Dehalococcoidales bacterium
GTTCTTGCTCAAGCTGGAATCCCCCAAATCGCCAAGGAGCTAGCAGAAATATTAGGAATAGAGTTAGATGAAAATGGCTTTGTAAAGACTCCAGAGAAACTTTTGCAACCGCTGGATACTATAAAGCCCGGCATTTTTGCCTGTGGCTATGTTCACAGCCCACGGGATATCCCAGATTCCGTAACTCAGGCCTCAGGAGCAGCGGGCAGGGCAGCTGAGGCCTTAACAGGAGGTAGTTGAAGTGGAAGAGCCTCGTGTTGGTGTCTTCGTGTGTCACTGCGGCAGGAACATAGGGGCATATGTAAATGTTCCAGAGGTTGTGGAATATGTCAAAGGACTGCCCAATGTAGTGCATGCCGAACACAATCTATACACCTGCTCTGAAGAAGGAATCTCAGCAATAAAGAAAGCAATCCCAGAGTATAGTTTGAATCGGGTTATAGTAGCCTCTTGCACTCCCAGAACCCATGAGCCACTATTCAGGACTGCCTGTGAGGAAGCAGGCTTAAATAAATATCTCTTCGAGTTTGTCAATATAAGAGACCAGTGCTCTTGGGTGCATATGCGTGAACCAGAGAAAGCAACTAAAAAGGCTAAAGATCTCATCAGGATGGGAGTAGCCAAGGCAAGGCTTTTAGAGCCGTTGGAGGAGATTGAGATCCCAGTGACTCCATCATGCTTGGTCATGGGTGGCGGCGTGGTTGGGATGAGTGCTGCCTTAAATCTGGCTGAACAAGGTTTTGAGGTTCATCTAGTGGAAAAGGAAGAGAAACTTGGCGGCATCCTTCAGGATGTCTATAAGCTCTTTCCTACTAATGAAGAGGCGAGTAAATTAGTGGAACCACTCATTCAAAAGGTAAATGACCACAGCAAGATCAAGACCCGTCTCTCCACCAAGGTAAAGGATGTAAGCGGGTTTATAGGGAATTTCGATGCTACTTTAGAGCAGAATGGCAGGGAGGAAAAAGTCAAAGTTGGCACCATTATCGTTGCTATCGGCTCTGAGGAACTAAAGCCAGTAGGTCAATATGGCTACGGCAAGTTTCCTAATGTCACCACCCAGCTTGAGTCAGAACAGAGAATGAAAAGGGGAAAGTTTGATGGGCAAAATGTGGTGATGATCAACTGTGTTGGGGCAAGGGTTCCTGAGCGAACCTATTGCAGTAGATTTTGCTGCATGACAGCGGTCAAGAATGCCACCTCAATTAAGGAAAGTAATCCTAAGGCTAAGGTCTGGCTCCTTCACCGCGATTTAATGGCCTACGGGGTGGAGTTTGAAAATTATTATCGCAAATCCATGGAGCAAGGGGTTAGATTTATAAGATATGAACTGGAAAAGCCGCCTCGAGTCATCGGGAATGGGAAGGCTGAGAAGGTGAAAGTATGGCACCAGTTGAGGGGCAGGGAGGTAGAGCTTCCTACAGATATGGTGGTACTTACCACCCCCTTAATTCCCCGAGCCGACAATGAAGAAATCTCCAAGATGCTTAAGGTCTCCTTAGATGAATTTGGTTTCTTCCTGGAAGCACATTTAAAACTTCGACCTGTGGAATTTGCCATGGATGGCATTTACATCTGTGGCTCAGCAAAATGGCCTACGGATTTAAGTGAAGGGATTTCTCAAGCTTACGCTGCCGCTTCAAAGGCAGCAGGTCCCCTGAAAACAGGCTATGTAAAGCCTGAAGCCATAACTTCCTCCGTTAATGAGGATATTTGCTCAGGGTGTGGTATGTGTGTCACTGTCTGCCCATTCGGAGCTATGGAACTTGTATCTAAAAATGGCAAGAGGCTAGCTCAGTCCACTGTGGCTCAATGTAAAGGCTGCGGAGTTTGCGGAGCTACCTGCCCATCTGGTGCCATTAGCATGAATCATTTCAGGAACGAGGAGATCATGGCTCAATTGGAGGCAGTCACAGCATAATCCTCATCTAACCTCTCCCTTGAGGGGAGAGGAGGAGAGGTGAGGGTATAAAGGAGGTAAGGTAAGATAAGTGAATGAGAATGGTTTTGAACCTGTAATTGTCGGTCTTTGTTGTAACTGGTGTGCCTATGCCGCCGCTGACCTTGCCGGCACCTCAAGGATGCAATATCCATCAAATATCAGGACGATAAGGGTGATGTGCTCGGGAAGAGTTAGCGAACTTTTGATATTTAAGGCATTTGCTGCTGGGGCAGATGGTGTTTTAGTTGCTGGTTGCCATCCTGGAGACTGCCATTATATAAAGGGCAACTTGAGCACTAGGAGAAGAGTTATAGGTATAAAGCCTTTCCTTGAAGCTATAGGGATTGAACCTGAGAGGCTGAGATTAGAATGGGTAGGAGCTTCTGAGGGAGCAAAATTCGCCGAGACAGTTAAGAGCTTTACCCAAACGATAAAAGAACTTGGGCCCAGCCCATTTAATAGGAGGCAAAATGGACATTAAATACGCACCTACCATATGTCCCTATTGTAGTTGTGGTTGTGGCATTAACCTAGTGATTAGAGACGGCAGGATAGTTGGGCAAGAACCTTGGAAAGAACACCCGGTAAACGAAGGAGCGAATTGCCCTAAAGGCAAGAATGCCTACGAGTACATCTATAGTGAAGACAGGCTAAAGATGCCACTGGTAAGAAAGAACGGCGCTCTTCAGGAAGCCTCCTGGGAGGAGGCACTCGACCTAGTATCCTCGAAACTGAAGCAAGCTAGCCCAGAGGATTTTGGCTTTATCGCCTCGTGTAGGAATAGCAATGAGGATGCTTATGTCATGCAGAAATTCACCCGAGTCGTGATGGGCACCAATAATGTAGAATACTGCGGTAGATTGTGCCATTCTCCGGCTGCGGCTGCCCTAATTCCAGCGATGGGCTCAGGTGCAATGCAAACCTCGCAGCCTGAAATCGAACTTGCCGACTGCGTCTTCCTTGCTGGCGTCAATCTCCAGGAAACTTTCCCCCTGATAGCACGCAGGGTGCTCCGAGCAAAAACTAAGGGAGCCAAGGTTATCTATACCGACCCTAGGAAGACAGCTACAGCAAAGCATCTAGCTGACATCCACTTGCAATTAAAGTCGGGCACCGATACAGCCTTGATAAACGCCATGATGAGCATCATCCTTAGCGAAGGCCTGGAAAATAAAGAATTTATCGCCTCAAAGACTGCTGAGTTTGATGAACTGCGTGATTTCCTCTCCAAGATAGACTTAAAGCAGGCAGAAGAGATTACCGGTGTGCCTCTAGAAAAGATTAGAGAGGCGGCGATTACCTATGCCAAGGCGAAGAGGGGTTGCATACTCTACGACCAGGGTATGTCCCAGCATTATGTTGGCACTGGCAACGTTAGAACTCATGCCAACTTAGCTCTTCTCTGCGGGCATGCTGGTAAGCCAGGAAGTGGGATTAACTCCATGAGGGGGCAGATAAACGGCGAGGGCAGTGGAGACATGGGCTGCCTATGCGTTTTCTATCCCGGATTTAAACGTGTGAGTGAGGAGACAGCAAAGTTCTTCGAGAACACCTGGGGGGTGCAAAACCTGCCAACAAAGCCAGGCATTACTTATATAGACATGCTGTATAAGTGCCCTTACCTCTATATTGTCGGGGGGGATCCCATGATGGTGGTGCCCGATGTTAACAGCGTGAAGAAAGCTTTAGAAAAGGCTATCTTCCTAGTGGTTCAGGATATATTCCCCACCGAGATAGCCAAGCTTGCCCACGTGGTGCTGCCAGCAGCTACCTGGGTTGAGAGGGACGCTACCCATACCTGGATAGACAGGCGAGTACAAAAAGTAAACAAGCTTGTTGACCCTCCAGGTGAAGCCAGGCCTGACTGGTGGATTATATGCCGGTTGGCTGAGAGATTGGGCTATAAGGACAAGTTTGATTTTGCCTCGGCTGGGGAGATATTTGAGGAAGTAAGAAGCTGCGTTCCACAGTATAAGGGTATAACCTACCAAAGGCTGGAGAACAAGGTCGGCGGAATTCACTGGCCCTGCCCTTCAGAGGAACACCCTGGTACACCTACTATGTTTCTGCAGAAGTTCAACACTCCTGATGGTCTGGGGCACTTCCAAGTGGTGGAGTATAAGCCCCCGGCAGAAGTGCCGGATGAAAAGTATCCCTACTTTCTAACTACCGGGAGAAGCATCTTTCACTATCATACAGGGGCAATGACGCGGAGAACCCCCAAGTTACTTGTCGAGGTTCCTCGAGGCTTTGTTGAGGTCAATCCTCAAGATGCCACGAAGGAAGGGTTGAAAGATAAGGATGTGGTCACTCTGAAGACAAGGCGGGGTAGCATAGAAGTTGAGACCAGGGTGACTGATGAAGTGCCGCCGGGATTACTATTTACGCCCTTCCACTTTCCCGATTCATGTGCCAATGTATTGACAATCTCAGCCTTAGACCCCAGTGCCAAGTGTGCTGAAACCAAAGTATGTGCTGCCAAGATGGAGGTAAAGCGATGAAAGGAGATACGTACCTTGCCTGGTCAGCAAACGAGGAAATACTGAAGCGGGCTGGGTCTGGTGGTGTGATTACTTCCTTACTCAAATTTGCCCTGGATACTAAACGAGTAGACGCAGTAGTTGCTATTAAGGCGAGGGACGGCAATAGATATGACGGCATTCCTGTCTTGATTAGTGATCCCGAGGAGGTAATATCAACTGCAGGCTCTTTGCATTGCGTCACCGTCAATATTCCCAGATACATCAAGGAATATCTTGATGGCGCCTTTGATATGAAATTGGCCGTGGTGGGCAAGCCCTGTGATATCAGGGGAATTATCGAACTAGTTAAAAGGGAACAGATTAACCTGGATAATCTATTCCTCGTAGGCCTTAATTGCACCGGCACGCTATCACCGGTGGTAGCTAAAGAGATGCTTGTTGAGGAGTTTGGAGTTAACCCGCTCGACGTTGTCTACGAGGATATTGAAGATGGCAAGCTTATTATTAGACTACAGGACGGAACAGAAAAAACAAAGGAGCTAAAGGAACTGGAGGAGAAGAGATATGGGCGGAGGGAGAATTGTCAAAGGTGTGAAGTCAAAATTCCCACAATGGCAGACATTGCCTGCGGGAAGTGGGGAGTAACTAACAATAAGAAGGCAACATTTGTGGAACTTTGCTCCGATAAAGGCACTGAACTTTTTGAAGAAGCGGTCAAGGCTGGCTATATAAATGTTGAGCACCCGGATGATAAAGCTATAGAGGAGAGGAGAAAGGAAGAGCAAGAGGCGATTGAGT
>CAYTBB010000091.1:0-5134 GCA_964435965.1 uncultured Dehalococcoidales bacterium
CTATGATTGGTCATTTATTGGCCGGAGCCGGTGCCGTGGAAGCTATTTTCACTGTCCTGACTATCAGGGATGGCATAATACCACCCACTATAAATTATGATACTCCGGATCCTGAATGCGACTTAGACTATGTCCCCAATGTAGCCAGAAAGGCAGAGGTGAACACCGCTCTTTCCAATTCCTTTGGTTTTGGTGGAGCAAACGCTGCCCTGGTCTTCAAGAAATTCAGCGGCTAGCTGGATGCGCTACTGGTTGCGGCCTTAGCGGTTATGTATGTTTTTCTTCGTTCAATAAGTTATCTATGCTATCTTGCAGTTGCTTCTCATTGGCAAATCCCCCCACTTTTACATAGCGGATGGTGCCCTGACTGTCTATGAAAAAAGTGGTGGGGATATACCCTGTGGCATAGCTTAAAATCGCTTGAGCGTTTTTGCCTACAGCAACAATGAAGCTTACTTCACTGTTGCTGAAGAATTGCTCGACTTGTGAAGTGTTATCTTCTACATTAACAGTCAAGATTGTCGCCTTATCGGCATTTTGCCTGGCCACTGTATCAAAATAGGGTAGTTCCTGCCTGCAAGGAGGGCAGCGGATAGCCCAGAAATTAAGCACTACTGGCTTTCCTTGCAAATCTGATAATGTAATTTCTGTACCTGCCATGGTTGGAAGGGTAAAATCTGGAGCTGCAACCTCATCCTCTACAGCTATTAGACCCAATTCCTCAGGCGAGCTGGATGGGCTAGGTGAGCTGCAACCTAGGGCGCCTCCAGCCAAGGCAAATACAGTGATGAATACGCCCACCCCTGATAACCGACTTTTCAATTGCTTCTTAACCATGTTATCCACTCCTGTTCATAGATTACTGATATAGCCCAAGTTACCGGTCAACATCAGAATTCCCACGCCAATCAATAGAGCTGCGCTTACTGCCGAGGTAGCGAAGGCATGATGGCTAAGCCAGCTGAGGTACCGTGAGGCTGCCCCTATGGCTAGACTTACACCAATGAAAGGCAATCCCAACCCTAAACAGTAAGCAAGCAAAAGGTAAATTCCGTGCCATACTGTTTGTGAACTCCAGGCTAGAGCCATTATCCCTCCCAATACTGGCCCAACACAGGGAATCCAGCCAAGGGAGAATATTGCTCCTATTGATAGAGACCTCAAATATCCTGAGCCCCTAGCTTGGTTGAAGCTAAGGCGCTTCTCATAGTTGAGCCAAGGCAACTTAGTAGCAGCTAATAAGAATATTCCGAACAAGATTAGTAACACGCCAGCTATTTTGTTCAATAGTCCACAAGGTACCATAGCTCCCAGTAAGCCGAAAGAGGCTCCCATAGCAGTGAAAACTAAAGAGAAACCAGCCACGAAGCTGATGGTATGGAGCATGATATATCTCCGACCTGGAGGGTCAGAAGTGAGGACTGACATACCGGCTAAGTTAGCCAGGTACACTGGAACCAGTGGTAACACACAGGGTGATAGAAAGGAAAGTAGCCCCGCAACAAAAGCTACCGGGAAGGTTACATTTAACATCCAGGCATCTCCCAATTATCCGATTATAGTTCCTTCTTGTTAAATAGAATTCCTACCAGCATCACAGGAAACAACTTGTTCTGAAAAGCAGTTATTGCTTATAGGATCAAGGTCTATATATTATCATTAACATATACTATCATGAAACCCAGAGAGGGCTGCCAGTCACCGCCAGATTTCCTCATAGCGGGCTTGCCCCTTTCGGTGCCATCTAGCAAATATTAGAAATTACGCGTTGCACAGTAATCTGGTATAATAACTAACTGTTCTTGGGGCTGTAGCTTAATTGGGAGAGCGCCTCCCTTGCACGGAGGAGGTCAGGGGTTCGAATCCCCTCAGCTCCACCACTCTTTTTTTGTTCCTGAGCCAGCTATCATCCTTCATGCTAAACAGCTAAACGCGGCTCCGACTTGCAACCTGTATGTTATAGCTATTGATACTGCAGGAATAATTAGCTTAATACCCATCTCAACAAGCTGAAAAGGCTGGATATCTATGCGTAGATGCACAGCCTTTTTTATTCCCGATATTGCCGATTATACCAATCAGGCTATTGTACAGTATCAGGTCTATGACCGCTTCTGAATCTCATATGAAGTTAAGATATAACACGACCACACTAGGTCATCGGACATGTTGATATAGCCGTAGCGTATTGTTGATAAGAGATTTGGCTGTCCTTGAGGTTTCCTTTGAATGCCCTGATAGGAAAACGGGCCCAGTGTGCAGCCCTTCGCGTCATAAGCAAGGCGCATCTCCGGGAGTATCAATGGCGCATTGGCGATGGCTGTTGGGTCGGGCTTTGTGTGAACGAAGAAGTCAATGAATATTCTGGTCTGTACGATATTATATACTGAGTCCTTGAATGGCGAGATAATGACTGCCCCACGCCATGTTCCTGAAAATTTTCTGGAGAATTCAATCGGGCATCCAATGTAGGTAAATAATGACTGGGGCGATTGAGAAGCGTCACTGACGAGTCGGTGAAGCTCTGAAGCTTCAAAAAACAAGTGCTGGGCTGGCGTGGCACCATGCTTTCGTTTCGAGAAATGTAGTCCGAGACTAGGCGGGATTGAAAAGTGCTGAAAGCCACTCAGGTCTGTCCTCGTCCCACTTGAAGCAATATGCCATGAAATTGGTTCGAGCACGATCATAGGGAAAGCATTTGTAATCTTGATATCGATTGCTTTTCTATCTTCAGCCAATATCGTTGATAATTCCGTTACTCAATGCTCCCATCACGGTAGTTATGAGCGGCGCACGCCTGAGTGAGAAATTCTAGATGCAGTTCCAACATCTTCGCACATTTCGCCCAATTGTTACCTTGTGGGAGAAGGCAGGGCTCCCTAAGTCTTATAGCAGGCCAACTTCCATTCCTCTGGGTACCACCACCACACCCTTCTCTGAAACTGTGCAGCCTCTTCTTTTGTCAGCCTCTAAGTCGTAGCCAAGTGACGCGCCAGCCCAGATTTTAGCCTCTTTGTCAATAATAGCACGCTTGATCTTCGCATCTGGCTCGATAATGACATCGTTAAAAATGACTGAATCCTCTACCAATGCATTTCTCTCCACGATCACGCCTGGAGACAAGATAGAGCGCTGCACTAGGCCGCCACTTACTATACAACCATCGGAAATCATTGACTCCAGTGTGCTTCCTCCTATGATACACTTACTTGGAGGCAGCGATCTTTCATATGTCCTGAATGCCCACTTCTCTCCATAGAGATTAAATAGCGGGTCCACACTTACCAGGTCCATACTCGACTCATAATATGAATCTATTGAGCCAACATCCCTCCAGTAGGCTGAATCACGAGTCCTCTCAACCAATATCTTTTTCCTTCGGCCATTCTCAACTTGAACCACAAAATCTTCTATTTGGTTGTTCTCAGTATAATCGTATACTAATACTTCAGTTCTCCTGTTAATCATTGCCGGAATGATATCTTTGCCAAAGTCTTCTCCCCCCATCCGCAGAGCTTCCATCAAGACATCAACCTCGAAGAGACAGATGCCCATTGACGCGAGGACATAGTCGGGGTCCTGTGGAATTGACTTTGGTTGCAATGGCTTCTCTTCGAACCCGATAACTTTCAAGTCTTGGTCTACCTCCAAGACGCCGAGACTACCAGCAGCCTGCTCTTTTCGTACTTTGATAGCAGCCACCGTCAGGCTGGCTTTGGTTTTCTTATGATAATCTAGCATCTGCACGTAATTCATCTTGTAAACATGGTCTCCGGAAAGAATCACGACATGCTCAAAGCCCTTCCCCCGGAGCAAATCAAGATTTTGGCGTACGGCATCCGCCGTACCTCGGTACCAATCTGCGCCTATCTTCTGTTGTGCCGGTACACAATATATATATTCCCCCAGCTGTGAACCGGATATACCCCAGCCTTCTTGAATATGCCGCTGTAATGACCAAGACCTGTACTGGACGAGAACATAAATGTGCCGCATGCCTGAATTGATGCAGTTAGTTAACGGGAAGTCAATGAGTCGGAATTTACCCCCAAAAGGAACAGCTGGCTTCGAACGCGGCGTCGTCAATGGTTGAAGTCTCTCGCCTGCTCCTCCAGCCAGTATAATGGCGAGCACCATGTCCATCCTTATCCCTCCTCAAGATTATTAGCTGCGTCAGGACATAAATCTTTTTTGAATTATAATGGATTTTGCCAGCGACTTCAAAAACAGTCGTCCCGGTAAGAAAAATGTAAGAGCGTTACTCATTAGGTCTAAACAGCAATTTCGTATTCAGAACAGAATGCAGAATAGCGTTTTCGGCAATAGTGGGCAGAACGTTCTCGTTCATTACCCTTCGCTAGGCTGTATTTTAGAATTTGTGGAAAAATCTGGGTGAAAAAAGTAAGGTGGTAAGAATCCCAGAGCGAAAATTAAATGGAAGGAGGTCTTACCACCAATGGCTAAGAGCCAGGAAAATGGTACCACAATTTTACTTGGACTCAAAGATTACAGAGTGGGGGTGGTCTGGGGAGAGGAAGGGAAGGTGATAGTGGAGACAGAGATTAAGGGAAGAAGGAAGTGCTCTCATTGCGGCTCGAGTAAGCTCTATAGGCATGGCGTGTGTAAGCCGAGGGAATTACTTCATACCTGGAGCAATGGCAAAAAGGTTTACCTTGAACTCCACCGGAGCCGCTGGAAGTGTCGCGACTGCAAGCATACCTTCACTGAGGGCAGGGAATTGGTGCGATCCCGTTCCAGGCTTACCAGGCAGGCTGAAGCCGAGGCCTTATGGCAGCTCAAGGATAGAAACTTCAGTCAGGTGAAGCGAGAGCCAGGAGTGGGCTACAGCACACTGCGTCGCCTTTTGGAGAGGGAAATAGACGAGGAAGCGCTGGGCTTCATACAGGATGAGAACGAGATATACCTGGGCATTGATGAGCATAGCTTCAGACACCAGGAGCTGGTGCACACAGTAACCGAGGTTAAAAAGAGAAAGATGTTGGGAATCCTGAGGGATGATAGGATTGCCAACCTCAAGATGTTTCTGAAAAAGATTCCCGCAAAGAAGGTTAAAGAGGTATGCATAGATATGAAGGAATCTCTACGCAAGGTAGCTGAAGAAGTATTCCCTGAG
>CAYTBB010000092.1:0-5132 GCA_964435965.1 uncultured Dehalococcoidales bacterium
TGTGGTCAAAGGCTGAAGTCCCTGCTGAGGGCGGAAGTAGACAGATTAAGGGGGCCTGGGGAGATTAAAATACCGGAAGAGGTAGCCTTGAAATTGAAGATGATGAGCCTAGCCACAATTGATAGGAAGCTTAAACACCAAAGAGAATTTTTGCGCCTTTCGAGGTCAAAAAGTAGCCCCAAGCCTGGCTACCTTTTAAAGCAGAAGGTTCCCATAAGGCTTACTGAGTGGGATACCTCAAATGTGGGTTATGTTGAAATGGATATGGTTGTCCATTGTGGCTCTTCTAGCTTAGGGGAGTATATAAATACCTTAAGTGTCACTGAGGTATCTTCGGGATGGTGGGAAGATGAAGCTACCATGGGGAGATCTCAAGAACACAGTTTCTGGGCTTTGAGGGAAATAAGGGAGAGAACCTCCTTTGACTGGAAAGGGATAGATTCTGACAATGGTAAGGAATTCATCAACCAGATCTTGTACAAGTATTGCCAGAGAGAAAGACTTGAATTTACTAGGTCACGGCCAAACAGGAAAAACGATAATGCCTACATCGAGCAAAAAAACTGGACCCATGTGAGGAAAGTATTTGGATACTTGAGATACGATACTTATGAGGAGTTGATGATTATAAATAACCTTGCCTGGCGCAACCTTGGGATGGCTGATTGAAGCATCCATGTCTGGTGCACTCATGAGCAACCGAGTTTGAGATGCTCTGACTGAATCTCCACTCAATTTTTTGTATTTCCCTGGTTCCCCTACTGGTTTCTAGGGAACGAGCACAGTATCAAAAAATCCCATTTCAGGTTTAGCCAAATTCTTATCTACTGTTATTGGACCAAAGCAAACACCGCCTTGAAAATCACATTTTTGGTTCTCACCATTGAATGACTCAGGAAGCCAACAAGAATTCAGCAAGGGCGCCTCTAAAACAATCACAAGGGCTTAATTCATCGAGATGCCAGCTGAGTTGATAGTCTGACCTGTAATACCGCTAGACTGGTCGCAAGCCAGAAACACCGCCAATTCTGCCACCTCCTCAGGCTTCACCATCCTACCCAAGGGTAAACTCGCCTTGGTGCTCTCCATAATCTCCTCGAAGGCTATCCCTAAAACCTTGCTCCTCTCCCTGAGCACCCTCTCAGTACGATCCCCCTCCACAGGACCAGGAGCAATGCAGTTCACTCGGATTCCGTACCTGCCCACCTCCAAAGCTAGGGCTTGGGTGAAGCCAATGATGGCCCACTTGGAGGCGCTGTAGGGACTCCTCAAGCCAACCCCTCTCCTCCCCATCCCAGAGGACATGTTGATGATGACGCCGCTCTGACGAGGAATCATGCTTTTCTTTAGAACATGCTTGGCACAAAGCATTGCCCCGGTAAGGTTTACCGCTAGCACCTGGTTCCACACTTCAAGTTCCATATCTGCAACGGTTGCCGTGGGGCCTGCTATCCCTGAATTATTCATCAGCACATCGACCTTGCCGAACTCCTCCAGAGTTCTATCCACCATTGCCAGTGCCTGCTCAGGATCGCAGAGGTCCGTGACTACGGCAAGGCTTTTTCTTCCAAGCGCCTCTATTTCCGAAGCCACCTCCTTTAGAGCTGACACGGTTCTAGCAGCCACTACCACGTCAGCTCCCTCCCTGGCAAAGGCCAGAGAAATAGCTCTCCCGATCCCCTTGCCACCACCGGTGACAATCGCTACCTTACCTTCCAACCTCATAACACCCTCCTTTCCATAGAGCGAGTCTCTGATCTCGGCTTTACTTAAGGGTAAAGTCCCATTTTAGCCACCTAATTTATATCTGTTTTCAAGGAGAGCTAAAATGTACTTAATTTGGTCCTTAATTTCCAGCTCTCTGTGATTATACCTCCAAACATACTCTGCAAGATAGAGGGGGCAGCCGCTCCTGTCTGATCCCACCTTTGTCTGCCAGCATTCGTTTTAAGTAGCCCCAGAAGCCCCCCAGTCCATTTATATGATTTCCTTGACCATCGCTGTACTCCTGCTGTTCATGTCTCACCAGACGATGAACATAACCCTTTGCAGCAACTCCGGTACAGCTCCTAAAAGTATCTGAGCATACTATGGCTCCAGTAGCTACCCGCCTTCGGAGTAATGGCAGTAAAGTATTAGCCTCCACGTTAGGAATCACCTCAGCCCATACTTGGCCATTACGGCATAGAATGCCAAATACAGCTTGCTTAGCTGTGCCTCGACTTCTTTTGGCTCCTTTGGCGCGAACTGTTTTACGTTTATTCCTCCAGCTTCCTCCTAAATAAGTTTCGTCTATTTCAACAATGCCTTCAAATACTGGCGGGATATCATGTGCCATAGCTCGTCTTACTAGTGTCAATGCGCGTAATACTTGCCCCCGTCCTAGATAAGCTTCTCGTGCCACTCTAGCGCTACTCTGCCCCAAGAAAAACCACCGCAATAAACGTTTCCACTCAGGACGTGAGAGAGGTAAAGGCAACCGATTTGCACGCCATTCATATCGGCAAGCTGAACATCTCCTTTTGCCACGCCTTATGGCCCAACTCTTTGTACTTTGACATCGTGGGCATTTCTGTAAATGTGCCATGCCACCATTCTCTCATATTTTGGTGGCTGTTTTAAGACTTTACCCATAACCTTTATCATAATGAGCTGAGGCTATACAAAAATTTCCTTCAGCCAGTAATGAAATTAGCCAGCAAAGAGAGGGTGGGTAGCAATATCAAAAGGAAGTATGATACTCCTGAGACACCATATCGGAGGTTGATGGAATCAGATCAAATCCCGGAGGAAGTTAAAGAAGAAATCGAAGGCGTATACCTTAGCTTAAATCCTGCCCAATTAAAGAGAAGCATAGATGCCAAATTAGCTAAGCTATACAAGGCTTATGAGGAGAAAAGGAGAACCCAAAAGATTGATCCCTATAAGAAGTTGGTACCTCATACGGTTACATTTCATATGATTCAACAACCTAAAGTTGGGTTACCTACTTAAATGATTTGACACGGGGGCCATCATATAAACCAAAGTTATTAGTCCAATTTTGGTCAAAAACCAAGACGCATGAAGGCTTTCCAGTTGAAAGCCCCCGTCATCCATGCCTGAGAGACAAAAACAACACATTGAGCATTATAGCTGGAAGTGCCCAAGTCTCGGGAGCTCGCAGTTTGGGCGTCTTGCTTCTATTATTTTCCGGTGTGCTCTTTATTTCTTAGACTTGAAGGGGGCAATTATATTCTCAATATTTTGATGTCTCCTGGTAATCAGGATTCTATGCCAATCACTGTAATAGTAAATACCCTGGAAAACCGAGCCACTTAAAACTCCGTAGGATATTGCTGAAGCCAAAAAGTGGACGTTTGTTGTCAGACTAAGAATTATTATCCCTGAAGAGATAAGCCAATGGTGAAAGTGAATCTTGTACTTTCCAAAAGGAATGACAATTGATTTTATTCTACCAGGTTTTCCACTTGCTTTGCCGGCCATGTATTTGGTTAGCAGAAAACCTAGCAACCAGCCCACAAAGAAGAGATGGCCAAGAATAATACCAGTAGCAAGTAGTGGAGGAATGCAAACTAGCTTTCTCTTCATCTAAAAGATACTCCATATTCCCACTTTGGCACGTTCAACTATCTTCCCTCCATAACAGAATCTACCGACCTTCCCTCTTTCCCATCAATATTGTTTTCCATCAATTTGAGTCTTCATCCTCTAAACTTTCGCAGGGGTAAGAAGGCATGAACCCGCTCTTGATATCTTAAGAATTCGTCTCCAAACTCTTGCGTCAAAAGTACAGTTTCCCGTGAAGCAATTATGGGAATCAAGACCATCATATAGACTAAAGTTATCAGGCCAATAAGGGTCAAGAACCAGGGCACACGGAAGATAGCAGTTGCAAGCCCTCCGAGTACAAAAATATACACGCCTGTGTAAATGGGATGCCTAATAAAGGCGTAAACTCCTTCTGTCACAAGCTCCGTCGCCTTAAAATGAAACCCGGCCCAAGTGTGATATTTCCCGAGGTCTATTTTCGCTTTCACTACAAGAAGCATGCCAAGAAAGGTTACCGCAAGGGCGACGAAATCCAGGGTCAAAAGCAATTCTAAGGTGGCGATTATGAATCCATAGGTACAAATTAGAATAGGGTAGCAAATCTTAATGGAAAGAGTTAATTTGCCATTTAGCAAAGAGAGCATCCCCTTCTTCTTCCTGAGGTCTGAAATAAAAACAGCAAAAGCGACGAGAATGATAAATTGGGCAATCTTAAACAGAGTAATACCTTCCATGAGTGGGCTTAAGAATCCCTATATCATCTCCTATATTACCTCCTGATGTCAAGCCCATGCCACCAACCACCTCAGCACAAAGATCTGAAATAAAGTCTCCATCGAAATTGGGCAAGACCAGGACATCAAATTGCTCGAGTCTTTTTACCAACTGCATACAGGTAGCATCCAAAACCGTATCAGTAGAGTGTGTATGATATTACCGACTACCTCAGGAGCGGCATCCAAGAAAGGCCCGTCAGAAAATTTAAGTATGTTGGATAGGTATGGTCAAAGGTCTCTGTGAAATTTCCTCGCTAGCGTCTTACCCATTCAATTAACCAATTATGGCCAGTACATCATTGGTATTCACTTTATCGCCTGGTTTAAAGTTTACGGCTTTAATCTTGCCATCTTCAGGAGTAGGTAAGATGTTTTCCATCTTCATTGCTTCCAGAACGAGTATGCCATCACCAGCTTTAACTTCATCTCCTACATTAACCAGGTAGTGTATGATTGTACCTGGCATTGGTGCTAACAAAGGAGTCCCAGCAACAACTTCCTTTTCCTCCTCTATTTTTGCTGCTGCTTCGGCCACTGGAGGTGGAGCAGCAAGCCCAACTTCCACCAACTCTCCAGCCTTAGCCTTAGCTACTAGCTCGTCTTCCCGCTTTATATCCTCCAGAGTTTTCCCTTTCGTTTCCGGAGGTGGCTCCTCCAAACCATATTTCCACCTGAGGAACCTCATCCCGCTAGTGGGATAAAGGGCATAAGTAAGCACATCTCCAATATCCTTGGCAACATCCTTAGTCGCTTCTTTAGCTTTATCCAATTCAGGCTCCAATACATCGGCAGGCCGACAAGTGA
>CAYTBB010000093.1:0-5072 GCA_964435965.1 uncultured Dehalococcoidales bacterium
GCCTGCATCATATCTCTGCTGAGAAGCCGTCTCGTACCGCTTAATTTCTCTTCAATAACAATCTCAAGGGCTTCAGGGTCGGTAGACCATTCCACGATGCGGTTAGCCTCTTCAGGGGGAAGGAGGTCACATTTTGAGAGCACATGTAACTGCGGAAAGAAGAAGCGGTTATAAACTGCAGCTGAAAGGAACATGTTCGAGACGTAGTTGAGGGGATTAAAGGAGAAAACAGCGTCAAAGAGGTATACTATGGCTTTTTGTTCCTTCGTTAGCTCGTTTGCGATGTAGGGTCCGCTGGCTCTAAAGGCAAACAGCTCCATTTGTCCCGGAGTATCAACGATAACCACATCGGACTGGAGGTCTTCGATTTCTCCTCCCAGCCTTTCAGCTTCCTCCGCTATCAGATCAGCCGCTAGAACCAAGGCTCCGTTGGGTCCAAGTCTATACTCATCCATGATTTGGTTAATGTCTATGTAGTCGCGGATGTCAATGTCGGGCGCATAGGGCAAATGTAAGACGCCGGGATCCAGATTTACGGTCGCCGCCTTCTGTTTCCCAACTTTGAGCCATTCATTGAAGGAAGCCGTGAGAAGAGATTTTCCAGACCCGGCTGTCCCGATAACAAAGACTATAACCATTCAAACACCTTGATGCACAGGAAATGCGTGAACTCCATATTTCCACTAGATAATATATTTTTTGGGGGGTTAACAACCGGAAAAAATTTCTCTTAATGGTTTAAAGTAAGATTCAGTGGGTTTTCTATTTTTCTTTGAAGTTAATCGTAGAAGAGTTGCTTTTTCACGCAGGTGGATATGTCGTTAAGATCATATCTCTGCCTATTGTTCCGTCAGTTCCTGGTCCTGCATATTTTGATTTTGGGTGAAAGAGTGTTACAAATGCGTCGAAACCATTCCCTTCGATCACGACCTTTACGCCAGAAGGCATGACAGATTTAGTGACGACCGTTTTGAGTCTGCTGTAGCCTTCAAACAGTACTCCTGCAGGTGGAAGAATGTATTTATTAGGTAACAGAGGTATAGGCACTGTCCAACCCGCAAAGAGAGTGTTACCATGCACCTGAATCTGGAGCTCATCCTTTCTTAACAAGCGACAGTTTTGGGCAGCAGGAGTGCCGGTATAATAATTTACTTTCCGCCATTTCACGCTCCTGGGGTTATCTCCAACAACAGCCACTGGTACAAAAGTGTGACCTTTTGGCGTTTCAAGCCACAAGTAAACTTGGAACCAATCTTCAGCACCGAAAGAAGACTGCTTGTTGCAGTGATAGAACACCATTATCATGTCTGGCAGATTAAGATTGTTTGGTGCATGAATAACCGCAGATGCCATACTCCCATAAAGCCGTACTATATCTTTTAGAGGATTTTTGGCGGGGATTCTCTTGGCGTTGATTATCTTGTTCAAAACGTGTTCTGCTGTTACTAAACCTCCTTTTTCTTCGAGGTCAACAACCAACTTCCTATAAGGACTATCTTTCCTAGATATACTGTATTCGTCATCAGAAATAGGAGCAACCGTGGGGACAGGTGACCTAGTGATTTCCTCCAACGTGACAGCTGATGGGACACGAGCGTTCTTCCAAAGGTCCTCCAACATTTTCTTAGTCGTGCCCACGTATTCAAGATCGTTGGTGTAAAAAGTGTTTTCAAAAGATGGCTCTAGATCACCTTTTTCTCGGTCTGCCGGAGGGTTCTTAAACTGGTAAAGGTGTTGGCTATCAACAACTGTTGTTCTCAAATAGTTAGTTGGAACATGTCTCACGTTGCAGCATTTAGATAGCTGTAGCGCAGCGCCCAAGTTGTCATTCGTTATAGGCGCCATGATTTTAATGGATAAGCATTTCCCAATTTTTTTGTTCAGCAAAGGTATACTTCTGGAAGAGTCTATAAGACCTTCAGAAGAGGTTATCATTATTATTTCTTCTTTGGCGGTGTTCATCTTTTCGTAATAGTTCCTCTCGGCTGCATCTGGGTCGCTGATAACGTAGGTTTTCGGTGTTGGTTTGCCGGTTTCAAGCTCATGTATCTTTTTCCTAAGGTCTGTGGATTTGTGCCACAATTCTTCGAAGAGGGCTGTAAATGCTTGCACTAGGGTTTTGCTGTTTGTCCAAAGACATGTACCTTCTTGCTCTGTAACGTCAAAGTCCTCTTTCGTGGAGATAAAGAACATGGCTTCATCTTCATCTTTTATTATGATGCGATTAGTGAGTCTTTGACCTAAATCTGGGACTCTGCCTTCAAAATGAAATGTCTTCCCAGTATTATTTTGGAGAAGAGCTTTTATTGAATCTATATCCCGCTTAGATAGTTCCGTGAGAAATCGAAATTTTATCTTTCTTTTCCTATAACACTTGGCTGTGTCAATCACTCCAAATTGATCAGCACGTACCAAACCTGAAACCGTAGTTATAAGTGAGAGCTGTTCTTTTGTTTCTTGTATCATCTGTTGAATTCTTGAGTAAATATAATTTCTGCCCTCTATAACCATAAACTTTGGAGCCGATTCAGAATCTTTTTCAATGGAAATGGCCTTCCAATCTGATAGAATTTCACTCCTTTTTTGCTCTAGAAGTTGGGCTTCCTCCATCTTAGCATTAATAAATAAATCTAATATCTTTTCAATAGGCAGTGCAGAAAAACGTGCAGGACGTTCAAGACTAACACTAACTATTCCCTTATTTTCCAATTTTTTGAGGATAAGATAGAGCGTCTGCTTGCGAATTTTCAAACTTTTAGCTATGCTGCTTGCTTTTTGGGGGCCTTTCTTTGCAAGAAAAACATAAACTTTAGCATCAAATTCGGTGAATCCAAGGTTAAAAAGAGTTTCTAACACTTTCCCTTGACTCATACCAGTTCCCCATTAGATAATAATTGTGAGATAATAAAATAATCCTTTCTAATAAAAATACAAAAAAGAATTTTATGGGTTTGATCAATTTTTTTGTTTATTTATTATGATTAGAGAAAGCTCTCTTTTGTTTCTTTCATGGCTTGTGCTTTTTTAATCTTGTCTTTAATGATTGAATCTAAGATTTTTTCTAAGGGTAAAGCAGAAAATTGGGCAGGACGTTCAAGGTTTGAGATTACCATATTTTGATCTTGTAGCCTTTTGAGACTACGATAGAGCTGTCGGTTTGTTAATTTCAAAGCAAAAGACATGTCTTTTCCTTTTTGAGGACCCTTCTTTGCGAGGAAAACGTAAACTTCAGCATCTATTCTCTTAAGACCGAAATCTTCAAGGATCTTTATTACCCGTTCTAGACTCAATTTGTTAACATCCTTTATTATTTAAAATTTTTAAAAAAAAGGAAATGTTGAATTTTTGTCTGCTACCATTGAAGTATGTTTTGTTTAGCTGTGTGAGACTACCGTTGTTGTGGTCCACCACCAGTCGAAAAACAATGTATAGCCTTCAACAGATACGCATTTGATGTTTAGGTCACCTTTGACAGGTACTAATTTTGCGGTGTCCCATGTTTCAAAACGAAGCTCAGTGATATCGTAATCCCACTCCATTTTTCCTATGCCTTTGAGTGTGCCAGTTCCATAAGGTCCGTTATCAATAATTAGTGTATATTTGTAGGTTCCTCTTCCAGTTGAAATCGAAATATCATAAGGGATTTCGACGTTGGCTATGCTGATTAATGTCTTTAGGTAGAGTGTTCCTGTGCCTAATGGGCCATTATAGTCAAATTTTCGTAGAGCTCCATGTGCAATTCTGATAGTTCCGTCACATACATACTTCTCTGAGCCAGTCTCTAAGTCTTCCATATTAGTCAGAGTAATGGGATCTACAAAAGGCGTTGTTGTAAAAGTCTCAACGGTTCTGCATTTTCTCGGTTTTCTCCATCTGCATGCCTGTGCTGTTCCTATTAGCGGAGTTATCATCATGGATACTACTATTAAAGTCATGGTCAGCATCAAAATTTTCTTATTCATTCTTTCACCTCCTAAAGCCTATACAATCGTGATACATTTTGCATTTAGAAAGTCAGTGCTTATAGTTTCTAGTCAGTCAAGTGGTGGATTGACTAAATCTTAACAAGCTTTGTACAAGAAGTAATCTAATCGTACTGTTTTTCCGGGAAAACGTGGGTACCATTGATTTATCCTTGATTGGAGAAGAAGCAAAAAATAATCAGAAACTGACTTTTTGGTCAACACATTTTTTCGATCGCTTTAGTTACTTACTAGTTCCTTTATCAAATCTTTGCTAAGTTCTTAACACTAAAAATCGGTGTTTTGTTATGGAAAAAAAGGCTTTTGAAAACAGTTGTTTGATTATACTATAGCTAGCATATTCTTTTATGTGGTATTTAGGTCAGATAATGTATTTTTTGTCTGCTTTTTCGAAATCTTTCACGATTTCTATGACGCGTTTTGGAACATCCATGGCGTCTAATGGGATGCCCTTCAGGATGGACCATGGACCCAGCTCTGCTAATTGAGTGGTTATGTGGTCTTGACCAAAGGATTCTCTGGAAATCTTGTACACTAAGGCTCTAACCTGTGATTCTCTTGGGCGCCCTAAAGCGTGGAGATACTCATGGAGAAGCAAGACATAGACGAAAGAGTTGATTAAACGCTTGGATTTTGATGCTGCCTCAACGATGTTCACGAGGGCGCGATTCAAGACAATGTTGTTGGTTCCCAAGGAATGGTAGGCTCCTAGCCGGAGGGGAAGATCGTCGAGAAACAGCATCATTCCGACTCTTCGTTCATTCAAAGAACTTTTAACGGTGGCTTTCACTATCTCCCAAACTTCCCCGTATCCCTCTGCGTTTTCTAGTCTGGAACGATACGCCTTCACCTTCAAGGAATCCTTCCTGTTAGACTTCATTCTTGCCATCCGCTCTCACGAAGAGCCTTTAGATCACTTCAGGTTTCTGATTTGACGAGTTTGATCTTTCCGCCCTTTTCCTGAATCAGCTCCGTAAGCTGAATGAGAGCCTTGCTGACATGTTTTCGGGCAGTGCTGGAGTCTTTGGCTGTTGTGGAGAGATGAAATTCTATGCGCGGAACCCTTTCAGCCCCTTTCGGGTGGGACTT
>CAYTBB010000094.1:0-5059 GCA_964435965.1 uncultured Dehalococcoidales bacterium
TCATTGGACTAGCTGAAAATATTGGGGTGGTGGGTTTGATAGCTCTGGGGCTTTCCACGACATATCGTATAGGTATAGCTTTCTTGATTTTGATAATAACTCTAATCGTGAAGCCGCAGGGATTAGCTATGTTGTTTAGGAGAGCTTGATTTGAATCCCTTACTTTATGTTCTGGACCTTATTGTCTATATTGGCATCTTTGGCATAGTGGCTCTGAGCCTGAACCTGGAGTTTGGCTTTGCCGGGCTTGCCAATTTTGGTAAGGTAGCTTTCTTTCTCATTGGTGCTTACACCTATGCCCTCGTGTCTCAAGCTGGTCTTCCCTTTTATCTTTGCCTTATCGCTGGCGCCTTAATCTCAGCTATTTTTGGCTTGCTTATTTCTTTGCCTGCTCTGAGGCTGAGGGCGGATTACTTAGCTATAGCCGTCTTAGCTTTTGGTGAAATCTTGAGGTTGATTATGAAATCTGAGAAGTGGCTTGCTGGGGGTAATTGGGGAATAGCAGTTTCTCCTATTTTCCCTTGGATGGGCTCTCATCTTATTTACCGCTTAGAGAATATAGGTTTAGTTTATCTCTGTTTGTTTATCTGTTTCCTTACGGTTCAGCTATTGGCCAACTCTCCTTACGGTAGGGCAATGCGAGCCATAAGGGAAGACGAAGTAGCCGCTGAGGCACTGGGTAAGGATAGGGCTAAATATAAGGCTCAAGCATTTATGCTGGGTTCGGCTATGGCTGCACTAGCCGGGGGGCTTTACGCTCAGTATCTTCAGCACGTCGTCCCCGGTATGTTTATGCCTATGGTTACCTTTACCGTGTGGATAATGGTTCTTTTGGGAGGACCAGCTAATAACTGGGGAGTATTGTTAGGTGCTGGGCTGGTGGAGCTGTTCGATCGAGGGGCAAATATGGCTAAGGATTATTTAGTTTTGCCCATTGACCCCAGTAGCTTGCAATATATTTTATTTGGTGCTTTAATTATTTTCGTTTTGTTTTACCGACCACAGGGGTTGTTAAAGGAAAGCCGGATTAAGACAAAGGCAATAGAGTTAGCTCGCTATGAAAGAAGCGCTACTAAAAATAAGGGAAGCTAGCAGGCATTTTGGTGTTCGTCTCTTTGTCTTTATAGGGCCCCTGAGCAAAGGGGCTGTATAAAAGAGTAATCATTTACGTATAATTTCCTCGATCTCGATAGAGTACATTCTCAACAGATAGAAAACCAGTGTAATTTATTATGGAAAAAACATTGTTGGAAATAAGGGAAGTTAGCAAGCATTTTGGTGGCGTTTATGCCGTCAATAGTGTAAGCCTGGATGTCAAGCATGGTGGCATTTGTGGCTTGGTGGGACCTAATGGCAGTGGCAAGACTACCTTGTTTAATACCATCCTCGGTCTCTACAGACCTGATCAGGGAAATATTTATTTCAATAGTAACTGCATCAGCAGCTTAGCTCCTCACCAAATTTATGCCTTGGGGCTGGTTAATGCCTTTCAACTGCCGCGCCTCTTTCTTCAAATGAGCGTATTAGACAATATGCTGGTGGCAGCACGCGGACACCAGGGCGATAGATTATTAAATAGCCTTTTCCTGAGGAGAAAGTGGCAGGAGCAGGAAAAAGGACTAATCCAAGAAGCTCTAGATATCCTGGAGCTTGTGGAGCTGGGTAGCCAGGCTTTTTCCCCTGCTGGTGAGCTTTCTGGAGGACAGAGAAAGCTTCTGGAAGTTGCTAGGGGGCTTATGGCTAAGCCAACGCTTTTGCTCCTTGACGAACCAGCAGCGGGGATAAATCCTGTGTTGGGCAGGAGCATATTTCAGAAATTAAAAGATTTCTCTCATAATGGCATGACTTTTTTCATTGTGGAGCATAGGCTGGAGATATTGTTTGAGTTTGCCTCGTGGGTTTATGTTATGGATAAAGGAAGGACGGTGGCTGCGGGGCAGCCTCAAGTCATAATTGATGATCCTGCTTTTTATCAGGCATATCTGGGGGAAGAATAAGTGGAACCTATCTTCGCGGCTGAAAACATTGATGCTGGCTATGGCGATGTCATTATTGTCCACGGTGTTTCCGTCAAGGTAACTGAGGCTGAGATCGTGGCTATCGTGGGACCTAATGGCAGTGGCAAATCGACTTTGATTAAAAGTTTTCTTGGTTTTGTCAAGCTATTTCAGGGTAGTGTTTTTTATCAAGGCAAGGATATTACTGGAATAGCTTCTGATCGAGCGGTAAGTATGGGCATAGGCTATGTTCCTCAGATAAACAATATCTTCCCCAATCTTACTATAGCCGAAAATCTAGATATGGGAGCCTATCACAGGAAAGGTAAGGCTTCTATTAAAGCTGGGGTGGCGGAGATATACGAGATGTTCCCTGAGCTTGAGGTGAGAAAAAATGGCTTGGCAGGAAATTTAAGTGGTGGTGAAAGGCAAATGCTAGCCATAGCTAGAGCTATGATGGCACAGCCTAAAGTTCTGTTCCTCGATGAGCCATTAGCTTCCCTATCTCCTAAGCCAGCTTCAGCCATCCTGTCTAAGATGGAGAGCATAAGAGAAAACGGCATCGCTATAGCAATAGTAGAGCAAAATGTCAAAAAGGTCTTGAGCGTCTCGAATCGGGGCTATGTTTTGGTTAATGGCACTTGTGCTATGGAAGGAGAAGCTGCTTCCTTATTTACTGAAGAATCCTCTAAGCATCGATTTTTAGGTTTAGAGGCTAAGGCTATTGACACGGATTTATCTTCCGTGCACAATTTGGATAATTAAATTTCCATGAAAGGAGAGAAATATGATTAAAAAACTATTACTGGTGTTGGCTGCCGCGAGTTTGCTTATTCCAGCGGTGGCCTGCGCACCAAAGGAGGCTGAAACAATCAAGATTGGCTGTGTGCTAGAGCTCAGTGGAGAATTGGCTCCTATGGGAGCCAGGATGCTGGATGGTGCTAGGATGGCGGTTGAGGAGATCAATGCTGCTGGTGGAGTATTGGGAAAGCAGGTGGAATTGGTGGAAGAGGATGGCGCTACAAACCCGGACCAAGGCTTTGACAGGGTTAAGAAGCTGGTTGAGATAGATGGGGTACAAGTAATTGTCGGTCCTATGATCACGCCAACGTCCGAGCTTTCCATACCATATGCCAAGGAGCACAAAATCCCCTTGATAACCATGTCAGCTACAGGAGTCCCACTTTCTGAGTTGGAGGGGACAGAGTGGTACTTCCGCACCTGCCTGCGTGATGATGCTCAAGGTCGGGTGTTAGCCGACGTCGTTATGGAGAAAGGCTATACTGCGTTGGCTACCATAGTATTGGATAATACCTATGGCATAGGTTTAGAAGCAGGGCTTGTTGAGGGACTTCAAGAGGCAGGATACCAGTTTGAACATGTGGTATCGATACACTACGATATCGCTAGGAAGGACTATCGCACAGAGTTGCAGCAGATTGCGGCTAGTAAGGCAGATGTAGTTCTGGCTGTTACCTACGCTGATGATGGCATCATAATTTTTAAACAGGCTCTAGAGACGGGGCTGGACGAAATTGCCTGGCTCGGCTGCGATGGCAATTATGGCTCAGGTCTATTTGCAGAAGCGAGAAGCGCTGAGTTCATGGAGAAGGCCATTGTTGCTGGAACTAGAACTGTTGGCTCCGGACCAGCTTATGAACGGTTTGTTCCTAACTATACTGAAAAGTTTGGTGAGCCTCCTGAAACTTACTGTGATACTACCTATGACGCAGTCTACGCAGCAGCCAAGGCAATAGAGGCAGCCGGTGTCTATGACGGCGAAGCCATAAGGGATGCCTTGGTCAAGCTGGTATTTGAAGCTGCCACTGGCCCCATCTCTTTCAATGAATTAGGCGATCGCACCTCTGGTGCCTTTGAAATTTGGGAAGTGGTGAAGGATCCTGCGACTCCAACTGGCTACAGGGATGCTACGATAGAAGTAATTGCCTGGAGCATGTAAGCGATTATTTCGCAATTGCTAAGTGTGAAGCAAAGTGCTGCCATAACTGTGGTGGCATTTTGCTTATTACAAAGGGACAGGTATGGAGAAACTTGGTGCGTTAGATAGTTTAAGAATCACAGTCTTGGCAGAGGATTCTGTCCTTTATGAAAGTCCATATTTAGGACAGCACGGAGTCTCCTTTCTTCTTGAAGGAACAAAGGACTCGAATATTAGGAGAATCCTCGTTGATGTTGGTCAAAACTCACAAGCCCTTCTTAGCAATATGAGAATCATGAATATTTCCCCATCGGCTATTGACGTGATCGTTCTAACTCATTGCCATTATGACCACACCAAAGGAGTAGTGAATATGCTCAGAGAAATAGGTAAAAGGGATGTTTCGGTAGTTGCTCATCCAGATATCTTTCGTCCAAATTTTGTTATTGATACCTATTTTAGGCATGTAGGCATTATGCCTGATGATTCAAAGGATAATATAGAGAAGGTTGGTGGGAAACTTCTTCTCACTAGAGACCCTCTTGTGATAATGCCCGGGATTATGACGACCGGCGAAGTAAAGAGGCAAACTGAGTTTGAGGAAGTAGGGATAGGGGTGAAGACGATAGAAAATGGGAGGATCAAAGATGACCAGATGCTCGACGATATTTCTGTGGTAGCGAATGTTAAAGAGAAAGGTCTGGTAATTGTAACAGGTTGCAGCCATGCTGGGATCGTTAATATTGTAAAGCAGGCAGTAGAATTAGCTAGTTGTGAGAAGATAGGGGCTATTATCGGTGGGCTGCATCTTGTGGGGGCACCTGAGGCTCGAATAAAGAGAACGGTTGAGGAGCTTTCTAAGTTGAGTGTGGCACGGATAAGCGCTGGTCATTGCACAGGGTTCAAAGCGCAAGTCGAGTTTTACCTTACCTTTAAAGAAAGATTCTCGCCTTTGCGCACCGGCATGCGATTTGAGATTTAGTTTTTGGCGGCTCAGTTAAATGTTCAAATGCTTGCAAGGATGGTCTGCCCTTTCGCTATTTATGCACTAACAGTTTTGGGCTGACAATACATCGTGACATGATATATTGACGGAGGTGGTAGGAGGAAGTAGCATTAGGAG
>CAYTBB010000095.1:0-5053 GCA_964435965.1 uncultured Dehalococcoidales bacterium
TTTTAGGGTAAACAAATTTTTTCTGTAATTTGCTGCTTTAGAGAGTGCCTGTAGCCTGATTGCTTTAACCATGTAACAAAATGAAGTACAAAATTGAAGTAAACATTATAGAAATTTTTTGTTCACTTCATATAAAGGGGCAGTTGCTTTGCCATAACGAAGGCATTTTCTCCGTCCGAATAGTAGTTTCTGAGCGTTCGCGCGATTTCAAACCCCAATTTCTTGTAAAGCCCTACAGCGGGCAGATTGCTTTCCCTAACCTCCAAGTAACACTCCTTTGCCTTGTAGTTCACCATGGCTTGCGTCGCTTCTCGCATCAGCGCATAACCGATTCCCTTCTGCTGATGATTAGGCAGGACAGCGATGGAAATCACATGACCCTTCTTTGTTATTCCCAGCAGTTTAAAAACCTGAATTCCGGTTTCGATGCGGCACATAACGTAGCCCACTATCTCTCTGTTGACTTCAGCGACGATGAATGTTTCTGAGAAGCGTTTGTACAAATTCATGAAAAAGAGTGTGGTGTAGTTTTCGGGAAGACATTCTCTGTTTATCCGAATTACCCCTTCTAAATCAGAGGGCTTAAACAGTCTAACTTTATAGTTAACTTCCAGAACCATGCTCAACCATGCCTTCTCTCTGCCTTTCCACTCAACCAACATCAGAGTTGAAATGGTTCTAAGTAAACAAAAGTAAATATATCTTTTTGTGGAGTAAGACATACTCGAGTTTTTTATTGTTTTCTGGGCGAAAAGCGTTCACGGTTGCAACCATTAGTAGTTGAAAAAGCTAAGTAAACAGTGAAAACGTTTAGGAAATGGCTGTTCATTCCATGATGGTGATATCACCACTGTGTTTTTGCAAAAATCCCCTTTTTTTAAATTCCTAGGGTTGGTGAAGAAATATTGGGCCAAAACAAGACATTTGAACCCACTCTTTTGGCTAATTTGATTCCACCATGTTGTGACACTATTGCTGTTATAGCATTTTCAAAACTAGAGCAAAATCTGAATGCTGATCGATGCCTTGTTCCAAACAACTCTATGTTTCTGAATTCTCCTGTATTTTTCTTATAATCAGTTATCACTTTTACTTTATTTAGGGAAGGAGAAATCGCAATAATTTCTGCCCCAAAACCAAGTATGTGTAAATTTTCAGTCATAACAACTGCTCCATCAACAGCAGAAAGAGAAGATATGAAATTTGCAGTCTCAGTAAGTCTCCTTTCTGTAGTTTGCCGTTCTTTATTAGTGTTGATGCATTCTTTTGCATCTTCAGATGAAATGATCTCTTGTTTTCTAAATTTTTTCAATAAACTTTCGTAATAATAGAATTTTTCAATTTGGTCTATTAATGGATTTAAAGCATCAAAATCGCATGGATATTTAATTACAATTCTATCCCTTAATCTAGTGTCGCTAGGGTTTATTTTATCAGGTATTATTATTAATGTACCGCCATGAAATCTTTCTCGAATCCCATTCAGAATTCTTTCAATAAAAGTGACATACTGAAACGCATTCCACCCATTCGGGAAGGGAACTTTCTTTTTTTCCATCCTTTTTTTAGACTCATTACGTAGATTTTTTCTTCCAGTCTGTAGGAAATTCGCAATTGGTCCTTTATCAAAAATGGTTCCAGATGGTTTTTCAATTTTACCTTGATCGAGTCGAAGGAATATATACCCCGCTCTTGAAAAAATAATTTGTCCAGCCTTTTTTGATGAAAGCGTAAGAGCATCAGGTGGACTAATTCCAAACATAGATTCATGTCTAGTCAATTCCCAGAAAGTAGTCCCATTTTCAATAAGACCCCAAATCTTCAGTTTTTTTGAGGATTTTGCATGGTAGACTCCAATTAAAACTTGGATAGGATCGGCAGCTGGAGCTAATTTTACCAATTCACCAATAGTGAAATCCCTTGCTTTTGAAAACTCAACTACCCTAATTTCTCTTTGTGGTATCTGAGCTTCTGTTATCAATTCATCCTTGGAAACATAAACAATTCTGAACCAAATTCTTCTTTGTTCTTCAGTTAAAAAACTTGCATGATAAACGGTATCGATCAATTTTTTAAAGATCTCTTTTTTAGGAAAATTGGAAATTTTATATGATTTATGACTAGGATCGTTCCACATTTCACGAAGTATTTCGTAGATATCTGATGGGTAAAGAAGACCTGACATAATAATTCATTAAGCGAGTAATATATATTAAATTTGTCACTTCTTACTTGTACCACAGAAATTTGTTTCAGATATTACTGTTAGTATTAACCGAATATTGTTGTTTTTTCTTCTTCAGGAGTAGCTTTCTTAAAAAATACCGCTTCTTTTCCCATTAACCTTTTTTCCTTTTCCATTTGATTTATACGACCACTTTCTTCCCTTGTAATAATTTGATTAAAACAAATACTGTCAATGCAACAACAGCAGCAGAAATTGGGTCAACCAAATACAACCTACATTTACCTTAGGATGTACAAACAGATCTACAAGACTCAACAACCAAACCAATTCATAACAAAAAGACCACGCACAGAGAAAGAAGAAGACGATCTAATAAACTCAGGATGGGACTTTATGTATCTAAATCCCCAAACAAAATTAGGTGTATTCAGAAAACCAAAAATTTCCTAAACCTGGAATGAAGAGGGAAAAACCTTAAGGGAATGGCTGTTTGTTCCATGATGGTGATATCACCACTGTGTTTTTGCAAAACTCCCCCTTTTTTTATGAGTGAACAATAGAAAAAAATTAATTTAAATAAATGGTGATTAGCTAATCTAGCTAGGGGATAAACATAATGATATTTTTGGGTGCTGGCGCATCAAAACCTTACGGAATACCTACATTAGAAGAATTTTCAGAATATGCTCTAGACATTCTTAAGAGATTAGGACATGAGAAAATTGTTCAGAGTATTGAAGATTCACTTAATGAATTTGACATGGTAATGGATTTTGAAGCACTTTACTCAATACTTGAAGGACTAATAAACCCAACTAAATCAGTACAATATGCTGGACCTTTTACTGCTTTCTTAGTTAAAAATAAAAAAAATCTTCCTTTAGATTATGATTACTCAAAAGTATTATCAGATCTAAGAAAAATAATCTACGATAAATGCTCTATTATTTGCAATGAACAAAAATTTAGCATTGTAGAAAAATGTATGGACCAATTACTTGAAGTAACAAAAGAAAATGGGTGCACAGAACAAATAATAGGAAAAACAGGACCCAGAAGTGTAAACATTGGCAGATTATTTGTTACTACAAATTATGACATGGCTCTTGAGCTTTATTTCTTAAAAAAAGAAGTGGCAATTACAGATGGATATAAAGACTCTGGATTTTTAGTGAAACATTTTGATCCAATTTTGCTATCAGATCCATATCTTCCTGAAAGAAGTAGAGGAATTATTAAGCTACATGGTTCGATTTGGCAATTCTTGCAAGAAAATAAAATGATAAAGACAAAACTAGATCCACATGCAAATCCTTTACCTTTTAAAATACAAGTAGAAAAAGAAATGATGATTTATCCAACTAGGGAAAAGGATATTCTTAATCACCAATTTTTCCCATTTTTTAAGATATTCAAAAGCATATCATGGACTAAATTGTTAGTTATAGGATACTCCTTCAGAGATGAACCAATAAATACAGCAATTATTGAGAATATGATGTCAAATAAAAAATCACAATTAATTATTATTGATCCTAAACCTGATGAAGCTTTAGAAAATCTTTACAGTAATGTTTCTGAAAAAACAAATTGGAGAATTCCTCATCACAGACTTTTAAAATTCTCAGGAAAATTTAGTTCTCCAGAAGTTTTTGAATATTTGAAGAAAATAGAGAGAATAAGCGATAATCAAGACAATAAATTTGATCCAGATAAAATATGATAATATGTCTTACTCTTTCCGAAAAATAAGCCTTTGTTTCAACGTTTATAGACCCAGCCGCTTTTGCGTGTTTACTCCATTTTCTGTTCTTTAGGTCAACCATTAAATTGAAGAAATATTTTTGAAAATAAGATTACTTTCACTGATCTCTCCCCTCTCTGTAGTCATACGGTGTGCCACATAGTTTAAAACAATTCATCGAGAACTCCATATCAAACATCGAAATGATAATTCAATAATTGAAAAGGTGAAATTGAGATGGAAGAAGATAACGATCTGAAAAACCTTCCCGGCGTCGGACCCGCCACAGCCAACAAACTCAAAGCCTCCGGATTCACAACCGCAGAAGCAATTTCCGTGATTCCACCCAAAGAAATAGCGGAAAAGACGGGAATAGGCTTCAACACCGTCCTTAACATTGTGAAAGCCACTCGAGAAAAACTGGGCGTCGACTTCATAACAGCAGAAGACCTGTGGAAAAAGAGACAGGACATGCTCAGGTGCTCCATGGGCTCCAATAACCTAAACGAGCTTATGGGAGGCGGAATCGAAACCCAAGCCATGACCGAACTCATAGGCGAGTATGGCGTGGGCAAAACCCAGATATGTTTGTCGCTCTGCGTTAGGGTTCAGCTTCCAGTAGAGGAGGGAGGGTTAAACGGCAACGCTGTTTACATCGATACTGAGGGAACTTTTATTCCTGAACGAGTTTTCCAGATAGCTGAATCGCTGGGAGTTGATCCCCACGAAACTTTGGGAAACATCTTTCTAGCTCGGGCTTACAACAGTAGCCATCAATGTTTGCTGACAGATCATCTCTTCAAGTTTTGTCCAGAAAACAACGTGAAACTAGTTGTCGTAGACTCGATGATTGGTCACTTCAGAGGCGAATACGTTGGCAGAGAAAACCTTTCAGAACGCCAACAGAAACTTAACAGCCAACTCCACAAGCTGCTGAGGCTAACAGAAGCATATAACATATCAGTTGTGATTACGAATCAGGTTCAGGCTAACCCTACAGCATTTTTCGGAGATCCTAACAGACCAGCAGGCGGAAACGTCATGGCGCATGCATCCACGCATAGAGTCTACCTGAGGAAAGGAGGAAAAGGAACCAGACTCGCTACAGTTATAGACTCTCC
>CAYTBB010000096.1:0-4749 GCA_964435965.1 uncultured Dehalococcoidales bacterium
CTTCAGGATAGTATCTGTTCTTAAAAGCCCTTCGATTACTAGGACAGCCTCTTCAGGTGTTAATGCCTTTTCTATTTTCTTGGGATTAGTGGCTGTGGCATAAAACTCGCCCAGTACTTGCAGGGAAAGACATGTCTCAAGTTTCCCCTTACCGATTGCTTCCATTAAAGCGCTTGCTTTAGCATGGTAGGGACTATCCTTGTTGGTAGCATAGACTATCAAGTTAGTATCAAGAAAAATAGGATTATTCATTAGAGGTCTTTATAGATTTCCCGTCGGCTTAAGCTACCCTTAATTCCCCCCATGTTATAGGTGGGAAGACTAATCGCCTCTGCTTGTTTAGCTTTGGTTTCCTTTCTTCTTGTTTCTGCCTTTGCCTTGAGCCAATCGTCAATCTGATCTTTGTAGAAGCGGTAGCTTCTATAGCCCATCTTAATTGCCGGAATTTCTCCCCTTCTGGCTTTACGGAGGACAGTCTCTCGGTTTAGCCTGAGGTATTCAGCAACTTCATCCACAGTTAGCAGCTTCTCCAATATTTACCTCCTTTATTGGTCTATAAAGATTATACTAGATTAATGTTGATTTATCAAACACTTATAGGATAATTCTTGGTGAAAGTCTACCGAATTGGGGGAAGCAGGCTAATGTTTTTGCCTGTCTATATAAGCTCCCGTAGCCTGTTCACATAGCTATTAAACATCTCCCCAGCGGTTCTCTCGTGCTTGGAGATGAACTCCTTCCATTGAGGGCTGTTTTTGATGTTTGCCTCTAAGGAGCTTTCCAGGTCAATCTTCATACCTCGTCTTATCGCCTGTTGAGCTACTGCCTGGAGCTGCCTTTCTAGGCCCACTTTAAGCTGGTTATATGTTTGCTCTTTTACTTGGGTATATTTTTGGCGCAGGGCTTGGATCGAATTCAGGACCAGCTCTAGGCTGGGATATTTCCCTTCATGTTTCATCGTCTCTAAAGCCAAAACAGCGCTGCGGCGTTGCTCAAAATCCTCCTGACTCATTTGCAAACGAAGCGTATCTACCAGCTTGATCTGGGCCTCTTTTACGATAGATTCACCGCGCTGCTCCTTAAGGGATTTCAGCTCTATCCATAGGTCCTCGGAGCTTACATCGCCTTTGAAGTATTGGGAGAGCAAAGAGTCAAGTTCGCTTGACCGCCTCATCCTCTCTTTTTCCTCTGGCGATAGAGCACCTATCCTAGCCAGTCTTTCCTTTGCCAGTGGAGAAAGCTCCATATTACGACCTCTTAGCCAGCGCCCTCTTATTTTTTCTTCTCACCGCCCTTCTTTCGGAAAGGTGGCTTTGCTGGCACTTGCATGGTATAGCCAATTTTCGAGGCGAAGGTGGAAATCAGTTTTTCTCCCTTGGTGCCGCAATCGGGACAAGAAGCAGGCTTGTCAAAATCAGCTATAGGTCTTTTAACCTCAAACTCCTTCGCACATTTGGGACACCAAAACTCATAGGTAGGCATTTCATCACCTCCTTACACGACCATTTTAAGTGGCTATCTTTATTAGCTCTTCTTGGTAAGGCTCTTCTATTATACCTCTTTCGGTGATAATGGCGGTTATATAATTATGGGGCGTTACATCAAAGGCGGGGTTGGCAACATTTATTCCTTTCGGGGCAATGGGCGCTCCCTGGATATGAGTTACCTCGTCAGGGGCTCGCTCTTCAATGGGGATTTCAGCTCCGGAAGGTAGGGAGAGGTCAATGGTAGAGGTTGGGGCAGCGACGTAAAATGGGATGTCGTTCTCTTTAGCTAGCACGGCCAGGGTATAGGTGCCAATCTTATTGGCGACATCGCCGTTGGCAGCAATTCTGTCAGCTCCGACAATGACGCAGTCTATTTTGTTATGGTGCATAAAATAGCCAGCCATGGAATCAGTAATCAAGGTTACCGGGATACCTTCTTGCTTCAATTCCCAGGTTGTCAGTCTGGCTCCTTGGAGAAGGGGGCGAGTCTCTGTGACGATAACGCTTACTCGCTTTCCTTGCTCTTTGGCAGCTTTGATTACACCCAGGGCAGTGCCATAGCCAGCGGTGGCTAAAGAGCCAGCATTACAATGAGTAAGGATGGTGAAGCCATCTGGGATAAGTTCGGCTCCCAGTTGGCTGAGTCGTTTAGTTGCTTCTATTTCTTTTTGGTGAATTTGCTTTGCCTTGGCTATAAGAGCTTCCTTTATTTCAGGGATATTGCCGCCTATGGCAGTTATCTTCCTCATCCTATTGATAGCTTGGAAAAGATTGACGGCGGTAGGCCTGGTAGTGGCCAAAGTCTGCATGACTTGATTTAATTGGTTCCGAAAGTCATCTTCATCAGTCGTTTTTATATCTTGTGCCCCGAGGGCAATTCCATAAGCAGCAGCAACTCCAATGGCTGGCGCCCCACGAATTCTCATCTCCTTGATAGCTAGAGCCACATCCTGGTAACTGGCTAGGTCAACAAAGCTTTGCTCCCAAGGGAGCTTGCCCTGGTCTAGTATTCTCAACTTATCATCAAGCCATTCTATTGCCTTAAGTGCCATTGTTGATAGTATAGTGGAAACATGGAAGCAAAGGAAGCAGTCAACCAGATAGATTCTTGTGATGGGTGTGGTCTTTGCCTCGATGTTTGTCAGACCTGTGAGGCGACCCAGAACGAGGCATTTTCCCCATAGAGCATGCTCATCGGGCTACTTCGAGATAGATATTGTTTGCTATACAAGTGTTTTTAGCACTGAAATTGATTAAAATATTTTTTCGGTGTATAGTAGCCAAGGTAAAACCTTGTATATAGTGTTGCTGTTCTTGAGAGTCTCAGGTAACTATTCAGTAGAGGCCTTGAGCTGATGGAGACTGTAACCAAACAAGGTAAGATTATTCATAGCTAAAGGAGGTGTGCAGTGGCTCCAGCGGACAAGACCTTGACCTGTCGGGACTGTGGTAAAACTTTTGTCTTTACTGTAGGTGAGCAGGAGTTTTATCGCTCGCGGGGTTTACAACATGAACCTAGTCGTTGCCCGGAATGTCGCACAACTAAGCGAAGGTATGGTAGCTCCGGCCCAAGGGTAATGTACAAGGCAATATGCGCCGATTGTGGTAAGGAATGCGAAGTGCCCTTTGAGCCTAGAGAGGGGCGACCAGTCTACTGTGGTGAGTGTTATACCAAGATTAGAGAACAGCAGGCCTGATTGCTAGCGGGATGAACGTCGGTGTATGCCGGATAGAACTTCGCCTTCCTGAGAATCAGTCCCTTAAGGGCAAGCGGCGAGAAATTAAATCTATCATTACACGGCTGCAAAATAACTATAATGTTTCTGTAGCTGAAATTGATAATCAAGATTTATGGCAGCTAGCTACCTTGGGCGTAGCTTGCGTTAGCAATCACAGAAGGCACGCTGATGAAACTTTAGCAAACGTAGTTAAGTTTATTCTGGAGAACTACCCCCAACTGGAATTGCTGAATTCGGAAATAGAGGTCTTCCCAGCCTTTTGAATGTTCCATGGGTGTTGCTGCCTTTCTTCATTACTTGGCCGCTTTACGTAACTATAGACAGCAGATAGTTCACATTGAGCATATCCCGGCGCAGGATGCTGCCTTTGGCAGGCTAGATAAGCCCCTTCATCCTGTTCTTAAGACACGCCTTGAATCTTTGGGTCTGTCGGCTCTTTATAGCCATCAGGCGGAGGCACTGAATGCTATTTTTGCCGGGAAGAACGTTATAGTAGCTACACCCAGTGCCAGTGGCAAGACTTTGTGCTATCACCTGGCAACGCTTGAGGCAATTTTGGGCGACAAAGGTAGCCGTGCTGTTTATATTTTCCCCACTAAAGCTCTAGCTCAAGACCAGCTACGTAGCCTGAAAGAAATTGCTTGTCCTGAGCTCCTTTCTGAAAGGGCGGTAGCTACTTTTGATGGTGATACGCCGCAAGCTGAGAGGGCTAACATAAAGAAACAAGCCAGGGTAGTGCTTACCAACCCAGACATGCTCCATCTCGGTGTTTTACCTAACCATCAGTCGTGGTTCAGATTGTTACGCCAGCTTAAGTATGTGGTGATTGATGAGGCTCATGTTTATCGAGGCGTCTTTGGCTCTCATATGGCTAATGTGCTGCGGAGGTTACGGAGGCTTTGTGCCTTATATGGCTCTAATCCTCAATTTATTTGTTGCTCGGCAACTATTGCCAATCCCAAAGAGCATGCCCAAAATTTAGTTGGCTTGCCCTTTGAGGCGGTTGCCGGGGATGGTTCGCCACATGGTGAAAAGCATTTTGCCTTTTGGAACCCGCCGATAATTGATGAGGCTAAGTCAAGGCGGCGCAGCCCTAACAGCGAGGCTACTTTCCTTCTTATTGAGCTAATCCAGAACGATATACGTAGCCTCGTTTTTGCCCGCACTCGTAAGATAACTGAGCTTATTTACCTTTATGCTCGGGAGCAATTACCTGCTTCGCTATCTGACAGAATCAGCCCTTATAGAGCAGGCTATCTTCCCGAGGATAGACGCCAAATTGAGCGTCAGTTCCTTGATGGTGAGCTACTCGGTTTGGTAGCCACGACTGCTTTGGAATTGGGCATAGATATTGGTGATTTGGATTCCACGGTGCTTACCGGCTACCCTGGGAGCATAGCCAGTGCCTGGCAGCAAGCAGGGCGTAGTGGGCGAAGTAGCGGTAACTCATTGAGCTTTCTTATCGCTCAGGATAATCCGCTTGACCAATACTTGATGCGTAACCCAGATTTCTTCTTTGCTAA
>CAYTBB010000097.1:0-4681 GCA_964435965.1 uncultured Dehalococcoidales bacterium
CGGACTGCGATATATTAAGCAGCGAGGCATCAACTGAAAGAGAGTTCTAATGAATAAGGTAGCCATTATGACTGACACCGTTTCTGGGATACCACCGAAGGTAGCCGAGGAATTCGATATCAAAGTAGTACCCCTGCATATGATAATGGATGGCGTGAGCTATTTGGAAACAGAGGTAGACAGAGACCATTTCTACACACGACTAGCACAAAGGGAAAATTTACCTACAACTTCCTCTCCCACTGCAGGACAGTATCTAGAAGCCTATCGGGAATTAAGCCAGAAGGCAAAAGCCATCTTGCATATTTGTTACACCTCGTCGCTTGGAATGGGCTACAAAGAGGCTATGCATGCCAAAAAGATAGCTACAGATGAGCTACCCAAGACTGCTATCGAAGTGATCGACACTCGTACTGTTCACGGAGCACAGCTACTTTGTGTTCTAGAAGCAGCCAGGACTGCTGCTAAAGATAAAAACCTTTCCGAGATCATTGCTATTGTCAATGAATTAATACCAAAGCTTAACCTTCTTTATATACTTGATACAGTTTATTATTTGGGAAAGGGAGGCAGAATGGGCAGAGCCGCTGCCTGGACAGAATCTGCACTCGCTACGAAACCTATCCTAGAGCTGGACGCCTCCACAAAAGGAGTCATGACACCTCTTACCAGAACTAGGACCCGGGCTAAAGCAATGGAAAAAGTGCTCGAGCTAGTCAAGGAAAGGAATAGAGGCAGAAAGTTACACGCAGTGGTGAGCCATGACGATGTACCGGAGCAAGCAGAGAGGCTAAAACAACTACTCCTATCACAAGTACCAGTCAGCGAAATTCATATTACGGGTGCTTCGCTAGTGACTGTAGTCCATGACGGACCGGAAGCACTTCGCCTTGGCTGGTTCAGCGAGGACTGAAGCACAGCCAATCGAAGGAGATTAATATGAAGAAAGTAACTATCATGACTGACAGTATAGCTGCGATACCCAAGGAAATAGCAGAAAAATATGACATCACAACAGTACCGTTCCATGTCATCGTAGATGGTAAAGATTATCTGGATACAGAAATAGATATGAAGTGGCTCTATAACAGGCTTAAAGAAAAAGATAACCTGCCTACCACTTCTTTCCCTTCTGTGGGGGAATTTTTTCATACTTACCAACAACTAGCTCAAAGTCCAGAAGCCATCCTGCATATTTCCATGACCTCAGCTTTTACTAAAGGATATGAAGCTGCCGTAGAGGCCAAGAAAATGGCTCGGGAAAAGCTACCCAAAAAGAGGATTGAAGTTATTGACTCTTACACAATTGAGGCAGGTGAGCTACTCATCGTTACTGAGGCAGCCAGGGCAGCAAAGGAAGACAAAGACATCAATGAGATCATGAAATTACTCAATGAGGTAATACCAAGAGTAAACCTGCTCGAGGGAACTGACACCCTTTTCTACCGGGATAAAGGAGGCCGAATATTTCAGGCTAAGTCCTGGGCTGAAGCGGAATCATTAACTAGCTTCAAAGCTATACTTGAGGTCGATGCCTCTACTGGAGGGATAACAAAGCCCGTAGCCAGAGCTAAAACTAAAACCCAAATGATGGAGAAGATGGTTGACATAGCCAAAGAAAGGATAGGAAATAAGAAACTCCATGCCGCTATAGTCCATACTAATGTCCTCGAACAAGCTGAGCGATTGAAGGAAATGCTTCTCTCGCAATGCCACTGTGATGAGCTTTATGTCAATGAAGCTGCACCAGCGACAGCCGTTCACAGTGGTGAGGGGCTTATATCGTTTGGATTCTATGGCAGCGACTGATCAGGGCAGCTTCTTGACTAAGATAAGGAGGGTAACATGAGCAAGGTAGCCGTAATGACTGATTCAGTTTCCCTTTTGACACCAGAAATAGCAGAAACTTATGGTATTACAGTAGTATCAAACCATATTACGATGGATGGCAAAGATTATCTGGACACAGATATAAATCCGAGTGAGTTCTATGCTCAATTACCTCAATTAAGGGAGGCAGAAAAATTCCCCACAACCTCATCTCCCTCTATATCAGATTATTTGAAGGCTTATCGAGCGCTAGGCAAGAAAGTAAAGTCCATTTTGTGTGTAGCTTATAGCCCAAGATTAGGCATGGCGTATAATGCAGCAACGAAAGCTAAAGAGATGGTCCGAGGTGAGTTAGATAAGGTCACCATTGAAATAGTTAATAGTGGCTCCTGCTGTGGAGCCCAAATGCTCATTGCCCTGGAAGCAGCAAAAGCTGCTGCCAAGGGAAAAAGCCTCTCCAAAATAACCGAGATGGCTAATAACATGGTAGCTAAAGTAAGACAGATTCACATAGTCGAAGACCTCTATGACCTGGCAAAGGGAGACAGAATAGGCAAAGCTCGCCGTTGGACTAGCTCCACAATCTCCACGAAGTCGCCCTTAGGACTAGATGCTTCCACCGGAGGAGTGGTAGTACCATTAACAAGAGCTAAAACTAAAACCAAGCTGATGAAAAAGATGCTGGAGATAGTGAAGGGAAAAAGCGGAAATAAAAAACTGCATGCTGTAATAAACCACGCCAATGTGCCTGATGCGACAGAGGAACTAAAGAGAAGGCTTTTATCCCGCTTCGATTGCGCCGAGCTCTATGTCACTCCAGTCTTGCCACTGATAGCAATTCACAACGGGCTGGGGTGTATCTGGCTCGCATGCTATGGTGAGGACTAAACCATGAGACAACTAAGCTTTCGCTCCCTTCTGCAAGCCCAGCCACCCAAAACCTATATTGCTAACTAAGCCTTAGATGGATTTATTGAATCTTTTAGATGGTCTTATCCCAGCTTCAATACGATGAATTTTATATTTGCGAAGCCTTAGCGCCAACAGCAGTGCATAACGGAGAGGGGCTTATCGAGCTTGGATTCTACAGCATCGGCTGATTAGGTCGTTACTTCTCCAACCTATCCCGTGGCACAAAACGCCCATTCGTAGGGTGAATAAGTATAGAGCACGATAGAAAGGTATAATAGGAGGTTAACGCGCTAATACAGAGCCAAAATTGGGGACTACTGTATTTTCTTAGCCACCTTACGGAAGTGGAATCCATAGATGGTAAGAGTTATGAATAAAGGAAAAAGCCGGGGATTTTTGAACAAGGTGGAACTAAAAAGCCCCCAGTAATATCTCCTTCCTTTTTCTTTGACACCCATAACCCACATGGATTTAACAAGTGCTCTAATCTCGCAAAAGTGGAGTTTGCCCTTCCTCATTCTTCGAGGTTTATATTCTTTTAGAAATGTTTTAATCCGTTCGTAATGCTGTCTGGATGAATAAATTGTCTTTACGATATTCTTATAGCCATTCATGAGAGTTTCATGGTTCATCTTGGGGATAAAGTTGATTGTACCATCTGTATTGTCGCCAGAACCGCCCGGCAATAAACGGTTTTCCCTTTTCAGTCTTTGGTATAATCTTGTGCCAGGAGGAGCATTTAGCAAACCAACCATTGCAGTAACGATTCCACTCCTCTGAATGAAATTGATTTGACTTTCAAAAATTGAAAGTGGGTCGCTGTCAAAGCCCACAATAAACCCCCCTTGTACCTGTAATCCATAGTTTTGCATCTTCTTAACTGAGGCTATCAAATCACGATTCATATTTTGAAACTTGCTACATTCAACTAGGCTCTTCTCATTTGGGGTTTCAATGCCAACAAATACTGTGTCAAACCCTGCTTTGGTCATCAGTTGCATTAGCTCTTCATCATCAGCAAGATTTATAGATGCCTCTGTAAAAAACCTAAAGGGGTATTTTCTCTCCTGGGACCATCCAATTATCGCTGGTAGCGTTTCTCCCTTTAACTTCCTCTTATTTCCTATAAAATTATCATCAACAATAAATACGCCATCCCGCCATCCTTGACGATATAATGCCTCAAATTCAGCTACCAGATGGTGTTTATCCTTTGTCCGTGGCCTGTGCCCGTCTAAGACGATAATATCACAGAATTCACAATTGAAAGGACAGCCTCGAGAATACTGAACACTCATTGAAGCATATTTTTTCATGTTAATAAGCTCCCAAAGTGGGATAGGTGTTTTTGTTATGTCAGGGTGCTCGTTGGAGGTGTAAACATGTTGAGCACGTCCCTTCTGTAAGTCTTCTAAGAAGAGTGGAAGTATAGCTTCAGCCTCACCAAGCACAAAATGGTCTACATCACCAAGCTCAAACTGTTTATATGCCGTGGTAAAAAGGGGGCCACCGACAACTATTTTAGTATTGAATTTCCTGCATCTGGCAATAACTTCCTTCACCGATTCTTTTTGCACAATCATAGCACTGATAAATACATAATCAGCCCATTTAATGTTTTCATCGGTTAAGGTTGTTGTGTTCATATCCACAAGCTTTTTCTGCCACTCATTAGGAAGCATGGCAGCTACAGTTAATAATCCCAAAGGAGGGAAAGCTGCCTTTTTTGAAATGAATCTTAAAGCGTGCTTAAAGCTCCAGAAGGTATCCGGGTATTGTGGAGAAACAAGAAGTATTTTCAAATTATGCTCCCTTCATGATTAAGAACCGGAGGCATAAAGCTAAGTAAGTAACGCTAACAAATAAGTTCACCTTTGTCAATATCTTGTGCTGGCTGACCACATAGGTAACACTGGACTACGGACCTTAGCAAGTCCCC
>CAYTBB010000098.1:0-4681 GCA_964435965.1 uncultured Dehalococcoidales bacterium
AATGATCCTTCCGTGGCTAATAACCTATAATTAGGTATAATCACAAATAAGTCTCCTTAGTGGAGAAGCAAATCCGTTTTTCGCTTTGGGAAGTGACGAAGATGACAGAGACAGCCGTGGTGTACTCACCTAAGTATCTACGGCACAAAACCGGACCCCGTCATCCCGAGTCCCCTTCCCGCCTCAGAGTAATCATGAGAGAACTGAACAAGAGCGGCATTCTCGAAAATGAAAGATGCTCTCTGGTCGAACCTGAAATCGCAAGCATCAACGACTTGCAGTTGATCCACGACAGCGACTATATTCAGCGAATTAGACAGTTTTGTAGGTGCGGCGGCGGACTATTAGATCAAGGGGACACGGTGGTTTCTTCCGAAAGCTATGAGGTAGCCCGTTTGGCTGCCGGAGGAACCGTGAAAGCGGCTGATCTTGTCATGACAGGAAAGTATAGAAACGCCTTCGCATTTGTTAGACCTCCGGGGCATCATGCTGGACCATGCTATTCCATGGGCTTCTGCGTCTTCAACAATGTTGCAGTAGCCGCGGCTCATCTACTAGAAAATTTCAGTCTTGACAGAGTTTTGATTTTGGATATAGACGCGCATCATGGAAACGGGACACAGGAAATATTCTACAGAAGCAACAGGGTTCTCTACGTTAGCCTCCACGAAGACCCCACCGAGTTTCCCTTAACAGGATTCGCTGATGAAGTGGGCGAGGATGAGGGGTTAGGATACACGGTGAATATTCCCCTTCCCTACGGAACAGGCGACAGAATCTACCTCCGAGCCTTCAACGAGATTGCGGCTCCAATCATCAACCAATACAAGCCGCAGTTCATTCTGGTCTCCACGGGATTCGACAACCATTACACAGACCCAGTGGGAAACCTGTACCTATCAGCTCTCAGCTACGCCAAAATCTTTGATTCCGTTTTAGAGTCAGCATCGAAGTTTTGCCAAGGAAAACTTGTTACAGTTCTGGAGGGCGGATACAGCCTAAGGTTTCTTGGAAAACTGGCATGTGCAGTGACTGCAAAAATGGCTGAAATCCCCTACGTTATCCAAGATAAGCATCGTGGTGCAGGTCCTAAGGTGCGAAAAAAGGGAGAAAAAACAATAGAACAAGTGAAGAAAACTCAATCGTCCTTCTGGAACATAAACTGAGAAAACGTTTAGTCAAGAAATCTTGACAAAAAATGTCATGTGTAGTGTTTAGTTGGTCAAGAAACCTTGACAAAAAACTTCTTAACTGAAAAATCTAAACTATATCTAGCTGAGAATTGATGCTGTCTAAAAAGCGGTTTCTTTCAAGCATTGTTCTTTTTGTTTGGCTAAGTTCTCATTTAGTAATTGCTTTTGCATCATCAGATAATTGGAGTGAGGTGGCAAGATTAACTGGTGGCGGCGTTAGCACCACAGAAAGCTTCACTGTCGATCATGTTGATTGGAGACTTAGGTGGGAAATTGAGCCAAGCAATAGTTCTGAAAGAACGGCATTCCTAGTTTACATTTTTCCCTGCACAGGCATTCAGCATAGTGAACAGTGGTTTGAATCGATCCAGCATTTCGGAACAGAAGAAACAAGTGGGGTTTTATATATTTATGACCACAACGGCACATTCAACATGGATGTGTTAGCAAGCGCCGAAAGCTACACAATGATAATCGAACAAAACTTGGATTCTATCCCAGAGTTTCCCTCATGGATACCCTTACTGACACTGTTAGTTACTGTTATGGCGGTAGCAGTGATTTACAGGCGTATACTGAGCAAACCTAATGGAGGGAGAAGGGGATAATTAAAAAAATTATAGCTATAATTGTTATCTTAATAATTGCCATAGGTGCTGTTCTGTATGTTGTTCACCTTGGCAGAGTAGGTTCTAAGACTTTGGTTGTTCCTGACGATTACGCTACTATCGAGTGGGCGGTGGGTAATGCTACTGCCGACGATACAGTGTACGTGAGAAGTGGAACCTACAACGAGAGTGTGAGTATTGATAAGCCGTTGTCGCTTATTGGCGAGGACATGAGCAGCACGATAATACTTTCTGAAGGAACGCGTGGAAGCGGACATACAATTAACGTAAAAGCAGACAACGTTACGGTTTCGGGCTTCACGATTACAAGCTACCACCCCTTTCATCACCTGTACTACTTCTATGGGATTGGCATAAGGGGGAACAACTGTAACATAACGGGTAACATAATCGAAAACTGTAGAGAGGGCATTACTTCATCCGCTTCTGTTCATTCGGTCACAATTTCCAAGAACATCATAAGAGACACCACCGCTGGGATGGGAATCCTGTTCATTTACGCTGCTCCACATCACATCACCATAACCGACAACACCATAACAAACACAACCTACGGCATTGGTATACATGGTGAGCATTCATGCGTTATCTCTGGAAACAACGTAATAAACAACGGCGGCGGCATCGCGATTCATTGCTCAGACAGCACGATTACCGGAAACAACGTGACCTCAAATACGGGAGAAGGCATTAATATTGAGGGTTCAAACAACACCATTTCAGGCAACTACGTAGCAGACAACAAGGTAGGCGTCACTTTCGAAGGCTCAACAACAACAGACAACGTATTCTACAGCAACAGCTTCATCGACAACGACCAAAGCGTACAAATCACCTCAACCAATTACACCGAAGTCTGGGACAACGGCACAGTAGGCAACTACTGGAGCGACTACACAACCAAATATCCCAACGCAACTGAAGTGGACAATACAGGAATATGGAACACGCCTTACGTCATAGACACCAACAACACAGACCGTTATCCACGTGTGAAATAATGAAGTATTAACCAAAAATCAGCAATCATATTAGGGGACTAATAATAGTTCATTGTTGAAAAACAGCTTTTTTCTGTTTTAGCCCAAAAGTTAATCATTTAGTGTCCAAAACTTTTTGTGTGTTAAGCGTTTTTATGTGTGAACACAAACAGTAGTGAAGTTTGCACGTGAATACTTTTAATTTATTGTTTCTGTTTTCCTTTTTTTATTTTCATTTCGCCGTTATCAGCGCTCAACGTCTTCCCTTTATATTTGAAAGCTATTATAAGCAAGGCGAAGCATTTCTGAAATAGTGAATATCGAAGAAGCAACTATGTACAGGCTGTTCTCTTGAGGATAAGAAATGTGTTAGTTTTTAGAAAGTTCCAGTATATGCAGACTGATCATTGAGATTCCAGAAAAAGACACTTGTTTTTCGAACGACTAAAATAGCCAAAAAAATACTAGAAAAAAACCAAAAAGGTGCAAAAGACATAATAGTTTGGACAAAGACATAAAAAAATATGAGAAGAACGGCTGTTTTTATTCTTGCTGTAATCGTTATCTTCATAATTGCCATAAGCACTGTTCTGTATGTCGTTCACCTCGGCAGAATAGGTCCTAAGACTTTGATTGTTCCTGACGATTATGCTACTATTGAATGGGCGGTGGGCAACGCCACTGCTGGCGACACCGTGTACGTGAAGAGCGGAACATACAACGAAAGAAGCTTTGTTATCGACAAGCCATTGTCGTTTATCGGCGAAAACAGCAGCAACACGATACTGATAGGAGGATTTGAGGGAATACGCGGAGGCGGATCAACAGTCGGTATTAAAGCTGACAACATCACGGTTTCAGGCTTCACAATTAGAAGCTACGACTTCGATACTCCAGCGTGGTATTTCTTTGGCGTATACGTAGGTGGCAACAACTGCAATATAACTGGCAACATAATCGAAAACTGTGATTGCGGTATATGGAACGGCGGTTCTCTTAGCACTGTTTCTTCAGTTAGGATCTCAAAGAACACGATAAGGGACAATTTACATGCTGGAATCGAATTCGAGGGGACTCCTTATAACATTACGATTACCGACAACACTATTGAATCCAACTTGGTGGGCATAACCATAAGTCGTTACGGGTTCCATGGCTCCGAAAACAAAGTAAGGTTCGTTGTCTCTGGAAACAACGTAATAAACAATGGACAAGGGATTTATCTTGATTCCTCAAGTAGTCTGATCATCGGAAACAACGTGACCTCAAATAATGGAGCAGGCATTCATTTTGTTGGTGGTTCAAACAACACAGTTTCAGGCAACTACATGGCAGATAATGGAGTGGGCGTCACGTTCTCATGCTCCACGACAACCGACAACGTGTTCTACAGCAACAGCTTCATCGACAACGACCAAAACGTGCAAATCACCTCAACCAATTACACCGAAGTCTGGGACAACGGCACAGTAGGCAACTACTGGAGCAACTACAACGGAACAGACAGTAACGGCGACGGCATAGGAGACACACCCTATGTCATCGACGAAAACAACCAAGACATCTATCCGTTAATGAATCCAGTCGACGTTACTACAATCCCTGAGTTTCCATCATGGATTATTCTGCCACTGGTCATTACCGCAACCCTGTTGACTATAATCTGCAAACAGAGACTAACCAAAAAGCATCCAGTCTAGCCGTTCATATTAGACTCCTAATAACAGCGTATTGTTGAAAACAGTCTTTTTTCTAAAATTAGAGAAGAGGGGTGGGGAAATCTGATTGTTTCCCCCGAAATGGGATAGCCGAATCTGAGTGTCTGGTTTACTCCTCGATGACTTGAATGGCGCCTTCGGGGCATTCCATCTCGCAGGCT
>CAYTBB010000099.1:0-4664 GCA_964435965.1 uncultured Dehalococcoidales bacterium
TTTGAATCTCGACAAACTTTTTCGACTGAATCTTCTCGAAGCCGGCCAGTTCTTGATTGGTCTGCTGATACTTGTTGATACCCTGCCAGATAAAATCCCTGACCATATCGGGATGATTTTCCAACTGCTGTCGGCCAAGTTTGGTTTCTGTCTGTATGCGGTCCCAATTGGGCCGGACGATGGCCTTGACTGCTTCAAGTCTGACACCGCCGGGGCCGGTTTGACATCCGGGGACTACTAAGAGTTCTTCAACATACTCAGCCTGCGAAAGAACCGATTCCAACATTTCCGGATTCACATTCTTCCCGCCCGGCAGAACGATCAAATATTTCTTCCGCCCCGTAATATAAAGGTATCCGTCTTCGTCAAGATACCCCAAATCGCCCGTATGCAGCCAGCGAACACCCTGCTCATCCCTCTTGATAACCGCCTCCGTGGCTTTGCCGTTCTTATAGTAACCCTTTGTGATGCACGGCCCACCCAAAACAATCTCACCTTTTTCCCCTGCCTCCACCACCTCACCCCGCTCATTGATAATTTTAACTAACATCGTAGTAAGGGGCCTGCCCACCGAACCCAACTTGCCGGCGGTATCGTTAATCCCATAAACCGGAGAGCTTTCGGTAATGCCATAGCCTTCACGAAGCCGCAACCCCCTTTTCCAGAAGACGTGCAGGACCCACTTTGGCAATGGAGCCGCCCCCGACACAAAGAACCGCAGGTTTTGCCAGCCCAATTTCCTCATGAGCATCTTTCCTACCAGCTTGGGGAAGAAAAGGTCGGCAAGTTTTACAAGCAGGCTGTTTCGTTTTTTTTCGGTAAGGCCGGATTCGATTTTGCGTGCAAGAGTAGTAAACAATGCCGGTATCGCCACGAAGAAGGTTACACTTTTTTGATTTATCAGCCTGGCGATGTCGCGGTACTTGTTGGTGTACAGATTCGTCGCGCCTATCCAAAGCGGCAACAGCTTTCCGACAGTGAGCCCGAAAGAATGGTGTGGTGGAATGACATGCCCGAGCTTGTCGGCACTTGTAACTTTAATCTCCGCTAAAATGCCCTGTACATTTGCGATGAGACTGGTATGGGATAGCTCAACTGCACGCGGATCGCCTGTTGTGCCGGACGTGCAAAGAATTACCGCCGTGTCATCGGGATTGACTCCCATCCGGATATTAGTCATTAACGTGGCTAATTGAATATCATCCACATCGGACTTATCGAAAATCGTCATCTCGACCAGGCCGATTTCATGATATGCCGAAATCTTTTTTAGCTGTCTTCGCAGGTTCTGGTCCTGATAATCATCGGCCATGACCAATAGTCTCGCATCCGTGTTGACAAGGTGAATCTTGACACCTTCGACTCGTCTTTCGGGGTCGATTAGTACCGGTATCGCGCCTGCCAGAATAGTCCCCCAAAAGGCTATATCCCAATCGGCGCGGTTCTTGCCTAAGATCGCGACATTATCACCTTTTCGGATGCCTTTGGAATGAATCAGGTATGCGCAAAATTCGGTTGCCTTGTGCCGTAGCTGGCCGAAAGTGAGCTTTTCGGTCCGCTGCATTCTGACGATTTCGAGACAATCCTTCCCAGCCAACTCAGCCCTGGCTAAAGACTGGTTGAAAAGGTCGATCAGAGTTCGATACTTAAGCTGGATTTCCATATCTTGCATATTAGGCCGATCCATCTTTTGGGCTCACTGTGCATCTGAATAGCAGTACGATTACAGCCACATGCAAAGCGATAAAGGCAGGCCAGGAAAAATACAGTCTGTAGTCCGGTTTTGTTATGTGCAGGCCCCCGATACAGAACAAGGCAACTATCATTAGTGCCGCAACAACAAAGCCGGTCAACCTTGCCCGCGTTATTTCTATCGGCCTTTCACTAAACAGGACCGCTGCGATAACCAGCATAGTCAGGCTGGTTATGACAGGTGCCAGGACGGGGCCTGCCCAGACGACGGGCATCAGGAACAGTATGTCCCAGTCCATAATCGAGGCGGGCCAGCCAATCAGTACCTTCAGCCAGACATAGTAAAAAATATCCCACACGGCAAAGATTGCCAGAAAATATGCAAAGCGCCTCCGTAAATTCCTGCCTAACATGTACGATGCCGTAAACATAAACACGAGCGTTGCCGCTTCCCTGCCGATTTCAGTAGTGAGGTATCGTCCAAACCCTGTGAGGGTGCGAAAGTCGGCAATGGGGAAATCGAATCCTGTCGGATAGAAAATCGCCCGCAGATAAACAACCACCGCCGATTCGATATACGCAAAGGCGATACCGAAAAAAACGAGGGCGACAAAACGCTTCAGCGTATTTCTGTCAGTTTCCGAACACATTATTTGACCGTGCAAAACTACAAAGTTATTTAGCCCCGCCCGCTGGGCGGGGTCTCTTATGTCATTGCCAGTGCCGCCGCAATCGCAAATTCATTTATCGGTGAGCCAAGTCGGGCCGATGCTGACGTCAACCTTCAAGGGTACATCGACCTTTATGGCGTTTGTCATCTCGTCGGCAATCCACTCGGCGTGTTTTTTGGCATCTTTGGCGGGCAGCTCGAAAACAAGCTCATCGTGAATCTGGAGAATCATCTTCATCGGAAGCTTTTCATTATTGATTTTTCGCTGGATATTTATCATTGCAACTTTTATCAAATCGGCGGCCGAGCCCTGGATGATAGTATTTATGGCGAGTCGCTCGGCCTGGGAGCGCTTGTTGAAGTTTTTGCCGGCTAGACCCGTGATTTTACGGCGTCGGCCGAGGATGGTCTCGGCGTAGCCGGTTGATTTTGCCTGTTTGATGGCCTGGTCCCTGAACTTCTGAACGGAGCTGTACCTGGCGAAGTAATCGTCGATGAATTTTTTCGCTTCTTTCTGTGTTATGCCGATGGTGCGTGACAGGCCGAAGGGACCCTGGCCGTAGATAATGCCGAAGTTCACGGCTTTGCAGTTTGAACGCATTTCGCCGGTGACATCCTGTGGGCTAATGCCGTAAATTTGCGAGGCGACAAAACGGTGAATGTCCTCATCGGCCTCGAACGTGGCCTTTAAGGCCTCATCTTTTGAGAAGTGAGCGAGGAAGCGCAGCTCGATTTGTGAGTAGTCTGCGCTGAGGATACAGTCTGATTTTTTCTCAGGGACGAAGGCGGCGCGAATCTTTCTGCCTAATTCGGTGCGGATTGGGATGTTTTGCAGATTCGGATTGCTGGAGCTGAGTCGGCCTGTGGCGGTGATTGTCTGGTTGAAGGAGGCATGGACGCGGTTGGTGCGCGGGTTGATGAGTTGGCCGAGCTTGTCGACATAGGTGTTTTTGAGTTTTACAAGCTGACGGTATTCGAGTATCAGGCCGACGATTTCGTGGTCGGCTTTCAACTGTTCGAGGACATCGGCGTCGGTGCTCCTCATCGTTTTGCCGGAGCGGAGGCTGGTCAGGCCGAGGCGGTCGAAGAGGATTTCGGCCAATTGCTTGGGCGAATCGATATTAAAGACCGTCCCGGCCAGGGTGTGGATGCGTTCGGTCAGTTCCTGGAGCGCTTCGGTAATGGTGTGAGACATATTCTTGAGGAGTCTTACATCGAGCGAAACGCCGGCTAACTCCATTTGCGCAAGGACGGGGACGAGCGGCATCTCGACCTCTTCAAAAAGTTTTTTGATGCCGGGCTCGTGTTCGAGTTGCTTGGAAAGGTATTCGTACAGAAGGAATGTTACGTCTGCGTCCTCAGCGGCGTATTGGGCGGCAACAGCGGTATCGACCATGTCAAATGTCAGTTGGTTTTTACCTTTGCCGATAAGAGCCGATAAAGGAATAGTCTGGTAGTTGAGAAAATCTTTAGCCATGGAGTCCATAGAATGACTTCTGCGGTCGGCGGCAAGACAATAGGACGCCACCATTGTGTCAAAATACACGCCTTCAAGAGGCATCCCGGCATTGGCAAGAACAATGATATCATATTTTATGTTCTGGCCGATTTTCCTTACCTTTTCATTGGCAAGTATTGGGGCAATTCTTTGTCGCACCGAATCTATATCGAGGTGCTTTTGCCCCAGAGGTGCCCTTACAGGTATATAATAGCCTTGATGGCGCTGCCACGAAAAGCTCAGGCCGACAAGGTCCGCGCGCACCGGATTAAGGGCGGTAGTCTCGGTATCGACGGCAAAGATGGTTTGTTTCCTTAGTTCGGCACATAACTTGTTGAACTTTGTCCTGGTATCTATCAGGTGATAATCCTTGGGCAGCGTTTTTATCGTATCGGGGCCCTCGTCGCCGGCGACCCGCAAGTCTGCCAGAGTTGGCTTCTGTTTTTTTGTCTCGGCCTTAGGTTCCGGAGACTCCGAGCGCTTCAGGCCGAGCTTAGACATTAATCGGCCAAAACCAAGTTCGGTGAAGATTTCAGAGAGCTTTTGGGCGTCCGGCTCAGTCAGTTTGAAAGCGTCGTAGTCTATCTCAATTGGAGTCGAGCAGTCTATCGTTACAAGCTCTTTGCTCAAAAGTGCCTTGTCTTTTGAGCTTCGAAGGCTCTCGCCGCGTTTGCCCTCTATCTCGTCGGCGTGAGCGTAGAGGTTTTCGAGGGAGTTGTATTTCTGTATCCAGTCGAGCGCGGTTTTTGGGCCTACGTCGGGAACGCCCGGCACGTTATCCGCTGTATCGCCCTGCAGTGCCAG
>CAYTBB010000100.1:0-4661 GCA_964435965.1 uncultured Dehalococcoidales bacterium
AGCTCTAGACCTATCAACCAGGCTATGGACATCGTATTTTGAGTCCCTGAAGCGCCTGGACCATTTGTGAAAGGTCTTCCTTGAGATGCCGAAGTGTTGGGCAGTGAGGGCGGCATTCTCTTTTCCCGCTGTATAGTAGAAGACTATCCACTCCACTCTCAATCTCTCCTGGGTTGTAAAACCCAAGAGGTCTGCCTCTCCCCTCCAGCATTCATATCTATCCTTCAGGACAATGGGCTTTCTTTTAAAGAAGTAGAAGCTGGCCGGCTTTCTCATTATGGTAACTCCTCACGGTAGGCTAGTATCATTACTAACCATACCATGGGTGTTACCCATGTATCTCAGCCTCCGCATTTCCCTGTGCAGAGTTGTTAATGTTCTACGATTTTGTCACCCTGTAACTGTTCAGGATAAACTATAATCGAATTTTTTAGATTCAGCTTCGCCTACTGTTGGTAATGCTATGTCTACCGTTGCCAACCCCTTACCTTAAACTAAGACATTCCGTTTATATTTTATTATAAAACTTTAAAGTTCAATTAGATCCCTTTCAAGTTTGGTTAGCTGCTCATAGCCATCAAGAGTTATAAGCAACATATCCTCAATACTATAGCCACCTCCGCCCACTGCGTTCGACCCAGTTATGTATAGAGGAACTTCAAGACAAATGACCATATTTAGTTCAAGTGTTTGTTCCACATTAAGAGCAATGAAGGGGGGCTGTTCTCCTTCTGGACCAATGCCGACAGTGTGTCCATAGTGTCCTCTATCAATCCAATCCAGCCCACTTTTTCTTATAGTATCTTGACCTGTTCTAAAGACTTCCTTAAACTTTGTCCCAGGCTTTATAATTGAAAGCATTGCATCGTATCCTGCCTTTAGAGCGTTAAAGATTTTCTTTTGTGTCAGACTAGGCTTTCCTACAACAAAAGTTCTAGCCATATCCGAAGTGTAATTTTTATAATAGACACCGCAGTCAATGAAAAGTATATCCCCCTTGGCTATCTTATATCCAACCTGGTCGCGGTTCTTGAAAAAGTCTGCGGCACCTATATTGCGGCGTCCCATCATGAAATACAGGGCATCATCAGGGGTAACTGCCTGAAAGGCACCGGTCTGATACCTAAGCTGGAGCTCCCCAACAGTGCGCCCCTCCACCTTACCTTCAATCATGGCTTTGATCCCCTTTACGCCATACTCAGCGGCAGTTCGAAGCGCAGCAATTTCATCTTCGCTCTTAAACATTCGCAGGTAAAAGAAGAGTTGGTCTCCATCAACAAAGTTGACCCTGGGATTTTTAGCAATAATTGCTTCCCAAGTAGGTTTATTGCAGTGCCGCATATCTATACCAATTTTGTTCTCACTAAGTCCTTTCTCTCTGAGGACATCTGCAAGCATGCTATAGAGGTCTCCAAGTTCATACTGATCAGGTTTTGGCAGGCTTCTTATCGTTCCTGCCTCAACATCATCCCCAGAAATTATCTCTTGCCAGGCAGGATAAACCCGCCAGTCCTTGATAAGTATGCCAGGAAGAGTTTCCATTACCAACTTTTCATACAAGGTGCAGATTCCTACTGGCTCCTCAGATGGATCAGCAAAAGTAACAGTTATTACTGGCCTGCCACCAACTGCATAGGCTCTGGACATATTGCGGCAGAACCCGCTGGTATAGTAAGAGTTTTCATCGCCTATAGCGATTAAAGCATCTATATCACGTTTCTTCATTTCTCTACGTGCTCGGTCTAAATCCCAAGCTAACATTTATAAACCTCCTTTTCTATTATCCAATTCATTTTTAAACTCAAATTTCCCATAATTATGCTATCCCTTCAACTTACACCTCCTGAAATATTATATGTTGTTTTTAACTCTTTAGACTTAACTTCCTCCTTTGCCTTAACTGTTTTGCCAAGATGACGGAAACCAAGGCTACTCCCAATAAATCGGTCTGCCATCCAGGTACCAACAGAAGTAACCCTGAAGCCACTAGCGCTAACGTCTCAGGAATATTACATTTAGTTATAAGTTGGCTCATAGTGCCACCGGACAGCGATAGTTATTGCTAAACGCCCTCTTACTCTTTTTTAAGCCCGGCACCCTGGTGGGAAGGGCAAGCTTGCTCAGCGTAACGTTTCAAAAATCCTGTCTCCTCCTTTACTTTAGGGCCAGGCCATTTACGGCGCCGCTCCTGTAGTCCTTCCTCCGGCACCTTTAGTTCCAGACAGCGATTGGGGATATCAACCTTTATGATGTCCCCGTTGGAAACAAGCGCTATAAGTCCACCGTCGGCAGCTTCAGGTGAGACGTGCCCCACGCACGGGCCTCTGGTAGCCCCGGAATACCTGCCATCTGTCACCAAGGCAACAGAGCTGCCGAGACCCAAGCCCATCAAAGTGTCGGGAGGCACGAGCATTTCACGCATTCCGGGACCGCCTTTAGGGCCCTCGTAGCGGACAACCACTACATCACCTGGCACAACTTGGTTATGCAATATAGCTTCAGTAGCTTCCTCTTCTGAGTCATAAACCTTAGCCGGGCCCTCATGGACCATCATTTTCTTTGAGACAGCGGACTGTTTGACCACAGCGCCATCAGGGGCCAGATTGCCGTATAAAATGGCGATGCCGCCCTCTTTTCGGAGTGGTTTATCTAAAGAAGCGATAACATCACGGTTGTACACTCTGGCATTCTTGATGTTCTCACCCAGGGTTTTTCCGGTAACGGTGACAGCATCCGTATGGAGCAGGGGCTCTATCTCTTTAAGGACTGCAGGCATGCCGCCAGCCTGTTCCAGATCAGCTACAACGTATTTTCCTGACGGCCACACATTGGCGATAAGGGGAGTCTTTTTGCTGATACGGTCGAACTTTTCCAGTGGGAGCTCGTAGCCGAGTTCCCTGGCAATGGCTATGAGGTGCAAAATACAGTTAGTGGAGGCGCCCAGTGCCATCTCAGCCACCATGGCATTTTCCAAGGCGTCTTCGGTCATAATTTTTGAAGGTGTCAGGTTAGCTTTCAAGAGTCCCATAATCTGCTTGCCGGTCTGGATAGCCAGGGTTCGTTTTTTGGCGAAAACTGCCGGTGCCGTGCCACTCCCAGGAAGAGACATGCCGAGCGTTTCTGTTAGACAGCACATACTATTAGCTGTCGCCATATTGGCACCACAACCAAAGGTCGGCACCGCAGCACATTCCGCCTCAAGGAACTTCTCCTTGCTTATTTCTCCTTTGCGGAATCTGCCTGCATATTCTCGGACATGTGAAGTGAGAACATAGTTTTGCTCGGATGGGGAATAGCCGGGTAGCATAGCCCCGGCAGTAAATATAATGGTAGGAATATCTACCCTGGCAGCCCCTATCAACATCCCTGGGATTATTTTGTCGCAGGCAGCCATCAATACCAGAGCATCAAATCTATTTCCTTCAGCTAACAATTCCACAGAGTCGGCTATCATTTCACGGCTTGGCAGCGACCACTTCATACCTCTGTGTCCCTGCATTAGGCAATCACATAGCGCTACGGTATTGTATTCAAAAGGAATCCCTCCTGCAGCTAAGACACCCTCCTTGACATACTCAGCAAAAGAGCGCAAGGGCATAGAGCCTGGAGAGAACTCACCCCATGAGTTAATAACGCCGATGAAGGGTTTAGACATCTCATCATCAGAAAGACCAAGAGCCCGTAAAGTAGCACGGTGAGAAGCTCTCTCATCCCCCTCTATAACAACCTTACTCCTATGCTTTAGTTCCATATAATTACCTCCTAAACCGGATTCGTTCCAGACATTATAGGAATAAGGGTTAATCCCGTCAAGCATTTGAATTAAATCATCTAATATGTAACCGAAGGGTAATATGTTAAATCACATAAAAAGTAACCGGACCTGATTAAGCTATAGTCTGGTTAGCACTTTAAAGGAGGTTAAGGTCAGGCTATATGGAAAGGATGGACATGCACTCAAGAAATGAATACCTCAAGGTATTAAGGGAAAGATACTTGGAAGCTGAGACCAAGAAAGAGAAGACACGGCTCCTGGATAAATATTGTGGCAATAGCGGTCAGGTAAGGAAATATGTCATCAGAAAGATGCAGCCCGGGGTGGATCTAAGGCCGAAGCAAAGGAAGAAAAGGAAACAGTCTTACGATGGCCAAGTTAAAGCTGCTCTAGCCAAGGTATGGGAGATTTTTGATTGTCCTTGCGGGCAAAGGCTTAAACCTATACTAGAGGTAGAGGTGGATAGGTTAAGGGAATTTGGCGAGCTCACGATATCAGACGAGGTTGCCTTAAAGCTAAGGCACATGAGTTCAGCCACCATTGATAGGAAGCTCAAGCATCAAAGAGAACTTTTGCGCCTTTCGAGGTCAAAAAGTAGCCCCAAGCTTGGCTACCTTTTAAGGCAGAAGATTCCCATAAGGCTTACTGAGTGGGATACCTCCCAGGTGGGCTATGTAGAGGCTGATTTGGTTGTCCATTGTGGCTCTTCTAGCTTAGGGGAGTATATAAATACCCTAAGTGTCACTGAGGTACCTTCGGGATGGTGGGAAGATGAAGCTATCATGGAGAGATCTCAAGAACACAGCTTCTGGGCTTTGAGGGAAATAAGGGAGAGGACTCCCTTTGAATGGAAGGGGTTGGACTCAGACAATGGCAGTGAGTTCAT
>CAYTBB010000101.1:0-4653 GCA_964435965.1 uncultured Dehalococcoidales bacterium
ATTTATGGCTCACCAGTTCCAGGATTCGCCACTCCAATAGCTTTATTAGCTGCACACTTCTTCGTGTTCTATTTTGGAATACTAGCTGATGTAACCCCGCCAGTAGCTTTGGCTTCCTGTGCTGGTTCAGCTTTAGCCGGGGGAGACTTTTGGAAAACAGCAATGAATGCAACAAAATATGCTTTAGCAGGCTACAGAGGACCTTACATTTATTTCCTTCATCCAGAGATGTTTTTAATACCAGTGGGAGGATGGAATGCTCTAATTGCTTTAAGAATCCCTTTTCCTTTTAGGGGCTCTTTTAGCTATGTATCTCTTGGGAATGGCTGTAACTGGCTGGTCTGACGGATCTTTAAGAAAGGGAATAAGGGTGTTAATCGGAGCCATGAGCTTTGACATAGTGGCCACTCTCCACTATATTCCTGTAATCCTCGCTATCTTGGCTATTTTAGCCTTGAAATTTTACGGAGAGAAATTTCATAAGATATTTTTTCAAGAAAATGGAAGGTAAAACAAGGAGGTAAAGGATGCTAGAAGAGATTAAGTTAGTTCATGTAGGGCTAGGACCACTGGGGTCGCAGATGGTAAGGCATATTGTGAACGAGAGGAAAGGAATGAGGTACGTGGGGGCAATTGATATCTCACCAGACATCGTGGGAAAGGACTTAGGTGATGTAGCCGGGGTAGGGAGAAAGCTGGGAATAGAAGTTTCTAATGAGCCCAAAAGAGTTTTTGAAGAGGTAAAACCCGACATCGCAATTTACTCAACTGTATCCTTGCTTAAAGATATCTTTCCTCAAATCGAGCCGGCGATAGAAAGCAGGGTGGATGTGATATCAACCTGTGAAGAGCTTGTTTTTCCTAGTTTTGTTGATAGGGATATGACGAAAAAATACGATGATTTAGCTAAAAAGAATAATGTTACAGTGCTCGGCACTGGTATTAATCCTGGTTTCCTGATGGACGTCAGACCAACCATACTCTCAGCGGCGTGCACAGAAGTAAAAAGAATACAAATGACGAGGCGGATGGACGCCAGCCCAAGGAGGGAACCTTTTCAGAGGAAGATTGGGGTCTCAATGGAACCAGATGAGTTTAAAAAGGCGCTGGAGTCGGGCAAGATAACAGGACATATAGGGTTGGAACAATCGATTTGCCTTATAGTGGATGCCTTGGGATGGGAATTGGATGAGGTCAGGGTGACAGATGTCGAGCCGGTAATGGCAGAGGAAGAAGTCTCATCTCAGTTCTACACCGTAAAGAAAGGGCAGGTAAAAGGCACAAAACAGGAAGCTTATGGAATAGCAGAGAGAGAAGAGAAGATTCGTTTAATCTTTACTGCTTTCTTAGGCGCAACCCCTTCATTTGATGAGGTTTGGATTCAGGGAACTCCGGAGGTAAAAGCAAGGGTTAGCCCCTGCTGGCATGGTGATGATGGCACTGTGGCGATGATAGTAAATCTCATACCAACAGTTATAAACTCTTCTCCGGGAATACTCACTATGAATGATATAGTCCCTATCTCATTTAAGTCCGGGGATATGATGAGGTTCGTTAAAAAATGTTAGCTCTTGAACATGCTACCTAATTTATACCCTTCCTTTACTGCTTCCAGATTGAGCTCAGAAAATTTTCCCGCTTCTTTTTTGATCACTCCAGAAAGATTCTCAAGAGAGAAAAGTCCGGTTACTGCTGCTACCGCCCCAAACATTACCATATTGGCCACGATTTGAGAGCCAAGTTCGTTGGCTACTTTAGTTGCCGGAATTGCGTATTGATGGGCGCGAGGCGGTGGCACAGTTTTCACCATATCAACATCGAAAAATACCTTAGATTCCAAAGAAGTTTTAGAAATCCAAGCATCGTATCCTTCCTGAGACATGGCCACTAAAATATCAACCATCAATGCCTCCGGCCAATTTTCTAACGATTCTTTAACCACAACTTGGGAGAAAGATCCTCCGCCTCGAGCTGCGGGACCATAATTTGATTTAAGAGAGACGAGGAACCCTTTGGCATTTAACGCTTTTGCCAGGGTTTTCCCCAGCCTTTGAATTCCTTGTCCACCGAAACCAGCAATAACGATCTCTCTTCTCATTGGCTACTCCTCCGGAATGAGATTTACATACTCTTTCAGGTTCGAAAAGCGACCATAAATTATTTGCCAGAGCTCTTCTGTTTTAACTGCTTCCCTAAAAGGAAAAAGCGATTTGAATTTTTTCCTCAGGGTAGTTCCTGATGTTTTTTGAGCCATTTCCTTGGTAATATAAGCTTGACTAAGTTTTTGCCAAATTTGTGATGGCAAAGGAAGCTCATTTCTCCTTCCATATTGTGTGAGACAAGGAAAGACGACTTCTATAAATGAAAACCCGTCGAAACAGAGAGCCTCTTTTAAAATTCCTTTTAAAATGAGGGGTTTACTGATTGGGCAGCGAGCCACATATTTAGCGTTTGCCCTGAGCATCAGGCTTACTAAATCGAGAGGCAGGCTCTTATTTCCAATAGTAGTGGTAGAAGTTATCGCCCCAAAGGGGGTGGTAGCCTCTACCTGCCCTCCAGTCAGCCCGAAGACAAAATTATTAAAGCAGATAACCAAAATTGGAAGGTTTCTTTGCGCCCCGTGAATTGTCTGCCCTGCCCCAATGTCGAACAGGTCACCATCCCCGCTGATAACTATTACATGTAAATCAGGCTGGGCTAGCTTCACTCCAGTGGCAAAAGGGATAGGATAGCCGTGAGTGGTATTTGCTGAATCGAAAGGAAGATGATTGAGAAGCCGAGCCGTGCACCCTATCCCTGAAGCTACCACTATTTTCTCCAGAGGCCAGTTCATTTCCTGGATACATCTTAGTAAACAGTTCCTTAAAGTCCCCAGCCCACACCCGGAACAGAAGGGAGTTTGGAAGCTGAAGCTTATTTCGGGAATTTTTTCTTCTTCTTTTCTCCACTCCGGTGGATCATAGATGGTAGGGGGAAGGATGGGGGCGAGGTCTTGACAGTATTTTCCCCCCATTGTTTCCAAAAAATGTAAGATTCTTCTCGGATCGATGCTTTCGCCATCAGGTTGAGGAAGTGAAATTACTGGTGAAAAGGAAGATTCCCGGACAACATAAAATAATTGCCCTTGGTTCATCTCAGGAACTAGCACGCATTTGGTAACTTTGCTCCACCTCTTGACCCTCTCTTCCGGGAAGGGATAAAGAGTTCTAAGATTTAGCATCCCCACTTTCATTCCTTTTTTCCTGGCCTCTTTTACCGCCCACCTGGTTGAGCGAGCGGTATGACCATAGGCGACAATCATAATCTCAGCATCGTCAAGCAAGTACTCTTCAACATCAGTGAGTTCCTCAACTTTGGAAACAACTTTTCTTCTTTGATATTTAACCATTCTTTCGTTAACTTCAGGAATGGTGGCACAAGGAACTCCTCTTTCATTGTGGGTAAGCCCGCTGACTTTCAAAAATTCGCCATCGCCAAATCTTGGCATACTGGGGGCAGAGCGGTCTTCGGTGGGTCCGAAAGGAGGATTTTCGGGAACATAAATGCGATCAAACACTTCTATTTCTTGGGGGATCTCTACGCCTTCTTCTAAATGGGCGTTGGAAGCTTCCAGCATCAAAATCACCGGAATTCGAAACCTCTCAGCTAAATTAAAAGCTTTTATTGTAGAGTGGTATATTTCTTGAACTGTTGAGGGATACAAAACAATATGTTCCGTTCCTCCATGAGGTCCCCACCTTGTTCCTCTTACCAACGAAGACCTGGTTCCAGTGGGACGACCGGTGCTGGGAGAAGTTCTCTGAACTACAGCAACCACCATCGGCAATTCATTAGTAAGAGCAAAGGCTAAGTTTTCTAACATCCTTTCAAAGCCTGGGTCAGAAGTAGCCGTCATTGCTTTGGCTCCAGCTAAAGAAGCTCCGCAAAGAGCAGCCATTGAAGCAACCTCGTTTTCCATCTGGATAAAAACCCCACCAGCACCGGGCATTAACCTTTCCATTTCGTAAGATTGTTCACTGGCTGGAGTAATGGGATAGCCGGCAAAGAATCGGCAGCCAGCATCCAAGGCTGCCCAGACACAAGCTATGTTGCCGCTTATAAAATGCTTTCCAGGGTAAAGGGTCTTAACTTTTTTCCAGCTGCCTCTGGCCTGAGAAGGCTTCTCTATGTGCTGAAGTTGCTCCCAAAATTCATCAATCAAACATTCACCGTCTAATATTATTGCTTCTTCAGGACAAAAATATTTACACAGACCGCAATTAGAACATTGGCTGCTTAGTTCAGGGATTCTCAGCCTAAATCCTTTGGCACCCATCTCTTGGGTTTGTTGGAATACCCCCTTTGGACATAGGTCAAGGCATAAATTGCATCCTTTACACTTTCCTTGGGCGATCCTAATTTCTGGCATTTTACCTGTCACTTTTGCCCCCTTTGCTTATCCCTACTTCACAAATCTCCCATGTGTCCGGACTTAAATGAGATAGGGACTATATCATTCATATTTTGCTTCATTGGAAACCTTCCCTCCCAGATTTTTGTAGTTGCCTTAGGTAATCAGGTACAGCCGCCCAATAAATTGGGCAGCTACATTTTTAAACAGCCTGCGGAGGCTGAGATACATGGGTAACACCCATGGTATGGTTAGTAATGATA
>CAYTBB010000102.1:0-4619 GCA_964435965.1 uncultured Dehalococcoidales bacterium
GTATCATTACTAACCATACCATGGGTGTTACCCATGTATCTCAGCCTCCGCAGACCTCACAGGACAATGAACCACAAGCAAGACATCAAAGATAAAACCCGTACGAATAAATAGAGACAACTAACAGCATCAGACAATATCCGTCTAGACGCAAAATAGAATCTTGGTTAGCTTTGCGCGGCTTGGAAACATAGCAGTTTTACTGATGAAATGTAGCACTTTTTGTGTTGTGTCAGAGCCAAAATGAGCCGAATTTCAAAGCCATTTTATTAGATATTACGAATGTTTTGACCCTTTCCCGCCATCCCATCCCCAAATCGCAAGGCATCTATCCCTCCTTGAAACGGATATACCTGAAGCTGACCTATATGAATTTTGGAAACAAGAATGACATCACGAGATGAGCGATAGGAGATTCGGTTCAAGTTGACAAGACGAAGTTTGAAATATACAGTTGATTTCTTACAGGTAAGAGGGAGTGAAAAGAATGGAGAAAACATGGAAACCAACAACTGCAGGAATCCTGAGCATTGTTGCAGGAGCTTTTGGTGTGATTGGCGGTATACTGGCTGCTAAGATAGGGGCAATTGGCGGTAGCATATTGGGAGCGTTCGGCTTACCTTTCATAGGAGGGCTGGTCGCAGCTGCAGCGGCAGTCCCGTTGATACTAGGGGCGGTGGCCATAGCGGGTGGCATTTATGCCTTGAAGAGAAGAGTTTGGGGTCTGGCATTTGCTGGAGCCATTTGCGCATTCCTAATCCCGCCTCCATTTGTCTTAGGGATACTAGCCATAATATTTGTGGTAATGGGGAAGGGCGAGTTCGAATAAATTCCCTACTAGAAGTGGGAGGTATTTCCAGTCTTAGAATAGCATACTAAAGTTGTCTTAGTGTGTATTTTGGCCCCCATCGCCCAATCCAAAGGACCTACCCCCTCTGTGTGCTACAATAGTTGTGGCTTTGGACAATTGTATCAGTAACCAAGAGTTTGGTAGTAGGGAGGTTATAATGGACAAGGTAGCTATTGTGACTGATAGCGTTGCCGCGATATCCAAGGAACTGGCGGAAGAATATGGAATTACAGCAATACCGTTCCATATTCACATAGATGGCAAAGCGTACCTGGATGGAACAATAGATATGAAGTGGCTCTACTCTCGACTTGAACGAAGGGGAAACTTGCCCACCACCTCCTTCCCATCCGCGGCGGACAACTTACAAGCATACCAAAGGCTTGCTCAAAGTTCAAAGTATATCCTCCGTATTTCTATGAATGCAGCTTTCACTGGAGGATATCAAGCTGCCATAGACGCCAAGGAAATGGCTCGAGAGCTACTGCCCAGGACTAGGATTGAAATAGTTGATTCTCGGACAGTTGAGGGAGGGCAGTTGCTTGTTGTCATTGAGGGAGCTAGGGCAGCAAAGGAAGGCAAGGATATTACTGAGATATGCGGACTGCTTGATAAGATGATACCAAAGGTGAGGTTGCTTCAGGCGTCTGAAACTCTCTTCTATCGGGATAAAGGAGGGAGAATATTTAAGGCTAAGTCCTGGGCTGAAGCCCAATCATCGCAGTCTTTCAAGACTATCATTGAGGTCGATGCTTCTACCAACGGAATAACAAGACCTGTGGCTAGAGCCAAGACGAAAGGACAGATAATGGAGAAAATGGTCAGTATAGTCAAAGAACAGACGGGAAATAGGAAACTCCATGCTGCCATAGTCCATGGTAACGTCCCTGAGCAAGCTGAACAGTTGAAGAATATGCTTCTATCCCAATGCCATTGTGAGAAAATCTACATCACTGAGAACTCAGCGGCCTCAGGCGTTCACAACGGCCCAGGATTTGTCTCGCTTGGATTCTACAGCTGCGATTGACTGCCTTCACATTCGCAAGCCCTGAAAATGCCACGTAGATAGGGTTTCAGCATATTCTCTTGGCTGAAGGTACTGAGGAAAAACAGCCGCCGGTGAGGGTTATGACCCTTAACCGCGTTTCCAACTTGTATCTATTTACACTCTTCTAGTTAAAGCTTTTGAGGCAACAAGTAGCTCTCCTGATTGTGAGTGACCATCTAGCTGGGAAGTAGCTATGAAAATCAGCTATTTTTGTTCCAAAAACGAGCAAGAACCTCCAATTTTAGAGCAATAAAGAGGAATATTTCACATTTTTCGGGCCATTAAAAAAGAAAAACCTAACGTGAAATGTCCGATTTGTCGGGTCTATAAAAAGGGACAAATAGCTGATTGTGGCACATGACTAGCTGCATCCCATCCAAGTGGCTGTCTCTTAAGCTACGGGACTGTGACTTGAGGACGTCTATATGTTCCCGTCCATGTTTTTTGCATCCCTTCTCAACTTCGACCTTCTTGGCGCACTCCTTTAGCTTAATCAGTGCTGCGTTATGCCTTTTGGCATCCAGCAGCCATTTAATCACCGCTGCGTCGGCTTCATCCACTTCGGCTCTAAAGATAACCGCACGACAGCGCCGGTTAGCCTGTGCCCTTAGAGAGAGCATACCGATTATCTCGTTAATAGATTCCTGCTCGTTCTACCTAACAAGTTCAGCTTCCAGGATCTTCTCAGGTAAAGAGATGAAGCTTTTGAGGCCAATGTACATGGTAGCATGATTGTTACAGTGGTACTAGCCTCGATAATGCTAAAGCGTGGTAGAGCCAAAGTAGAATGCTTTCTTTTTTTGGCACCTGCCTGATGCTACTGGGATCTATCTTGGCCATGCCGACATCTGCTTTTGGCATATAGCTACAAACTGACCGAGAAATCACCAATGTTCAGATCGCTTCCTGGCTCTCGATGTTCCGCCTTATCAGAGGTATCATCAGCATGGCAGAAATAGTATGTCTCGTTTATGCCTTCTGGGTAAGATTCAAATCTGTAAAATGAATCATCTCCACCTTACTAGACTAAGAAGAAGCGTTCCCTGTGGTTAAAGGCTGGTAGCTTGTCGATTAGGTCACTGGGTATTTGTTACTTCAGAGAGAATACTTCCTCAATTTGACATCATCTACTTCTATGCCCAGTCCCGGACCTTGCGGGACATAGGTATAACCGCCCTCAATACGGTTTGGCGTTTTGAGAATGTCCTCCACATACCTGAGTTCAAAGCGACAATCACAGGCATATGGGAGTCGTCGGACTACGCTGGCTAAATGAGCTGAAGCAGCGGTACCAATGCCGGTATCACAGGCTGAGCCTATAAGCACTGACATACTAAAACTCTCGGCCATGGTTACCATTCTCATAGCCTGATAAAGTCCGCCGACCTGCATCACAGTGATGTTGAAAGCATCAGCAGCCTCCAAGCGGATGAGATTAACCATGTCTTCCACGCTCTGAACACCTTGGTGAATCATCACTGGCACTGAAACCGCTTTACGAAGCTGTGCCAGGCCGTAGTAGTCATACCTGCCAATGGGCGATTCCAGGAGTGTTAGATTGTATTTCTCCATCTCCTTTGCTGCCAGAATCGTCGTCTCAAGGCCGGCCTCGGAATAGGCTTCATTGGGGTCTAGCCTGATCGGAGGGCTATTTCCTATCGCTTCCCTTACCGCTGCCAGACTTCTCAAATCATGCCAAGGGTCTGACGTGCCCTTCATCTTGAAGTTGCTGAACCCCCTGGCAACACCCTCCTTAGCTTCTTTGGCAACTGCTTCTGGAGCCCCAATGTTGAGGCTGGATGGCACCACGGGGATTCGGTCTCTTAAAGCACCGCCAAGCAATGTGGACACAGGTACTCCCAGTGCCTTTCCGGCGATATCGTACGCTGCCTCATCAAACGCTGCTTTGGCTATACCGTAACCGATAATGCAGCGGTCCATAATCTGATGTAAGCTTCTTATGTTGATGGGATCAGCACCAATAAGCGCCGGGGTGAGAATGTCTCCTATGGTGGTTATTATTCCCCCAAGAGTGGTGCCATATATCGGAGGCCTGGCTAACGCCTCACCGATACCATTAATGCCCTGGTTGGTGTGCATCCTCACGATAACCTTTTCGACTCCCTTGACTACCCCAGAGGCAACATGAAAGTCACTTTTGTATGGCAGATATACCGGTATAGCTTCTATCTTAGTAATCTTCATTGCTTGTCTCCTTTTCACATATTATGCTTTCATGTAAAGTTAGATAACCTTGTTATATCTTGAGCTAGCTCCTTAAAAGCAGATGTTTAACCCCCTCCTAAGTCAATCATACTCCTAGCCAGCTTGAAATAGAAGACCTTATAGCACAATCAAAATAGAACCAATACATCACCATGCTACCCCATACCAATAAAAACAGGAACAAGAAGGATAGAAAGGATATCCCCCTAGACGTAATACAAAAATCCGAGCTAGCTTTGCACGGCTTAGGGATTTTCGTTTTTTGTGAGCAAATATAGTGTTTTTTGTGTAATTTTATAGGCAAATTGACCGTACTTTCAAAGCTATTATGGAAGAGTTTACGAATAGTTTTGGTGGTTTATATCGTGGTATCCCATCCCATAAAACCATACAAAAACTAAATCCCTGCACTTTTGGCTCGTTTAACTGTTACCCTGAGCGCTAGCGAAGGGTCTCCAGACGCCGCCCTGAGCATGACGAAGGGTTCTTCGCGGA
>CAYTBB010000103.1:0-4494 GCA_964435965.1 uncultured Dehalococcoidales bacterium
ACAACCGAGTTCCATTGTCACACCCTTTATTCGTACGTCATGATTTCGATGACTGGGGCAGTACCAGACGACGTAGCAAAATAGACTTTGTCTCCGGCGGCGGTCTCTAGCCCGTTTTCGTTAAATGCTTGTCCACTCTTTAGCGTCATGTAAGGCGCGGTCGGAGCGGCCACTTTGTCCGCGACAAACGCGAACCGACAATCGACGCCAGTGCGACACTGAAACGACAGGCGAGATGTCCTGGCGCCGAGTGCATACTCATACTCAGTGTCGGCCGCCACTAGCGTCAAGTTCGCCACTGTCGGTAGTTGGGACATCGTTCGGTAACTCCAGTTCTTTACGGATTAGGCGCTCTTGCGCCTCCAGTTCACTCGCGAATCTAGCTCTGGCTCTTCGCACGACGATCGCCTTGCCTTGCAAATGGCCGCAACGAGTTCTTTCGTCATTACCCGTCGCGCTTGCAGTGTCCTATTTCTTACACCTCAATTGGCGAGTCGGTCACCATGGGCTTATTCAGACTCACCCACAAGCCTCCGTCCCCGTCCTCAGTCACCTGCAGTTTGTCCACCGGGGCCGCCCTCAGTTCATCAGCTCCGAACCTGCAGACACCCGACGTATACCGCGCAAGGAGCGCAGCGGCAACAGAGAGCAGGACTTCTTGGCTAATATCGTTTTGCGTGACCATTGCGCACCATCGCCTCATTGATGTCCCATCCGTCTTTGTCGAATAGCCGCACGAGGTATCGCCCGTACTTGCCGGTGCGATCTTTGTGCGTGCGGCACGTCAACGGAGTGTTCTTGAGCCTGTCCGTCAGGTACTTGGTTGCTTCGGCCGCTACACACGGATCGCATCGGCGTTCTGGTGCATCGATGCCATGAAGCCTGCACACCGCGCGAACGGCCACTCGCAACCCAAGATCGATGGACAGCTCTACAGTGTCCCCATCTACTACTCGCACGAGGTCGCAACGGTACGTGTACAGGTCCATGTCAACATCAACTCGTCAGCAAGCAACGGGTCTAAGCCTGTGGCGTCATCGGGTCAGTTGGCGTTGCGTCAAACGCTCCGTCAGCGTTGAACGTACTGGGCTTGTCGCTGGCCATTACGCCAGTCCAGGTCCGACTGCGGTTTTCCTCGCCGCCCTTCTCGCGCAGGATCGCGTAGCACTCGTTGAGCACGGCCAACAACTGGGCGCTTTCGTACGCGTTGATCGTTGTCGGCTGCTTGCGGGAGTCGAGGTTGGTCGCGACCACACAGAAAAAGTCAAGGTTAATCACGAAGTTACGAGCCCAGTCGTTTTCGATCCGATCCATCGTGGGCTGTGGATAATCAAGATGGGCACCAGTCCAGTCATACGCCACTTGATGTTCCACGAGATTGCCGGGCATCACCAAGTCATCCGCATTGATGCTGGTCGCCGTGTACGCATCGGCAAGGGTCCGACTCGTGTCCTTCGCGTCATCCAGGCGACCTGCTCGGCCGGCAACGGGATCAACGTTCGTGGGCGAGTACGTCACGCGCTTGACCGTAACGGCCAGTTTCTCGAGTTCGTCCAGCAGCTCCTGGTTTAAGGCGTCGTTCCAGCCGGACTGCGCCCGAAACTCTGGCCGAAGGAATAGCTGCTTCCGTAGTGACATCACATCATTGATGATGGCGTGAATGCCTCGATTCGGAAACGCAAGCACAGCTCCAGTGAATGTGTTCTTCATCCTAGTTACCTTTCGTTGCGCGGGTCATAAATTCACGGCGAACCCAATCCTCGATGCGATCCGCCACCTCTACGTGATTTTTAGACAAGATTTCGCCTGACCGCAGCTTTTCGATCGCGCTACGGTAAAGAAACGCCTGCAAGCCACGGTGATAAATGTTGTCGTCTGGCCGGGGAACTTGGATGTTGCGTTCGTAGAACGCCTTAGCTACCCAGCTCTCTAGTTGATCTGCAATCCTTCGCCCTTCCTCTTTCGCGGCGCCAAGCTCACCAAGCCGCAGCCGCTTAATCGCCTCCAAGAATAGCGTACGTTTCGCGGCTTCGTCAGCAACACTCCCGCCTGTGCGTTCGATGTGATCCGCCCATAGTTTGGCATAATCCGCATCCAGGCGAGGCAGAGCCACTGATTCAACTTCAGCCGTCGAATCAGGTCCATCGTTGAGTACAGTATCCGGTTCTTCAGAATCGCGACGCCCGAAAAGCCTGATATGCAGCCTATCGGATTCCGTTAGAGCGTCCGGAGGGGCGGCTTGTTGGGGCAACGGTGAAGCAGGAGTCGCCAGATTGGCAGCGCGCCTCTTGAGTCGGCGACCAACAAACCAGCCAGCCAGACCAATACCGAGGCCAAGTGGTCCCCCCCAGCCCATGCTTGCGGCGGCGGCTCTACCGATGCCAAAAAAGTTGGCATGCTCGATTTTCTCCGTTGCGACGGCGATGGCGGCCTGTTTGCCAGCTTCGAGACCAGCGTCCGCGCCGGCAGCCTTCGCTTCTTGGTATGCCACAAGGAGATCGTCCTGAGTTACCAGCGAGGAGACTTTCTCAAGGATCGAGTTTTCGCGAGACTCGGAATCGTTTTTGATGCTTTCTACGGCAGAGATTCGCGCCTCCGCTTCGCTCGCCAGCCCTACCTCAAGATCATGTGCCAGGAGGGCGATGGAAGATTCGCTCCTCCCCTGTACCCTCTCCTCTATGGCTGCTTGGCGCGAATTGGCTTCGGCAGCTGCTGACGCGGCATCCCCAGCCGCCGACACAGCCTTCTCTGCGGTTGCAGTGGCGGATTGCAAGCCTCTTGCGAGGCCGTCCACACTTGATTCCAGCTCAGATAAGCGACTCAGTATGGGGTCAAGGTCCGGTGCGACGTAAGGCGGGCAATCCCCCGGCGGGCTGCTTCCTGGAAGCGGGCTCCCAGGGGCTGGCTGAGCAGGAACAGGAATTGGAGGAGGCAGCGGAAGGACAATCTGTGGGGGCGAGGGTTGCGACGGCTGAATGCTCTCTGCCGGCAGCGGAAATCTCCTTCTGATTGCCTCAGCCGCTCGGGGGAACACATGGGCCAGTAAGCCGCGGATCGGCCGACAAGTGTAAGCCCGCGGCCGAAGAACAAGCGGCCAGTGGCTATTGTCTTTCGCTCGGAGATACATTGTCGGGGCAGCGCCGCCCCAAATCGTCCCGACGAGCCTGCCGTTCCAGCAAATTGCCCCGCCAGAGTCGCCGTCGATCACCGGCCGATCAACAACCATTTCGTCGCCTGTGCTCAATACGTTCGCCATGAATCTTCGTAGGCCACCGTCTCGCGGACCACCCCAACCCAACACCTCCACGCTTGCACCAACAGGCGGCGGTGTGTTACCCAACGGCATCACAGCGAGATTTGGTCTGGACGGAAAGCGCAAAAAGGCTATGTCTGCGCCTCGGCCTACGCCGCAGACGTCTGCTATCGCCGTTTGCCCGTCTGTCCAAGTTAGTCGACCTTGCTTGTTACCCTGGATCACATGAGCGGCCGTCACCGCAATCGCCGTCTCTCCATCAGACCAAAAGACTACGGCACTCCCGGCCGGTTTCTCTCGCCGGCTACTCAACATCGTGATTCGGACGACAGCCGCATGATGTGGAGCAAGAGGGATCCACTGCCAGGGCTGACTGCTTATTTGCTGGAGCCTGGATGGCGGACCACAGTAGCCGCCCGGACAATTGCCTCGCAGCGATTGGGTCGCGGGCGTGAACAGCTGCTGCGAAGGCTGCTGGTCGTGAAGGATGATTGAAGGATCAATCCAGCGATGAATGATCCGTTGCTCGCTGGGGAATCCGACTGGCTGCAGCGACTGGCCGCCTGCCGAACTGCACAGCAGCAAGACGAGAATAATAGCGAGTCGGCACATATCACGCTCCTATACCGGCCCAAAAGGCAGCATGCCACCGCGAGGCCGGTAGGCACGCCTTCCAAAGCACCGGACCGCCAAGTAGATGGTCCACTTCTGCCATGCTCTCACTTCCAGCGACTCCATCGCCTCGAAAAACATTGCGTCGGCGAGACAGCGAGTGACAAGCTGTGTCCTGTACAGGAAGTCATGAAGCACCGATGCCTTGGCCCAGGGGCCGTCCGGCGAGAAGATTCGGTGGAAGAACCGCGGGATGGTCGCCAAGTCCGTTTCCATGCCCGCTGGGACCACAATGACGAAACTGTTGTACTTACGGCCAATCTCGAATCGGAAGGATCTCGCGACCCGCCGCACAACGCGACCCCGCTCAACCTTTTCGGTCATCGCAAGAACCACGGGGTCCAAAAAACGCGACATGTCGCCGGAATTCTTTTGCTGTAAAGTGAGCGGACTACACACGTTTTTCAATGGGGGGGTGGTCGAACCCGCGATCTCCAGATTATGAGCCTGGCGGACTACCTCTGTCCCATCCCCCGCTAATTGGCCATATTTGTGCATAATAACACGAAAACGGCCCCCCACGACCAGCGTCGGGAGCCGCCTGATTTCGCTCCGCGGATCGGCCGTGG
>CAYTBB010000104.1:0-4480 GCA_964435965.1 uncultured Dehalococcoidales bacterium
TGATTCACCCTACCGTGCCATGGGATTTTCCCCTATAATAGTGGCGCAGATATGGTTAATAAAAGCACCCCCGCAATCTACTTACTAAAGACACACAAGCAATGAAGGTAGTAGCAATTGTTGGCATGGCAGGTGCGGGCAAATCGGAGGTAGCCAGGGTATTTGAGCAGAACGGCTTTAAGAAAGTTCGGTTTGGAGATATTACCGAAGAAGAAATCAAGAACAGGGGCCTTGAGCCAGGTGAGGAAAGCGAATGTTACATCAGGGAGCAATTGAGAAAAGAACACGGGATGGCGGCATATGCCAAGTTGAACCTGCCCAGGATTGAAACCTCACTGAAATCGTCAGGCGTGGTGGTGGATGGACTTTACTCCTGGGAGGAGTACACTTTATTGAAGAAATGCTATGGCGAAGGATTCAGCACGGTTGCTGTCTGGGCCTCGCCTGCTGCCAGGCATGAAAGGCTTAGAAATAGAGGAAAACGGCCTTTGACGGTTGAGGAAGCAGCCAGTCGAGATAAAGCGGAGATAGAGAATACCAACAAGGGTGGGCCGATTGCCATGGCTGACTTTACCATAGTAAATGAAGCTTCTTTGGAGGAACTGGAGAGGGGGGCGGAACGGGTTCTATCCGCCTTGAAGTGAAAAAGTGAAAAAAGTAACCAGGCCAGACCTCGATGAGTATTTTCTCAAGATAGCTACTGTAGTAGCAGAGCGTTCCACCTGTCGGCGGCACCATGTAGGCGCTGTGGCGGTGAGAGACAAGCACATATTAGCCACGGGCTATAATGGCGCTCCGTCCGGGCTTAAAGATTGCCTTGAGCTCGGTTGCCTCAGGGACGAGATGCATATAGAAAGTGGGACCAGACAGGAAATATGCCGGGGGATTCACGCGGAGCAAAACGTAATCATACAGGCAGCGCTCCACGGCGTTGACCTTAGTGGCACCACGGTCTATGCTACGCATCCACCATGCATACTCTGTGCCAAGATGCTGGTGAATGCCAGGATAAAGCGCCTCGTAACCTTTGGCAGCTATGCTGACGACTCTTTCAAAGACTTGTTCCAAGAAGCTGGAATAGATTTTGAGCTGCATGAAAAACCGCCCTCTGAGATAACTTACCTGCCCTGAAGGGGGCAGAACTGCTCTTGAGGGACGACTAGCTGGCTATGCCTAGTTGACCTAAGCGGGAAATAGGCTAGCCGGATTACCTGCTACCGCAGCCCCCACACAAGCATCGAGGCAATACTGGTTCTATCTCTTGAGGTGGCAGATGCAATAGCGCTGTGATATTATCTATGGTGGAGCTATAACTATGAGAAGGTCTATTTTACGTTGGGAGCTGGTAGGAATGGGCGTCATTATTGTTCTGGGCTCCCTGCTGCATTTCGCCTTCGACTGGTCTGGCCAGTGGACTCCTGTCGCTCCCATCGCAGCTGTGAATGAGAGTGTCTGGGAACACCTGAAATTGGGTTTCTGGCCGGCATTGGCATACGCAATTGTGGAATATAAATACTTGAAGAGAGTGGCGAACAACTTTCCTTTTGCCAAAACTGCTGGCATTTATCTAATCCCAATTAGTATCGTTGTCCTCTACTATTCCTATACAGCTATTTTAGGACATGGTCCCCTCGTAGTTGATATTCTGGTTTTCGTTGTGGCTGTCATCATTGGGCAGTTGGTGAGTTATAAACTGCTGGTCGCGTCTCCGTTAGCAGAAAAATTGAACCGCTTATCACCGATTGCTCTGGTGCTTTTGGGCCTTAGCTTCGTGCTCTTTACGTTCTACCCACCACTAGCACCGATTTTTAGAGACTCTGCGACCGGAGCTTACGGTATTTTAAGGTAGCACGGCACAATCAAATACCTTGTCAGGCAAGGTTATCACTGGCGAATGCTTATCAAGGGCATTACTGACCCTGTAGGCTGTCAGTGCTCCAGCGCATACACGATATCCAGCAGCTTTTTATTTCCCGCCGGGGAAAGTCCAAAGCTGCTCAGCTCTTTCTGCAGAGATGCGAATGTGCCGTAGCTGCCGAGGTATCCGTTTACCCGCGCCGCAGCTGTGGAAGCTGTGAAATCGTCGGTGTCGGGATAAATGACACTGAATTCTTTCATAAGGTCTGGCTTTTGCTGCAGCCAATATTTCTGATGATATGCTTCAGCCAGATAAAACTTGGCTGCCGGTATGATTTCGGTGTAGATTTTGCTTCCCGTCCTGGCCTCCTCGCGGTCTCTTGTTTCCATAGCCATCCTTTTCTGCTCGTCATTGTGATAGAGCACTAGGGACATATACTGCCGTGACCAGGGACGCTGCGTTGGGTCGTGGCTCTTCCAGAAGACGTCCAGCAGTTCCTCATACGATATCCTGGTTGGGTCGTAGTCAATCTGGACAGTCTCGCTGTGATCGCCGAGGTCGTGATAGCTTGGGTTATCTTTCGTCCCTCCGGCGTATCCCACACGGGTGCGCACCACGCCGTTCAGGATACCAAACCGCGAGTCTGGTCCCCAGAAGCAGCCCAGCGCAAAAGTTGCTGTTTCCACTTTTGTTGGTGCAGAGGCATCTATGGGTGGTATCGCCACCCCGGGAGCCATGTTAGCAGGCACGAACTTCAATGCCACGGAATTCATGCAGTAGCGAAGCCCGGTCGGTTCTGGCCCATCGTCAAACACGTGTCCCAGATGGGCATCACACCTGCGGCACATCACCTCAGTCCTTGTCATGCCAGAGCTTGTATCTACGGCTGTTTTAATGCTTTTCTCTGAAATGGGAGCCCAAAAACTTGGCCAGCCTGTTCCAGAATCAAACTTCGTCTCTGAACTGAATAATTCATTACCACAGCATACACATTGGTAGATACCCTTTTCTTTAAAGTCGTAGTATTCTCCCGTGAAGGCTGGTTCGGTTCCTTTCTGCCGGGTAACCCTATATTGCTCCGGCGTCAGTAGCTCCCGCCACTCTTCATCGCTTTTGATAACCCGGTCAATCATGTTCCCTCCATCCTGGCTCTGGGGCTGAGAGCCATCCTCTGGCGGGACTTGCTTTTCAGCTGCGCACCCACCAATAAGTATAACGCCGGTTAGTAACAGGCAAATAATTAATCTCATCTTCATTGTAGCACTCTGCTCATATCATTTTTTCTGTATCTATAACGACCTCCGCGGCAAAAAGTTAATGCCGGCAATTTTTAGCAGATGATAGGTGATGCGGTCAAATTTGTTAGCACCTTCTTAACCTGAAAATCTTCTTCAGGCTTCTCCCTAAGCTCCTTGGCCTTGGCGTATGATTGAGCCTTTTGGTTCAATGGGCATACCTTTTTCTTTTGTATATAGATATAATGGGGGCGAGTTGGACAAAAACCAATTTAAAATATAGGAGGATTTATGACTGAGTTTATGGTTAGCTTTTTCGTCTCTTTCTTCCAAAACCCGAGCGCCTGGGGGATTGGTCTGGCTGTAGCCTTCGGTGCCATCTGGCTGGCTGGTTACCGGCCGCCGCTCTTTAGTAAGCCTTGGCTCTGGGCGGTTTTGGTAAGCAGTGCCATTTTGGCCCTGGCTGCTGCTAGCTTTATCCAAATCCCGCTTCAGATTTGGGCGGGTCAAGCATTGGGCCATTTCTGGAGTCAGGAGGTACTGGTGCGCTGGATTCTGCTTGCCAGCATACCACAAATACTCCTCAGCGGGCTGGTTCAGGAAGGGGCAAAGCTGGTGCCGGTGGTTACCTGCTGGTGGCGTAGCGGCAGGAATATTGACCCTAAGCTGGGTCTGGCTATCGGCGCTGTGGCAGGAGCCGGGTTTGGCATCTTCGAGGCGCAGTGGGCACACAATACCATCTTTGCCGCAGGGTGGACCTGGGAGGCAGTGCAAACTGGCGGCTTCATGGCGCTGGCTGGATTTTGGGAGCGGTTTTTTGCTGTAGCCTTCCATACTGCTGCTTCCGCGCTAGCCGGCTATGGTCTAGCCAAGGGCTGGGGATGGCAGTTCTACCTGATAGCCTCCTGCCTGCATGGCCTATTGAACTATAGCGTTGCTTTGATGCAGTCGGGGCTCTTTACCGTCGTTTACCTGGAGATTTATGCTGCGGTGGTAGCGGTGCTGGTAACGGCGTGGGCGCTCTGGCTCCGCTGGAGAAAAGGACCAGCTACAGCTGAAATATGGGAGAGTTCTGAGTAATTACTGGAGTGGTTTTAGAAATAAGGCTGCTAAGGTCTAGCATTCCAGGCTGATTTGCCTGGAAGATTTCTCGGTGGCGTTGTGCGGCGCCTGCAGCCGCGTGGGAGGTAATTGTGGGAAAATGATTGCTCTCGCAAGGGCTCGCAAGGCAGTGTTAGGGGCTTAGAGGGAATTTCGTATTTGAGCTTGCCGGGATAACAATCTTAGAAGAAGTGGCAGCGGCTGGATTTGAACCAGTGAGATTGTTCTAGCTAGGTATTCACTCGACGATTGATGGAAATTACCTTAAAGCCCCGCCCAGGAAGTA
>CAYTBB010000105.1:0-4451 GCA_964435965.1 uncultured Dehalococcoidales bacterium
TATATATCCAAATAGCCCCCAATTCCAGTACCCTGCTGCCAGACAGTTTTCAAAGTCTGGAGAGGAGGAGGATGATTGCATCGAATGGTAACAACAGCAAGGGTAGCACTGGTAAGCTTCCTGCCCATATCCGTGCCCGGCTGTGCCCAGGAATGGTGTCACCTGCAGCCACGATGGCATGGCACAACACGTGTTCCAAAAATTGCTTCCCTTTCTGGATACGTTGAAGAGCATTATACCATTTGATTGGAAACGAAGTGTTGCCTTAAATAGAGTAAGCAATATGAAATCTACCCTGTAATATATAACTTGTAGGTCGAGCGAGTTACTAGGATACAATATGTAAGGAGGAGAAAAATGGCTGAGCAGGAAAAGGCTGCACATGGATTTGCTGGGGAAACCATTATAGGCGATGAGGTTGTAGCCTCAATTGCCGGGCTGGCTGCCAAGGAGGTGGAAGGAGTCGCCAGTTTAGGCAAGAGCTCCGTCCGCCGCGCAATCACTGAGCGCCTGGGAGGCGCTGGAGAGAAAGCTAGAATGGGTGTGCAGGTTGCAGTGGGCAAAAGAGAGGCTATTGTTGACCTTCAACTGGGCGTCATATACGGATTCAACATCCCCAACGTCGTCACCGAAGTCCGCAAGAAGGTGTATTCTCGCCTTATGGAAATTACCGGACTCGTTGGCAAGGAGATCAATGTGCAGGTTGTGAGCGTTGAGATCCCGGAGAAGAAGCTATCAAAGGTAGAATAGATATCGTGAAGCCCATTGAAGATTAGCCCTGGAAAAGCTGCTTACCAACAAGCATATTGCATGCTTGCGTAATTCCTAAATACATGTAATATAACTCGCAGGAGGAGAAATATGGCTGAAGAAAGACCTGTCGGTGAAACCATAATAGGGGATGAGGTTGTAGCCTCAATAGCCGGGATTGCTGCCAAGGAGGTAAAGGGAGTTGCTGGTTTGGGCAAGAGTTCCATTCGCCGCGCCCTTACTGAGCATCTGGGGGGTGCTGAGGATAGAGCTAGAATGGGTGTACAGGTTGAAGTGGGCAAAACGGAATGCATTGTTGACCTTCAGGTAATCGTCCTATATGGAGTCAGCATACCCCATATTATAAACGAAGTTCGTAAGCAAGTGGCTTTTCGCCTCATGGAGTTTGTCGGATTGATCGCTAAGGAAATCAATGTGCAGATTGTAGGCATTGAGGTCCCGGAGAAGAAGCCACCAAAGGTGGAGTAGATATATCCTCAAGCCAATTGAAGTCTAGCCCTGGAAAAGATACTAAGCATAGTATAGTATATGTTTATGTCTGTTTTTAATCGGGTTGTAGTAGTAGTCATCGCGCTGGTTATATTAGCCGGGGCGGTAATTACCTGTCTTGTAGCTTCCCATGTGAGCATGCCAGATATCCTGCCCTACGGATGGTTTGAGTCGCAGCTACACAGAGTTGCCGATGCCAACAGGAGTACTGTAGCTGGCATCATAACAATTAGTGTGGTCATTGCCTTAGGCATGATATTTATACTGCTCTTCGAGTTCATACCGCTGAGCAAGCCGGCTACCTTACTAATAAGCTCCACCGAAAAGGGTGTCACCACTATTGATGTGGATAGCGTTTGTATATTAGCGGAACACACCGGCGCCACCATTCGTGATGTCCGTGATGTTAAAAGCAAGGTAAGGGAAAGTGCAGGAGGCTTACTCATTTCCTGCCGGACTTCAGTAGCTCTGGGAAGTAATCTACTTGAGCTTGAAGCTGAGTCAAGAAGTAGGATCAGCGAAACAGTAGAACAGCTAACCGGTCTGCCCGTAGCACAGGTAGACATTAAGATTAAATATGAGTCAAGGAAAGCCAAGCAGCTGGCTGTGCGCTGATGAGAGACTAAAAGATGTTAAACCCAAAGGTAATAGGTGCTATCGCAGGATTAATAGTAGGGCTTATTGTGATATTTTTTGGTGTTCTGAAGGCTTTTATCCTGGCCTTATTCATTCTGGCTGGCTGGGTTGTTGCCAAGATCTGGATGGGAGAGATAGACCTCCTCGATGTCTATGAGCGATTTATGAGCAGCAGGGGCAAAAGACCTAGAAGATAATTCCAGCCAAGAAGCCATATACAGTCTCTTCTCAAATCTTAAGGACCACTCAAAGTCTACTCCTGGACTGCAACATTATGTCACTAGCTATATGAACTAGCACGATCAAGTTGTATTACTTAATAAGTTTAGCTAAAATAGCTAAACTTATGTGTCTAGCCATACCAATGAGAATTGCCTCCATAGAAGGCGATGAAGCCGAAGCAGAGCTTGGCGAGGTAGTGCGTCGCGTTAGCATCGCGCTTACCCCAGAAGCGAAGGTAGGGGATTATGTATTGCTTCACACTGGTTATGCCATAGGAGTGATAGATGAAGCCGAAGCCAAGGAAACCTTAAAGCTCCTAGAAGAGATAGCAAGCTTCAGTGAAGTTTCTTGACGAGTATCAAAATAGCGAGCTGGCCACAGGACTAGCACACAGAATCGCTAACCACTCTACTAAGCCAATCAGGTTAATGGAATTCTGTGGCGGGCATACCCATGCCATAATGAGACACGGAATTCGCCAGCTAGTCCCCAAAACAGTCGAAATGAGAGCCGGTCCAGGTTGTCCGGTGTGTGTTACAGCAACCACCGATTTGGATAAGGCTATTGCTTTGGCATGGTTGCCCAATGTTATCATCACTACCTTTGGAGATATGATGAGGGTGCCTGGTAGCTATTCCAGCTTACAGCGGGCGAAGGCTGAGGGAGCAGATGTGAGAGTTGTTTATTCCACTATGGACGCCGTGGGAATAGCGAGAGAAAATCCCAAGAAATCAGTTATCTTTATCGGCATTGGCTTTGAGACCACAGCACCAACTATAGCTGCCTCCATAATTAAGGCACAGCAAGAGGGGATAGAAAACTTCCATGTCCTTTCCTGTCTCAAGTTAACCCCACCAGTGATGAAGGCGCTGCTTGACTCGGGTGAGGTAAAGCTAGATGGCATTATTGGTCCTGGGCATGTCAGCGTTATAATCGGCTCTTCCCCTTATGAATTTATACCGGCGGATTATGGGGTTGCCTGTGTTATCTCAGGCTTTGAACCCATAGACATTTTATTATGTGTAAGTAAGCTAGTGGAGCAAATTGAAGCTGGCCAGCCGAAAATAGAAATAGCCTATCGCCGTGGAGTAAAGCCTCAAGGCAATAGGAAAGCCTTAGAATTGATGGAGGAGGTTTTCCAAATTGATGGAGCAAACTGGCGGGGAATTGGCATCGTGCCACAAAGTGGCTTGAAAATTAACCAGAAATATGAGCATTTTGATGCCGATAAAGTTTTTTCGGGATTGCTTCGCTCCTTGCTCGTAGCTAACAAGCCAGCGAGGGAACCTAAAGGTTGCCGCTGCGGAGATATACTTCGTGGGGTAGCCACACCGCTTGAATGCCATCTCTTCGGAAAGGTTTGCACCCCCGAGAAGCCTGTAGGCCCCTGCATGGTCTCTAGCGAAGGTGCTTGCGCAGCCTATTATCAATATGGGTCCCTTAAATACCATGAGAATTTTTAACTAAAATATAGAGCGAGCTATGAGTGATGTCATTCTTTTAGCCCATGGTAGCGGTGGCAAATTGAGCCATGACCTAGTGAAGAAAACATTCCTTCCTTCCCTGGCTAATGCCATGTTAAATAAATTAGATGACTCAGCTATTTTTGAAGCCAGTGGACGCCTTGCCTTTACCACTGATAGCTACGTAGTTAACCCTATTTTCTTCCCCGGTGGGGATATAGGCCGGCTGGCTGTTTGCGGCACAGTCAATGATTTGTCTATGAGCGGAGCTAAACCGCTATACTTAAGCTTGTCCCTCATTCTAGAAGAGGGCTTCTCCCTGAGTGAACTTGACCGCGTAGTTAAATCAGTAAAGGCAGCTGCTGAAGAGGCTGGGGTAAATATAATCACCGGGGATACCAAGGTAGTAAATCATGGACAGGCTGATAAGCTATTTATCAATACCTCGGGAATAGGAATAATCTCTCCCGAGGTTGATATTTCAGGAGCTAATGCTAAAGTCGGTGACAAAGTTATCTTAAGCGGCACTATTGGTGACCACGGCATAGCTATAATGAGCCAGCGCGAGGGATTAAAGTTCCAGGTGCCTGTGGAAAGCGATTGCGCTCCGTTGAACAAACTGGTATGTCAAATACTGAAAGCCTCGCCCAGAATTCATTGCTTCCGTGATCCTACCCGAGGCGGACTGGCTACCACCCTTAATGAACTTGCTGCACAGTCTAATGTGGGTATCATGGTAGAGGAGGATAAAATACCGGTAAAGGAAAGTGTTAAGGCTGCCTGCGAACTTCTAGGCTTCGACCCTGTTTACGTCGCTAATGAGGGTAAACTGGTGGCTATAGTCGAGCCAAATGATGCTGACAAAGTTCT
>CAYTBB010000106.1:0-4398 GCA_964435965.1 uncultured Dehalococcoidales bacterium
CATAAAGTTTAACTGCTCTACCTATTTTAGGATAGAGGGACTTGTCCTCATTAGTGAGTTCAAATACTGACCTCATAAAAGCAACAAGTACAGGTACTGGTTTGGTTGTACTGTTTAGTTTTTCAAAGTAAAAATTAGCTGTTGGTTTTTCCATATTAAATGCCCTTTTAGTCCCAACTTAGTCTCATGTTCGTTGGGACTTTATCCAGTTAGCCAGACACGACTGACTCCTCGACCCATCGCCTTGAGCCTGGATATTTCCTTATTTATTCATAGACGTAGTAGGACACCCAATCAAATACGGGTTGATACCAAGGTTTGTCTATTAATTCTATATAACCTGAGTACCAAAACTTATCCATATTTGGTTCACCATAATTAGTTGGTTCTGGTCCATTACACGGAAGTATAACACGTTTATAGTTTTTTGTCAAGTCAATTATAGGTGCATCGTAATAAAAGTCGCTATCCTCACCTAAAAGACATTGCTGAGTCTTAGACACCTTCATTGTACTTGAGGAGCTATCATATTTATGGACTTCTTTCCAGTAATAGACAAAGAAATAATATTCATTAGCCACTACTGAGAAAGCTTGTGTGAAGGGTACTTCCTTAGTTCCTGAAGGTACTTCTACATATAGAAATCCCTCATTAACACTAGTTGCAGGAACAAGCTTTACAGCTATTGGGCCTCCTGATTTGTTTACGATTGTAAGCGTTTTAGTTGCTAGACTACCTGCCATAGGTGCAGGAACATTAGCCATCATTGGCAAGGCAATCATAATAACTAGCATAATTATTAGTATTTTTCTAAACATTTGGTTCTCCTTAATTATCAAATAAATTTTCTACTTCTCTTTCAACTAGCTCAGACAGTTCTGATTCTGCTGCTGTTACTTCATCTGAGAGTTCTTCCCCACGCCTAGCCGCAAAGATGTCTCTTAAACTTACTCCCTTTTGAAGTTGAACTATTTCATCAGGCTCAAGTTTAATAACTAAATTTTCTAAATCATAGAGAGCATCTTCAGGAACTTCTACTTTATCAGTTGCATTAGTGTCTGGCATAGGGGCAATATTTTTTCTATTCCCCGACTGAGTTACCATAAAAATTACATCAAAATTTTCAAGTCCTATTCTTTCCCCATTTGCATCTTGAATTGTAGTGTTAAGAGTATTTAAAGTATCAGCATTTGTTTGACTAATATTAATAACCTTAACCTTTCCAGACGACATTGGCTCAACTTCTGTAATAAACGTATTACATTTTGAGCATGTAGGTGAAAATTCATTAGCTATATTTGGTTTATTCTCAGTCTGACATTCTGGACACACCTTTACAGATGTCCTATCAAGAACATTTATATAATGCCTTGGTGAGGAGTTATTATATCCAGATACATTTCTGTAATCATCTGGATGCTCTGATTTAATTGATTTATTATTTTGACAGATAGGGCACTCCCTTCCCAAACATTCTATAGTTGCTTTTCCTCTAAGGAAGTGAGTAAAAACCCTGTGAGGCTCTCCTAAAAGCCTGACCCTGTGGTTTCCATAATCAAACCTCATAAAATTGGCTTTGTTAAAACCTCCACCTGTATTACCGGTCTCAAATTTCATTTTTAATCTCCTATTTAGTTGTCTAATACTTCTACTGTTGACTCTATTTCGCCATTTTTGAATAGCTCTTTAAGTTCTAACAGAGTTTCCTCATGTATTTTACTTACAATAGCTAAACACTCTTCGGCACTTTTGTCTTTATATTGACTTCCGAGATTTAAATATCTATAAAACGTTAACTCGGATTGCATTAATTGTAACCATCTAAGAGCACTTATTAACTCACCATTGAATGCGATATCATCTGGAAGTTCATTAATCTCATCAATGAATTTGAGGTTTTTATAGTTTCCTAGAGAGTATAACCGATCCATTTTTAGTGTCCTAGGCATCTTTATCCTTCCTTTGCATCAACAACCTCCTCTTCTTTTTCAGATTTGAGTACATTATAACACAGTTCTTTGATTTTGTCAAGGGTACTCTCATCATTCTCTAATGTTTCTGTAGCTCCAACTATTCCATTGCCTAAAGTTTCATCCTCAAATTTATAAAAAGGACCTCCTCTTTTAACAACTCCAATCATAGTAGCAAAATCTATCACATCTCTTATCTCATCTACCCCACCATCAAACATTATTGGAAAACTATATGACCTATAAGGTGGTGCTAACTTATTATCCTTAATCACAAATTTAGTTTCTATTCCTACCTTGTCATCACCACGTTTTATTACCCCCATTCTACTTAACATTATTCTTAAAGAAGTGATATGTTCCCAAGCATGACCACCAGGAGTTCCATACTCTTTTGAATAGCCCCCTATTTTATCTCTGATTTGGTTTACTCCTAAAAAAGCTACATCATTATATCTAACATCAAAAGCATTTCTTTGTAAAAATACAGTCATTCTTCTAGCTAATAAGGCATAGTGGTCATCAGTTAACTCATCTTCTTTAACCTTTTTAGGTGCTAATGCCCCTATTGAATCTAACACAACTAAACCAAACAGTTTGGATTTAATTCCTATTTCACATATCTTTAATGCATCTTCCATTAGCTCTGGTTGCATATGCACAAACTTCTCTGGATTGTATATCTCATTTCCAATTCTATTCTCCATTAAAGATTTATCAACTGCTTGTTCTGAGTCTATATATAAAACTGAACGATTGTTTTTAATAGCGTGCTTGCAAATATTCAAAGCTAAAGCTGTCTTACCTGACCCCTTAGCCCCATATAATTCTGTGAATCTTGATACTGGTATACCACCTATTCCAGTAGATACATCTAAACTCAAAGAACCTGTAGATACTGCGGTTATGGTATCATCGCCTTCTTTTTCGGTTTTAATATAGAATCTTTCAAATTCATCCTCAAGCATGTCATAGAAATCTATTTCTTTTTTTCTCGCCATTACTCAGAACCTCTTTGAATAGCATCTATAACCATTTCAATTGTCTCTAATTTCTCATCTATATTATTTCGTTTCTTTTTCATGAGTGCTAGAGAACCTGCTATCATATCTAAATTTTTAGCACCGCTTAGTCTTCCATGTAACCACCCCGCAACAAATGTCCCTATCCAGATTACAAATATTGATATTAAATAAACTATGTTAATTGGTGTGTATTCCATTAATTCTCCTTTAATCTATATAAACTATTTCATTTTCAAAGTCTACATAATCAGAATCTACCATAGATACGGTAGGCTCTTCATATTCATTTTCAGTATCTAGTATATCTACGGAACCATCCTTATTCCAACGACAAGGAATTAGCTTTTTGGTTTTTTTATCATATAAAATTTTAACTTTCTTAGCCATGTTATTCCTCTTTCTTAATTAAAGACCTTTGACCTATACACCCTCCAAATGCTAAATCGAATCCCATTTCTTTCTTTTCACCAAACCCCATATCAGAATCCCCTAATGCCCAAACCCTTAATACTATATCATTAACTTTATTTATTTCATATCTAACTATATGATCGCCATAATCTATCTCTACAAAAGCGTTTATATCGCTTAGTGCTTTCATTATTTTTTCCTCTTATGGTGTATATTCTAACATAGTAAAACAACAACAATATTGTCCACTTTGTTTATTATATTCATCTAATAATTTAGTAGTGTTAGTAAACAAACTTTTCCTTATTTCAGATGCATGTTTGTATGGTATATTACCAGAATAAAATAATAAAATAGCATCACCCTTTTCATATCCTATTTCATTTCTCCTACTAAATAAAATCTTAGCGAGTTTTAAGATTATACGTATTAAAATATTATTTATCATATTATCCTTTTGACCAATGGTCTTTTATAACTATATCTACTTTAGCAGGTATTTCTCCTAAGAAAGGTCTTTCTGCATCTTCCATACAATTAATTACAAATTCACCTGCCTTCTCAACTATTTCATCCTTAGCCTCTAAAACTAGTTCATCATGTTCTTGTAATAGTATTCTTAGTTCATCATGTGTCCAAGGATTATTGTAAAAAATATCTTTCATAGCCCCCTTAACTATGTCCACGCTACCACCTTGAATAACATGATTCACCCCCTCTCTACGTATTGCAGATAAATGCTTATCTCTTTCTATATTATCACTAAAAAATTTTATATTTTCAAAGAATCTTTTCCTACCTAGCTTAGTAGTTGAATAATAGTTCTCACAAACCATATCCCCCAACTGTTTTAAAAATACATTTAAAATTGGATACCCCCCAAAATAATCCTTTAAGAATTGTTTACCTTGTTCTATAGGTATTCCCCAATTTTTATTCATACCCCAAGGTGAGATTAGGTAAATGGTTCCAAAGTTCATGTTCTTACCATG
>CAYTBB010000107.1:0-4388 GCA_964435965.1 uncultured Dehalococcoidales bacterium
TACAGGCGGCAACGCATTGCATACACTCAGAGCAAATCCCACAAGCAAGGCAGCGGCTTGCCTCTTTTCTTGCCTGTTCCTCAGAAAAGCCAAGCTCTATCTCCTTAAACCCGGGGATCCTTTCCTCTACAGGGATAGTGGGCATTTTCTGTCTCGGCTCCCTAGCTTTACCGAAAGGAACGAAAGTAACATCGGGGGGTTTCCTTTCGGGAAGTAGCCTTCCCTCTTTAAGGTCTCGATGGTTGAGGTATCTGATGATCGATTCTGCCGCCCGGGCGCCAGCAGCCACAGCTTCAATGGCAATGGAAGGTCCAGTTTGACAATCCCCACCGGCAAAGACTCCTTCCCAGCTTGTTTCCAAAGTTATCGGGTCAACTTCAATGGTGCCTCGCCTGGAGATGTTTATTCCGCTATTTTCTAGGAAGGAAAGGTCGGGAGCCTGCCCAATTGCCGGAATTACCATATCAACCTTTAAATCGAACTCGGAGCCTGGAATAGGGATGGGACGTCTTCTTCCGCTAGCATCTAGCTCACCAAGCTCCATACAAGTACACCTTATTCCAGTAACCTTCCCATTCTCAGAGAGAATCTCTACCGGGGTGACCAAATATTCTATCTTTACCCCTTCAATTTCAGCTTCTTTGACTTCTTTTTCCCTGGCAGGCATTTCAACCTTTGTTCTTCTATAAAGAATGGTGACCTCTTCAGCCCCCAAGCGAAGAGCGGAGCGGGCTGAGTCCACAGCAACATCCCCACCACCTATTACTACTGCCTTCCCCTTTGTCTTTATCTCTTCCCTTAAATTAATATCTCTGAGGAAATTAACGCCATGAATTACCCCAGCTGCATCCTCTCCGGGAACACGAAGTCGCTGACTACGATGCGCTCCCACACTGATAAATATGGCTTTATATCCCTGCTTTAGGAGGTCATTGACGGTTAGCTCGGCGCCTATAGGTGTATTAGCCTTTATCTCCACTCCCAAGCGTTTTATCTCTTTGATTTCCTTCTCAAGGACATCCTTAGGCAAACGGTACTCAGGAATACCGACATAAAGCATCCCCCCAGCCACAGGGAGGGCCTCAAAGATAGTAACCTTATATCCCTCACGTCGCAGCCAGTAGGCGCAAGTAAGCCCTGCCGGCCCTGAGCCAATGATAGCAACCTTTTCCTCCTTCTCCTCTATTTCGGGCAATGGGAATTCATCTTTTGCAGAATCAGTGACAAATCTCTTTAGGGCACGTATTGAGACAGGCTCTTCTAAGAGTGTGCGGTTGCATTTCTCTTCGCAAGGAGCGGGACAAATCCTCCCCAGCACTCCCGGGATAGGGAGTTTCTCTTTTATTAAAGAAAGAGCCTCTTTATATTTTCCTTTCCCAATCAAAGCTACATACCCTTGGACATTCGTCCCCGCAGGGCAGGTTAAAACACATGGGGGTCTTTCCCTTTTTTCGATGGCGAAGGCATTGGGATAAGCCTGGGCGAAGGGTCTAAATATAGCTTTTCTTGATGCTAGATTCTGTTCAAACTCGCTGGGAACCTCTACAGGGCAAACTTCAGCACACTCGGCACATCCGGTGCACTTAGTAACATCAACATACCTTGGATGCTTCAAGACCCGGGCCTTAAAATTCCCTGGCTCCCCATTAACTTCCAGAAGCTCTGAACAAGAAAGTAACTCAATATTAGGGTGTCTTCCACATTCAATAAGCTTTGGGGAGAGGATGCACATAGAGCAGTCTAAGGTGGGGAAGGTCTTATCAAGCTGAGCCATCACTCCGCCGATAGCGGGAGTTTTTTCCACCAGATAGACCTTATACCCAGACTCGGCTAAATCGAGTGCTGCCTGAATCCCTCCAATTCCTCCCCCAACCACCAGTGCTGCTCCTATAGGCTTATCCTTAGCTTCCATAGCTTTACCTCCCTAAACTTTCGCCTTCTCCTTTTCCAGTGCCTCTTCAGCAAGCTTAGTCGGGTCTACCTTCATTTCCTCAGCTTTCTTATCTACAATAGATAGCACTATTTGATGCCGTAACTTCTGAGAGAAAGAGTCAACCTCTTTTATCTGCTCAAGGAAAGAAGGATGAACATATCCTTCCCGCACCGCCATGCTCCTTAAAGCCTTCATTACATCGGAGAATTTCACGTTCTGAGGGCAGTGAGCTTGGCAGGTGTAGCACTGGGTGCAAAGCCAGGGCAAATTTGATGAAAGGACTTCCTTTCTCATTCCCAGGAGAACCATGTGGATTATCTTTCGAGGATTATATTCGGGGTCAATGTCTGCCACAGGGCAACTTGCGGTGCAGAGCCCACAGGCGAAACAAAGTTTGATATTCTCTCCGCCAGGCTCCTCAGCCACATCATATTTGAATTTAGTGTCTTGCTCGTTTAAGACTACAGTCAATTTTCCACCTCCTTACTCCTTGTCACCCTTTGCGGAGCCTGTCCTGAGCGAGATTCTTCGGTCGCTTCGCTCCCTCAGAATGACAGGAAGCGAAGGGCTCAGGGTGACAGAAGGGTATTTTATATTCCAGCAGCTTCCAGAATCGCAGGAACCCTTTCCTCTCTCCCAATGGCCATAACATGAACTCCATCACAAATTTTCTCTTCCTTTATCTGTCCTATTATCCTTCCAGCCATTTCTATTCCTTTTGCTGCTTTTGTTCCTTTAGGAGCTTGGTCTATTTCGTCGATTAAATACTGGGGAACATATATTCCCGGAACATTTTCGTTCATATATCTTGCCATCTTTGCTCCCCAGATAGGAACTATCCCAGCTAAAATCTTAACCCTGTCAATATTATCCATCTTATGGAAGTTCCCCATGAATTTTTTGAGCTCATCCATATCATAAACAGCTTGAGTTTGAATGAAGCCCACCCCGGCATCGAGTTTTTTTTGGAATTTCATAAGTTGCGGCTCAATGGGGTCTGCTGAGGGAGTAGCAGATGCCCCGATGCAGAAATCAACACCCCCTTCAAGTTCATTTCCGGCCATATCCTTGCCAGAATTCAGGGTATGAACCAGATGAATCAATTGAACTGAATCAAGGTCGAAGACGGGCTTTGCTTCTTTATGGTCACCCGTGTCGATAGCATCACCGGTGAGACAAAGAACATTATTTATTCCTCTGGAGTAAGCAAAAAGAAGATCTGCCTGAATTGCCAGGCGATTCCGATCGCGGCAAGTTATTTGAAGAATTGGCTCCCCACCATGCTCCTTGATGAGAAGGCAAGTCCCAAGGGAAGGATAGCGCATCACCGCACTTTGATTATCAGTCACATTTAGACCGTCCACCTTATCTTTTAGAAGCTCAATATGCTCAACCAACTTCTCTGTATTTGCCCCTTTTCCTGGTCCAGCCTCAGCGGTTACAATAAAATCCTTCGTTTTAAGCGTTTCCCTGAAAGGTCTTGCCATTTTTGCACCCCCTATGATTTAAGCCTCCAAGGCTTCAATCTTCCCGGGCCTTTTCACTGCCCGGTAATTCTTAGGCTCATAATACTTCCTCATTAAATCGAGCCTTCCTTGCCTTTCCAGCCTGTGGTAAATGAGAACCCAGGCACAATCTTTATCTGGATCTATCTCGCATTTCCCACCCTTCCTTGTGCCGCCACAAGGCCCGTTAAGGAGCCCTTTAGCGCAGCGAACTACCGGGCAAATGCCTCCTGTTCGATCTAAGAAGCAATCACCGCAAGCCCCACACATTTCTACCCAGAGCCCTTCTTTTTCAGGCATCCCAATAAAAGTGGTGTTCAGTGCTGGGAGGACTGGCTTTTCCTCGAATAATTCAGCCATCGTTTGCACTCCAGCCCCACAGCCCAGGGAGAGAATCGCCTCCACTCCGGGCACTTTATCTCCAAGTTCTTCAATCACCATCTCCTTTTCGCATTGTCTTTCGACTACCGCTTCCATAATGGAAAGCTTGCTTCCATCTTTGCTGGAAGCAAGCCTAAGTTGGGAGGAAAGTATTCCCACCTCCTTCTCTCCACCGGCCCAACATATGGTGACACAGGTTCCACACCCCACCACCAAAATCTTTTTATACCCAGCAAGCATATTTCTAATTTCCTCCCAAGGCTTCCTTTCGGCGATTATCATTGCTCATTCCTCCTTTATCTTTTCCACCATCTCCTCGATCTCACGGGCGAACTTTTGAGCCATGTCGGGGCCGAAATTGACCATTTTTACGCGCTGTCCATTTATTCCTACTTCTTTGAGCAAGTCTTCGGCATACTTTACCCTTTCCTTTGCCCTAATGTTGCCCGTTAGATGGCAACAAGCGCCTTCCTGACAGCCCATCACCAGCACTCCAGCGGCGCCCTTTTCAAAAGCTTTGAGAATGTGAAGCACGCTCACCCTTCCAGCACAAGGGACCCGAATGACCC
>CAYTBB010000108.1:0-4305 GCA_964435965.1 uncultured Dehalococcoidales bacterium
ATATTACCTGTTTGTATATAAATGTTTCTGATATGATGAAGGAAAACTTATATACTTGTTACATTAATGAACAAGTGTTCACGGTGAAATAAAAAGCCAAACTGTGTCATGGTCAATCATTCAATGAAAGGAGGAAATGGAAACTGAGTCATGATTCATCTCATAAAGTGGATGACATTGACCGCAAAATCATCCGTTTGCTGCAAGAGGACGCTAGAAAAAGCTTCAACAAAATATCTGAGCGCCTCGGGATAGCCGTTGGAACAGCCTACAACCGCGTAAAGAACATGGAGGACCACGGAATACTGAAGGGCTACACGGTAATGTTGGATTCCGCTAAACTTGGTTATGGCTTGACCGCTCTCATACTTATTGAGGCAGAGGGGCGGTATCTCCCTGAAGTTGAAAAAGAGCTTGCCAAGCTAGACGAGGTTATATGCATATACGACATCACCGGAGACTACGACGTAGCGGTAGTTGCGAGATTCAAAAACAGAACTACACTAAACAACTTCATCAAATCGGCACTGAAGATGCCCCACGTGACCAAAACAGTCACAAACGTTGTACTCAACGTCGTCAAAGAAGACTTCAGAGTAAAAGTATAAACTACTGCGGCTCAAGCATCCCCAAGACATAATTCGATTTCTCCCCGCACTCTTACTTACCTAGACTGCATTTTTCCCTTCTTCATCCAAAAGATTTGGTTAGCTCGAATTAAGGGTTAAAATTTAACCCCCAACCCCAACCCAACAGTATTTACTGAAGACTCAATATTTCGCTGTTCCCTTTCCTTTAAGATGTTGCAAAGCCAATCTTGCACTATTTAGAACCCATAATATTTCTTCTTTGTTAGGGGTTTGCATCCTGTGAACAGCAGCATTTCTTATGTAAGAAATTTCAAATAAAGCACCAATTTGGTCTTTACCCATTAGTTCGTATTTGGCTGCCAACCTTAGCAGCTGCCCCAATGTTGGTCTTTTTACTTTAGTTTTATCTCCCAGTTTCTGGATTAACTCCTTTTCCAGCACTATTGATGTTTTCACTAAGCATTCAAGATACCTGCCTTGATCGTAAGCAATTTGTGCTTCTGATAGAGGGTCTTTTTTCTTTACAATATACTGTGTTTTCCTTTCTGTTTCAATAATCTTGATTGCCTTTTCTTGCTCTCTCTTTCTGAACTCCAGACCATCTCTTAAGGTCTCAAAAACCAACTTCTTGAGATCGTTTTTTACCTGTTTATAGAGTTCTGTTTTTCCTTTAAACTCATGATACTTAAAGCGGTTTCTCAAGTCGATTTCAATAAACACTTCAAGTTTTATATTTCTATTTCTGGTTTTCTTGACATAACATAAGCAGGATTTGTGACTTTTCACTGCTTCATTGTACTCTTTAATCGTGGTTTCGGAATATTGGCTTCCAAAGATCCCTATGTAAACATCACATTTTCTAACTGCCTTTAAAGATACCTCAACAACATTTACAGTGTCAGCCCCTCTTTCTTCAATAGGAATACAAGAACAAAACGGAATCTCGCAAACTATCTTTGACAGTCTCTTTCGCTCTTTTTCAAACTCTTTCTGATCAGAACTTAGGAAGACATCAATTTTTCCGTTGGGCATATCTCAATTATTTATACAAGTTGTATTTTTAATCTTTTACCAAATCAATGGATTGGATTTTTTCCACAAGACAGAAAAGAGAAAACCAGACTATGCGCGTGTGTGGGTTAATTTTTAACCACACACACGCGCACACATAAGTCATAAATTCTTGTAATTCTCATTAGTTTAATGGGGCTCTTCAATGGATCTTTGATTCAAACTTGCCATCCCATCTTTTTTGGGTGACCAATTTGAAGAAGATGGATTATTGGATCTCCAAACGTGGCAAGTTAAACAAAAAGATGCGCCAATATTGGCGTGAATCTCTAAGCTGAATCAAAGACCGAAGTGAAGTCCCAATTATCCTAAAAGATGTACACGCGCACGCCCATGTAAATCATTTATAGCATTTATTGGTAAAATATTAAACGATGAAAAAATTGCCAGATGTCCAACATGGATTATTGAAGCTAATCGGTAACATGCTTTTTGGTTTCGTTCTTTCCACTTTCGTTAGTACTGCTTTTTCTAATGGATTAGATGGAATAGGAAGTGGGTTAGCGGTTACTGTAAATTTTGTATCGGTTATAATTGGAATAGTTCAATTGGAAAAAGCAAAATTCTGGGGCATAATGTATGCGTTAGGATATTTCTCAGGATTGATTCTTTTAGGGCAATATTTCATGGAAAGCTGGGAATTTACTATATCTTTATTTATTGTTGGAGGATATCTAGCTCTAAAAATTATTAGAAAAGCAAAATTCTGAATAAATAACATTCCTGATGGTTTATGGTTTTTCATGAAAAAACAGTAAAAAAGGCACATGGGTGATTAACTAATCCCAAATTTAGTTGTCGGGTATTTTCTTTAGATTTTTTAACAGATTTTCATTTGTTTTTTTTGTAAAATATTCTGGATGATCAGTCTTAATTTCATTGTAGATGTTCAGTTCTTCTTCTATAATCTGTTTAGCTGCATCTAGCTGTTTCTTACCAGTTACATCTAGATATATGCCAATAATTTCATGGATTAGTAATCGCAGAATTGTTTCTGAAGTGTTTTGGCTTTTTCTTAGATAGCTGGTGAAAAATCTCTTTGCTTTTTTTATCCGAGATTTTTGTATGACAATGAAATAGTGCTCTTGTTTTCCTTCGACATCAAGCGATCCCTTTTGAATTGTTGTTGCCATTCGTTTTTTAATTGTCTCAGGAATTCTTTTAGAGTTAAGAAATTGTTTGAATGATGTCTCTGGAACAAAAATGACTTTTATGTTTGGTGTTTTAGCGGGTATTCCAAAAGTTCTACTAACATAACCCCAGAGCCCTTTGCATAAATCTGTCAATTCATTGTATTCTGAACCTTCCAATTTAGATTTTGCACCTGCACGGAAATCAAATTTTTGATGTAACTCGCTTAACCGCTTATAATATCCTGATAATGTCCAATTTGATAGCGTTATTCTTTTTGCTACCATATTTTGAGTGAGTCTTATAGGAAAAAGAGCTATGAGGCTCAGTTCAGAAGGATTTGGAGATGGAACTTGCTCTAGACCAACTTTTTCGATTTGAATACAGCGTTGTACAACAATGTTAAACAGGTGAACAAAATTTTGATAATGGAATTTAACAAATTCTGAAGTAGACCAGAAATTTTTAGGAGATAAGGATTTCTTCTGTTCGGCTTGAACTTTTTTTGGTAAGGGTAGAACACCCACTTCACTTGGTCCGATCAAAATACTATCTTCAATCGATGTACGATGGATCCATTCGTCCCTTAGATCCTGAAGATCAGCAAACCAAGGTCCTAAATTTTTAATCACAGGTCCAATGATTGGGTCTTTGTCAATAATTTGTTGCCTAAAAAAAGGGTGCTTAAGGTCTGGATACTTGCCATCTTTTACTTTTAAATCCAGTAAATCATTTAGGAAAATTCCCAGTGAATCAAGAGCTGACTTGGTATGAATTAAACAATCGGTCACACTTAGTGAATGGTCCGTTATGCCTAAAGGGTCTAATACCAAAACATTTGGTTTCTGGCGATTCTTGATGTCTTGTTCTATAGAAATAGCTTTTAACCCAGAAATTTTTGTCCATTGTATCTTTCGAAGGCTTGCACGAAGAGATTGATATACAGCAGTTCTATCTTTGTGTTTTACAATTGTTCCCAATTCTAATAGTTTCTCAAAATTAATTTCCCCAACCAATTGTGGTATTACATGGCTCCATAGCCAAGCACCCTTGATTTTTGCAGGAATCTCCATTTTTCGCCCCCCCTTAAGTTAGAGTAAATAGATTTTTTACGTTAGTTTGGTAATTTGCACAAATCGCGATTCTTGGATACCATGTTGTTTGTTCATTTCTCAAGAATCTTGCTAATAATATTGCTTCTTCGTTGATTAGGGTATTTATAGTCTGTCTCTTTCCTACGTTTATTCGAGTAACTTCGACTTTTGATTGAAAAAGAGTATCTATTTTCGTCACCAAGTCTTTTGTTTGTTTATTGTTTAGATATTCTCGCTTCTTTACTATTCTAGTCTTCTGTAGATTGCTGTGAACAGGAAGATGCCTGCTGCAGTGAACACTATTACGCCGCTTGTTGCCACGTTGTAGATTGCTGAGAGCAGTATGCCTGTGATCATGCTGACTATTCCGAAGCCTATGGCAGCCAATGTTGTTCCTTTAAATGAAAGATTCAGTTGAA
>CAYTBB010000109.1:0-4287 GCA_964435965.1 uncultured Dehalococcoidales bacterium
GAGGTTGATTATATCAATGCCCATGGCACCAGCACCAGGGCAAACGACCCCAATGAAACTAAAGCCATTAAGATGGCTCTTGGAGACTACGCTTATAAAGTCCCGGTAAGTTCCACTAAGTCTATGATTGGTCATATAGTAACCGCTGCCGGTGCTATCGAAACCATTGCATCTATATTAATTATAAATAATGGGATTATTCATCCCACCATAAATTATGAAACCCCTGACCCGAAGTGTGACTTGGATTATGTTCCCAATGTAGCCCGCCGGGCACAAGTGAATGTTTGTTTGAAGAACAGTTTTGGTCTTGGCGGGGAAAATTGCTGTTTAGTGCTGAAAAGGTTCAGTGAGCAAAGCTAAATAAAAGATTAAAATGAAAAATGAAAAAATACAAAGCAAAGGTAAAAAATTTTGAGTTTTGAATTGTAATTTTGACTTTTTATCCTTGATTTTTGATTTTAGATGGAACTAGAAGGCAAAGTATCTCTGGTAACTGGCGCCTCTCGCGGTATGGGTAGAGCCATTGCCTTGAAGCTTTCCAGCCTTGGGTCTAAGGTGGCGATCAATTACGTGGGAATTGAGGCTGATAATAAGTCTGATGCTGATAGTGTAGTGGAAGCTATAATCCGCCAGGGTGGGGAGGCTATGCCAGTTGAAGCTGATGTTCGGGATGGCAATGCCGTGAAAGCTATGGTGCAGGAGGTAACTGGCAGATGGGGCAAGATTGATATTTTGGTAAATAGTGCTGGCATTACCAGGGATACTCTCCTGCTGCGGATGTCTGACGAAGCCTGGGATGATGTAGTCAATACAAACTTACGGGGGGCCTATTTGTGTACTAAGTTTGCCTTGAGGTCTATGATAAGGCAGAGGTGGGGACGCATTGTTAATATCGCCTCCATTGCTGGATTGATAGGCAATGTGGGGCAAACTAATTATGCCGCATCTAAGGGCGGGTTGATTGCCTTTACTAAGAGTGTAGCTCGGGAGGTAGGCTCGCGGGATATAACCGCAAATGCAGTGGCACCAGGTTTCATCAAAACTAAGATGACGGAAAAGCTGCCTGAGGAGATAAAGAAATCTATTCTGTCAATGGCACTGCTGCAGCGCTTTGGTGAGCCAGAAGAGGTGGCTGAGCTAGTAGCTTTCTTAGCTAGTGATAGAGCTAGCTATATTACAGGGCAGGTCATTACCATAGATGGTGGCGTATCTACTTGACCATTCGCTGCTGTAGAATCAAAACTCCGTAAACCCCGTTATGAGTATTATCTTCTCATCTTGGAGCTAAAAATTTAAGACGCACACTTGCCAAGCCTTGTTTGATAGAGCAACTTAGTGGCGTGTAGATACAGGATGGAATATCCGGCTGCTAGTTAGGGCGTTCAGGAAATTCTTGAGCCCAGATACATATTCATCTACTTCACGGCGATCAAGTCTTACCGCTTTGTCAGCTATTTTTTGGCAATAATCGCAATGAGCACATCCGGAGAGACAATCTTGTTTCTTGAAGAAATCGATAAAACCATCTAGAGCCTGGTTATCAATGTATACCTTGGGCGGCGAGCCTATCTTGGTGATTTGTATGTTGGATAGAGTAGGGCTGGCACGTTTGATTGTGGGATCAAGAGCGTTTAAGATATCGTATAGGTTTCCTTGATATTGGCGTGATGAGTATGCCGCGGCAGCGTTTAAGATCGACTCGGTGGGCATTGATCTGCCGCTGATTTTAAAGACATCAATGCCTATTTCTTCATAAACATGTATGTCCTCAGGTCTTATCCAGCGGGCTTTGATAATTTGGGAGGTATCACAGAGTCTGTCTATAGTACAACGAAGCACGCAATAATCCATAGGGAAGCCATTAAGCGGGTTGTAGCTTTGACTAGAGTGCCCCAGGGTATTGTAGTGGTAGTATTCATAGGGGCACTGGTATAGGCAGAGATTGTTCATCAGTACGCTAAGTTCACACTTTACGGCGCTCTTAATAGCCTTGAGTAGTTTAAAATCTCGATTTATATTGGCATCCAGGGTAATGGAATCGGCGCCTAATGATTCAAACATTTGGGCCCTAGCCACACTATTCACCTTGGCTATAGTTGACACTCTCACATTTAGATGAGGGAACTGCTTTTTTATCAGCTCTAGAAGGTATGGGATAGCTACCGTAACGTTATCTACTCCAGCGCTACTGATCCACTCCAGATGTTTTAACAATTCGCGGTGGGTATTCTCATCCCATTCCATGTTGTTCATACATGGAGCGTTCAGGAGATAATCAAAGGTTAAGCCTGCGGAGTGAACTAGCTTGATATACTCTTCTGCCTGTTTTTTTGTCATTTTGGGGATATCGGGTCCTGATCCGCCACTACCTACCATTGTTGTGGGCAAAACGCCATATATCTGGATGTCTGCCTCCATCTTGCTTAACGGCGCTATCAGATCCTCATCCCAATTCGTTGGTGTTAATAAGCGCATGTTATTTCACTTGGTTACCGATGTTAGCATAGGTTATAGGAGGGCTGCAATAGTTGCTTTTGTCCTTTCCTTCTGTTGGGGAATAATATATCGGATTACGATATATTATATACATGGAAACAGCTTGTCAATACTGCCTGGCAGGTATTGACACGGGTGATATACTTCTGGCAAATATCTTCTAGGGGGTAAGGATGAATATTAAACAGATACTAGAAATAACTGCTAGTGAGGTGCCGCAAAAGGAAGCTATCATCCTTGGTTCTCAAAGGATTACTTATGGAGAATTGGAGGAAGCTTCTAACAGGGTAGCCAACGCCCTTATAGGGCTAGGATTGGAAAGAGGTGACCATGTAGCTATTTTGATATCTCATAGCCCTGAATGGGTTATCAATTATTTCGCAGTTATTAAAGCTGGTGGTTTAGCCGTGCTTCTGAGCTCTATGCTTAAAGCCCCTGAGCTCGATTCTTTATTGCGTGACTGCGATGCTAAAATCCTCCTAACTGAGAAGAAATTTTCTCAGATGCTCTCTGCTGTTTTGCCTGGCATCCCCTTACTAAGGCAGGTTCTAGCAGTTGATGGAGACTCTTATAAAACAATGGTAGCTGGTAGTTCTGCGGCATCGCCTGATGTTGATATAGACGATGAGGATGAGGCTACTATCATATATACCTCTGGCGTGTTGGGGAAACAAAAGGGTGTGGTGCATACCCATGCTTCCCTTTTGGGGACTCCTGACATAGTTTCCGCCGGTATAGGACGGGGCAGGGAAGATGTGGTCATAGATCCGGTTCCTTGCTTCTATCTTCTTGGATTGAGCGAGGTCCTTTTTGGTTCCATTATAAAAGGGTGCACTGTGGTAATCATACCTCATTTCACCCCTAGAGCTGTTTTAGAAGCTGTAGAGGGGGAGAGAGGAAGCGTCATTTTTGGGGTTCCGGCAATGCATAATGCTTTGGCTATGTTGCGGGATGAGGTTGTTACGAGCTATGACCTTAGTTCATTGAGGGTGGCCTCTACAGCTGGAGCAAAATCTTCTCCTCGCCTTATGAAGATGGTGGAGGATAAGTTCAATTTAACTCTCTGTGAGACATATGGTCTTTCGGAGCTTTCGGTTGTTTCTATGAGCACTCTTGATAAGCACAAACTGGGGACAGTTGGCAAGCCTATTTGTGATCTCAAGGTGATAGATGATGGGGGTAAGGAAGTTAGGCAAGGCGAGATAGGGGAGGCTGTCTTCAAAGTCCCCTGGATGATGAAAGAATACTATAAGGCGCCTGACCTCACCGCTCTGGTTCTTAAAGATGGCTGGTTTTATACCGGCGATTTGGTCAGGATGGATGAAGATGGTTACCTTGAGTATGTGGAGAAGAAATCTTTTATAATAGTGACCTCATCGGGACTTAAAATCTCTCCTTGGGAGGTCGAGGAGGTGCTTTTGAGGCATCCCAGTGTGGCTGAGGCGGCCTATGTTGGAGTTAAAGATGTACAAGGTGGGCAGATCCCTACAGCTTTTATAGTACTTAAGGAAGGACAAAGTGCTACTGCAGAGGGAATGTCCAGTTTTTGCTGCCAAAACTTAGCTGACTTTAAGTTGCCTAAGAAATTTGAGTTTGTGGGTAGCATACCCAAGACTGGCTCGGGAAAGATTGACAGACGGCGACTCAACAAGGGGATGCAATTCTAGAATTAGCTTGAATTAGAGCGTTAAGACTAGTAACGCTTGGCTTTGGTTATTTGACTTTTGGAATAGATATGCGGAGGCTGAGATACATGGGTAACACCCATGGTATGGTTAGTAATGATAC
>CAYTBB010000110.1:0-4120 GCA_964435965.1 uncultured Dehalococcoidales bacterium
AGATAATGGAGGCGAAATACTAATGGCAGTTACCGTAGCAGCACTTTGTGATGGAATAGCCACTACACTCTCAGCGGCTACTGGAATTAAGACAACGAAATCCTACAATGAAATAACCGAAGGTATACCAGCTACAGAGTGTCCGCGGCTGCAGGTATATCCTGATGGATTTGACCCTGATCCTGGATCAGGCACAGATAGGAACACTATGAGTGCCGGTATACAGCTTCAGGCAATCACCATCTTTGTAGATGTATTTGCTAGGAAGAGATCACATATCCATCTGGATATGGCAGCTACTGTGGATACCTTGGATGCAATTGTAGACGTTCTTCAAGCTCAAGAACGACCGCCCTTCTTTGGAGTGGTTGCTACGCCAGCTGGTAGTAAACCGCCGATCAAATCTTTTCGGTGGACTTGGAAGCGTACTGTTCTACGATATGGAGAACAGCGTTATATGGGTGGCAGATTCACTATCGTACTAAGGATAGCGTAATGTCTGAACTACTTGTTGCAATAACTTCTGCGATAGTAGCTTTAATCCTCGGCTTCCTACTCCACAAAGTACGCAAGAGGTTTTTGCAGGCACAGACAGGTGAGGTAGAGGTCAGAACTCTTAAGGGGCTCTGGACACAGATTAGTGAGTTACTTGAGCGCATGCAGGTACTTGAGTCTAGAGTTACGACCTTAGAGACTGAGAATCGAGGGCTAAAGCAGACAGTCGAAAGGTTTAGGGTACTTGTTCGCCGCCTGTGGTCAATAATCATAGACAACGAACTAAGTCACGATATGGATCTTGCTCTTGTAGTTAAGGAAGCCCTTGAAGGAGAGTTTGTAGATGCTCTATAGAGTTATTTCTAATATATGCCTTCCAGATGATACAAGGTTTCCGAAGGGCACTATAAGTCCTCTTAGAGAGGCTACCTCTAAGGGTAAGCAAGCACTGCTTGCTAAGGGGACTCTCACTAAGGTACAGGCACCTCCGCTAAAGGCCCTACCAGGCTGGGAGCGATTGGCAGAAGTGTTTGCAGAGTATGGGATTGAGGACGTGACACAATTAGCGTGCGCGGACTTGGAAGATCTTGCAGCTAAGATCGGCATTACAACTAGTAAACTCAAGGCATGCGTCGAAGAAGCTATGAGGTATATTTCCTAAGGAGAGATAGATGGCACGCACGAGTGAAGCAATTAGTATGGTGGCCGCTGACGTAGAGGTCTCCCAGGATAATGCTACCTGGATTGACCTCTCACCCTACGGTAGTCATGTAGATCCTACCGGAGGTGATCGTAGGACCGGAGAGGTCAATGTCTTTGATGATGAAAGACCTATTGTCAAAGCAGGAAAGAAGGCCTCTCAGGACTTGCTCATTCGGTATGTCTATACCGAAGAGGCAGGAGGTCCATTCGAAGAAATTCGTACCTGGGATGACACCGAAGGTGGTGTTATCTATGCTCGTTACTGGCCGGAAGGTAAGACAGCTGGTAATTTCGTCTTCCGAACTGGGAAGGCAATCCTCGTGACCTTCAAGGACCCTGGCGGGGAAGCTGGCTCAGGCGAAGTTGTGCTGTGTGAGATTCTTATCAAGACAGAAGAACTCACCAAAGATACGTGGCTGTCCTGATGGCTAAACGAGTTAGTACCAATAAAGTACCGACTGTTGAGCTTCAGGGCGAAGACTCTTATGTAATCGTGTCAGCTGTCAAGACCAAAGAGATCAAGGAGACACGAAGGTTAAGCCTAAGAGCTGAGAAGGCCCAGAAGGAAGTTGAAAAGCGGCGGAAGGCTGGAGAAGAAGTTGAAGACCTTGAACCCTTTGATGGATTCGCTGCTGGTCTTGAGATGATTCAACGACACCTACTTGAGTGGAACTGGGTAGATGACGATGGTGTTCCTCTACCACAACCAAAGGGAAACCCTGAAGTCCTAGACGAGCTTACTGTCAAAGAGGTAACTTTTTTGGCGAACCTCTTAACGGGGGAGGAAGAGTCAAAAAACTAGAGGACCAGGCAGCTACCATTCTGTGGCTTGGCACAGGAGAGGCTCCCTGGGAGCTTACCTCATATCTCTTACGTCGAGACATCTATCACTGTCTCCCATCTGAGTTAGATGAAGAGGACTGGTTAGGTGTCTCGGCGGATATAGCTATCCGGAACGCCATAGCGAGGACTTCTTGAACCTTACGCATGCTCTAACAATTCTCATTCAGGGTAAGAACCTTGCTGGACCTGCTCTAGCAGCGTCTGTTAGGGGCGTAGAGGATCTAACTGGGAAGATACGAGAATCTGGAGAGTCTCTAGAAGATCTAGGGACGAAGGGATCTCTTGTCTTTAAGATTCTTGGTAAGGGAATCTCTACGGTTCTTAAACTTGTTACGCTACTAGCTGCTGGGCTTGTAAGCCTCGTAGGAGGGTTCTTCACAGCAGGGATGGCAGCGTCTAAGTATGCTGCCGCTCTAGAATCTACCTCTCGAGCATTCCAAGGAATCTTGAGAGAAGATGCTCCCGCTATGCTTCAGGCACTGAGGGAGAACTCCCGCTTCATGCTTACGGATCTACGTATCCAGGAGCAGTACGTCTCAGCATACATGCTCACTGGAGACGTCCTCGCAAGACGGATGCCAGAAGCCTATCAGTATCTCTCCAAGGTTGCACTGGCTACTCATGATGATCTAGACTTCCTGACAGAGCGACTCTACCGCAGTGTCGGTCGTCTATCAACCAGATGGATGGCTTATATTGGTACAGTTGTAGAGCTGGAAGAAGCACAGCTACATGCAGCCAAGATGTTCGATACAACGACTGATGCCCTCACGCGTGAGCAGACACAAGCAGGTATGCTTGATAGGGTACTTCAGAAGTTAGCTGTACGTACTGCAACTCTTCCAGAGATCCTTGGTACAACTGAACAGATGGCTATTGCGTTACAGACCTCCTTCAAGAATCTTTGGGGAGAGTTTGGAACTCACTTCCTACCAATCGCTAGGATCGGTACTACTATTCTCCTTAAGCTTGTAGCCATTCTTGATATGGTTATCTCTAGAGGTGGTCCACTCTACAAATTCCTACGCACTTTCGCAGCAACCTTCTCAGTTCTCGGGGATGTTCTCAGTGACTTCCTTGATCAGTTCACGGAGGTCGACAACAAGGTCTTCCAAGGACTAGAGAAGCTCGCAGATGATATTATGCGAATTGCATGGGACGCTCTTTCCTGGGGCGTCAGTATCATAACGAATCTGGCAGCTGGGATGATTCGTGGAGCCGCTACAGCTCTGACAGCTGCAATAAACTGGATATCTAACCTGCTCAGAGCTTGGTTTGCTCCTAGTTCTCCTCCGAAGGTAGCAGCTGAAATTGATAAGTGGGGCGCGGAGACCATGAACTGGTGGCTTCGCGGTTTCCTGCAAGCTGACTATGACATCTTAGAGGGAGTTCAATCCCAGCTTGGGAATGTCCTGGGAGCAATGGTTTCTGCTGGAATGCTTGATACGCAGCAAGCAGCTCGAATCTTCTTAGATGTCAGCTATGATATGATTGAGGCACTCTCAAATCTCCAGACCACAGGCAAGCTTACAGAGCAGATGTTCAATCGACTTGCTGAGGTAGGCGGAGGGTTTGGTGAGCACTTGGTGCAACTCACTCTGCTACAGATCGACTATGGAAAGGCAGTTGAGCGGGTAGAACGGGCTACACTTGCCCTAGAGAAAGCTGAGATAGAATTAGAAGAATCACAGAAGCATCTCTTTAAGACGACTGATGAGTATTACATGTTACTGCTCACCGGTGCCTCGTATGAGGAGCTGGTAGCTGGTAGGGCTATTCGTAATGCTGCACAGCAGCGTCGAGCTTCTGCCAAGAGTAATCTTGCTGCAGCTGAGGTAGAGAAGAAGGCATCTGAAGAAGGTCTTGAGGGTCTAGAAGATCGTCTAGAATTACAGAATCGGCTTATAGATCAACTTTCGCTACTGCTTCAAAAACAGGCTGAGCTAGCTGATGAGGTTGCAAAGGCCGCAAAAGATCCAGCTGGAGCTAAAGCTGCAGATGAAGCCCTAGAGCTTCCAGAGCTTATAATGCCTGAGCCCTATACAGCTGATCTAGATCAGGCCTTTGAGGATCTAAAGGA
>CAYTBB010000111.1:0-4115 GCA_964435965.1 uncultured Dehalococcoidales bacterium
TCCACACCAATCACTTGGCTATCTTGCCCCTGTGGAGTATATTGAAAGGGAACTTTGCTAAGATCCCTAGTCCAGTGTTACCTATGTGGTCAGCCAGCACACGTTCTTGACATCCGATGTCAGGCAGAGTAATATTAAGATATCAGTTTGCTGGCAAGGATTGCTGACCAAACATTATTGCGAGCTTCGATAAATGACTCATTCTCTTCACCGACAAGGGGCATATGCCAATCTTAGCAATGACTTTATCGTCTTTATTTCCCCCGTCGTCTTTATTTCGACGGGCGGGGAGCAAACTGACCTACAATCTAAGATAAACAGGTTCAGGGAGATTGGCTCTCGCTACGGTCCGGCAAATGTGCCAGGTGTCAAATCACAGTTTTCACCGCGCTATCTAGTGTACGACAGCAGGGAAAAGGTTTCTAAGGTTCTAAGGGATCTGGCGGCGGCTGACCTTGGCATCTCTGTGGTAGTCACTGGATTGCGCGATCAAGTTACGGAATGCTGCCGCGATGCCAGGCTCAGTCCGCATACTGTTAATCAGTCTCTCGGCTTCTGGGGTAAGACCGAAAAACTACCTGATTTCCGCATTCTGGAGATTACTACGATGTGTGGTCATGGGCGCATTTCTCCCAACCTAGTGTGGGAATTGGCCAGACAGGTTCAGCAGCATCTTTTAGACGCCAAAGAAGCGGCACGCAAAATGGGTCAACTCTGCCTGTGCAATATTTTTAATGAGCCGCGCGCAGCGCGGCTTCTGAGGGAATTGGTTGCCGACCTTGAAGTTGGTACGCTCTCGAAGCCACAGCCCAACTACAGTAGAGAGATTGCCGTACAAAAAGACTTTGGCATAACCATTGACCAGGCAAAGTGTATCCAGTGTCTGAATTGTCTCCCCTATTGCCCAGTAGAAGCAATAGTTGAATCTCCAGATAGTAAAACGGTTTCTATTGATGCGGACCGATGCACGGAGTGCGGGTTGTGCCGGCAGGCGGTAGCATGCCCGGTTGATGCGATCGTAGCAAGGGATTTGACTTGGCCACGTAGCCTGAGGGGTAAATTCCAGAGTCAGTATGCCCCCTATAGGTCAGCCCCCATCCTAGGCCCCACCCCTGAGCCAGTGCGTTACAGTGAAGAAATTCACATCTTCAGGCGTCACGAATTACCCAGTGAGCATACCAATGATGTTAATGGGCTATTGGGGCATGGTGAAGGCTTGGTCGTCGTTGAATTGGGACGACCGCACTTGAGTACCACTTTTCGCGATGTACAAAGCGTGATTCAGGCCCTTGTTCCGATTGGGTTACAGTTACGTCTGCAATATCCGTTGCACGATGAAAGGAGTTCACTGGCTGAGCTTGCCACCGATGCTGCTAACGGCATCCTCAGACAGGAAATTATGGCGGAGAGAGCAAGTTGGGTGTGCTTGAAGATGGTCGTTCAAGAAGACGTTGTTCCAGAAGTTGTGCGGAGCCTGCGTCAAGTGGCGACGGAGATCGATACCGTCTTTGCTCTGGGTATTGTCTCGCGCGTATCTGATGACGGGTCCACAGTAGCCGATAGGGTAGCGGGGCGAACCGGTGTCAAGCCTGCACCCCACTGTAAGACAAATGTGGGGCTGGGTCGTCCCCCCCGCCGATGACTGACACTCATTCCTTGTGCTGCCTGTGCCGCTGCTGCAGACTAAGTTGGCATTTCTGTTCGATGACAATCTGACTCCTTTTATTGTATTGTCAATGAGCACACTTTCTGGGGGTCTGCACTTTTTAGCGTGAAGAATTCATAAAAGGTGCTGGAAAGGGAAGTGATTATTTATTGAGGGGCACCCACTACCTCCTGTAGCCTTAGTGATTAAGCAAAACTAAGAAAAGGAGGTAAAGCAGGTGCAAGACGATTGTATCGCAGTAGCCCTGGGATTGTCAGAGCTAATGGTTCTGGGGCAGATAGAACTGGATGACCATTTCGAGGTTACAGTGAGATACCAGCGAGATAAAGTAGCCTGTCCTAGTTGTGGTAGCATGATGGTGCGAAAGCATGGGAGCACATTTCAACGCAAGAAAGATAGGAAGCTGAGGGACAAAATTGTGGTTCTTACTTTAGAGAAAAGGCGTTTTTGCTGCCTTTCCTGCGGCAAAGTATTTACTGAGTCGGACGAGGTCTTTGGGTTCAGAAGACGCTCCAGTGAACGTCTCATAAAATATCTTGGAGAGCGGGCAATGTACCAAACAGGAAGTCGTGTAGCTAACGAAGATGGAGTAAGCGGTAGCCTGGTCAGGAGATCTTTTACCGAAGAGATTGGATGTCAAATGGGAATCAGTGAACAGGAGCCTGGAGCTAGCAAGGTAATAGGACTTGATGAGTTCTCAGTAAAGAAGAGGATTTTTGATACCACCATAAGCAATTTAGAAGGAAGGAAGGTGCTAGGCATTGTTGAGAGCTGCGGCAAGAGTAACCTGGAGAAGTATTTTACCGCTCTTCCTGATCCTGAGATAGTTGAGGTGATAGTTATGGATATGCATGAGCCATTCAGGCAAGCTGTCCAGATGTGTTTGCCCAAAGCTAAAATTGTGGTGGACAAGTTCCACGTGATAACCCATATTAACCAGGCTTTGGATAAGGTGCGCCAGATTACAAAGCAAAGAAAGCAAGGGAAGCAAGGGAAGGAGATGGCCTCTCTTCCATAGCCGCTATCTTCTGTTGGGTGAAGCTGAAAATTTAAGCCCTGAGGAACAATTAAAGCTAAGTCGCTTATTCAGCTTTTATCCTGAGCTGGCTAAAGCATGGAATTTAAAGGAATTCCTGAGGGAATGGTATAAAAGCTCAAGCCGCGCTGAGGCAGAAGTTTCCCTTTACCACTGGGAGGAATCTATTCCTAAGACCGGGCTTAAGGAATTTGGAATTGGACCTCCTACGTTCAAGAATTGGCACAATGAGATTCTCAATTACTTTGACCATCGTGTAACCAATGGCTTTGTGGAGAGGAAGAATACCAGGATAAAGGTCATCAAACGTATGGCTTATGGATACCGCAACATCGATAACCTCAGAAGGAGAATACTTCTTACCAACAATGAGATAGCTGCTAGCACTAAAGCTTCAGGAGCTTTTCACGCTTATTGACGACGCGCCGGCACTGTAGCCTATAGTCATGAAGCGTTAGTCAAAGCCAAAAGGCGTGGGTTTCAGTTCATAGCCCATAGTCTTACAGCCATGATGGCTAAGTTCGGCCGTGATTATTTAGAGATAGCACGTGCTTATTAGTCCAATCATCTCTTACTTCCACTCGAAGCTGAATTTAAGATTTGGCTGCTGGTGATCTGAATTAGCATAGCCAAAGCAGCCAATACGGGGAATCCAGTCTCAAATGAATTGACACGAAAGTTGCACTAATGCCTCAAAACCAGCCACTAGCATAACTCTGAAGACTAAGTATAGATTGTCGGCAGGATAATGGAAGCGGAATTGAATTTTGATCATCTTTTTTAACTTGACTTATACTCTGTGATTCTAATGAGGGCAGCCTAACTGTGTCTTGCCGAAGAAAGTAAACCAGTACCTCGTAACCGTAAACAAGCCTCTAATATGAGTTGATCTACTGGCAGACGATGGAGATGATTTCCGGGGCATGTTTTTTTAATGACCCAGCAATGAAGTGAAGTATTTGGCTATCTTGGAGAGGTGGTATTTGTCCTTTGAGTCAAAGAATGCATTGCGGTCTCCTTGAAAGGGGAGCTGATGTGCCTGCATACCGCTGCCATTAGCGCCAACGACGGGCTTCGATATGAGGGGAGCATGAGCGCTGTATTTGAGGGCGACCTCCTTGACGACCAAGCAATAAAATGAGTCCCAGCAAGGGAATTGGTAAGTTGTGATGAGGTTGAGCGAGTAGAGCTCGTTAAAGCTGTGCAGCTTACAACAGATGACATACTGCGCTGCTACTGTGAGGATTATGTAGTAATTGAAGAAATTCTTCAAGCCCCCGTTTTAGGTGGGTCTACACTGTTTTGTGTGAAAAAATGTAATTGAAAGCACCCGCTGACCTCTGTAGCCTAAGGGCTGGAAAATCTAAGGCGAAAGGAGGTCTAACGGATGCAGGACGATTGTATCGCAGTGGC
>CAYTBB010000112.1:0-3947 GCA_964435965.1 uncultured Dehalococcoidales bacterium
GAACACTCTCCGGCAAAACCGCCGCAGCCCGTACCAGAAGCGCCACCAGGGCCTGAGCCACCGGTCCATCTTGGCCTGCCTGCGGAGTCGCTGGTTGATCCGGTCAAATGCCTGCTGTGCCCTGGGTCCATCACCCAGGATCTTCCATAGGATCTCCTCGACGGTCGCTCGTTTGCGCCGCGCCCGGTCGAGCTGTTCGGCATCCTCGCGCAAGCCTTCGAGCGCCTGCCGCCGTGCCTCTTGGTCGAGAATGTCGGCAAGGGCGTTGAGCGCGACCCGCTCGATCTTGTCGAGCTCTTTCTTGTCGCTTCTGTCCATAACGTTAATTACTCCTCTCTGTCACCTGTCCGCACTGCCCCCCTCACCCAAATACGTCGATCTCGTGCCCTTGTGTCCACGCGCTGCGCTCGGGCTCCGTGTTGTACGGATTGCTGTCCCGACCAAAGATATGGTCCGAGCAGCCCCGGGTCCATGCCTGATGTCGATCACTCTTCGTGACCTCGCCGCACATTCGTGTGGGCGCCGTGTCGTCAAACAGCTCGCTCATTGTGCCGGCAGTGCCGATCACGTCGCCATCGAGGTCGATCACGATGGTCTGTGTATCCCAGTCTTCGAGCACCAGGTGCACGACGTCGGTGCCGTACCACGTGGTTTCGTGCAGGTTGATCGGGCGCTGGTTCGATGAGCCTCTCCATTGCACCTTATCGTGGTCGAGCGCCTGAATGAAGGGGCTATCTACGAGGATATCTGCTGTGTTCAGGATGTCCAGAACGCCGGGGATCACTGGCGAGATTTCGAGCAGGTCCTCGATGCAGTAGCCGCTATACACGATGATGTGTAGCTCGGGCTGCTGGATGCGCAGGGCAGTGAGCAGGTCGGCGACTGCATCCGCCTGTAGCATCGGCTCCCCCCCGCTGACCGTAATCGGTAGGCCACTGTCCAGCAGGGTGGCCGCGAGGTCGTTTGTGTCCCATTCCTCGCCACTATCCAACGGCCATAGGTGTCGATTCTGGCAGCCAGGGCAGTGAATCACGCAGCCCGCCGTGTGGACGACCGCTCTGCGACCTGGGCCGTCGACATTCGACGTAATCGGTGGGCCTGCTATCCGAATCGTCTCGTCACTCATCGTGTGCTCCTGTCAACATTTGGTCTTGCCTGTATAAGCCAAATGGGGCGGTAAAACTAAACCTGCTCGGCGATCGCTGCCTCTAGCTGCTGCAGCGCGTCTCGCCAACCGAGCGCCCCCGCGCTGACCTGTGCGGTGAGCCTGCCAGGGATCGAGCTGTCGAGCTCGCCGGCACGGATACCGGGGCCGGCGAGCTTACCGAAACGCCTGCGGGCCATATCCTCACTGAGCACGGGCGCGTCCTCTTCGCTGTCGGTCTTGGGTATAGACCCTGGCCCGACCTCTGGCGCCGGCTGCTCGTTGGCCTGGGGCTGTGAGGCTAGCGTGTCCTCTTCTGCCGGTCCAAGGGTTTCTTCCGGCTTGACCTCCGGCTCGTCGTCACCGGGCCAGTTCTCCGGGGTGGCGTCCGGCGTGGCATTCGCTAATTGCAGCGTCTCCGACGCAATCACTTCAGTGACTTGGTGAATGGAGGCAAGGCGCCGATCGATGCCCTTGAGCAGATCCGCAATGGTGTCCAGTTTCTGTTCCACCCCGCTGCGCGACTTGGTTTCAATGGCCTCAAGCCGGGTGATGTCCCTGTAGGCGTTACCCGCCTGGTTGGTGCGATCCGATTCCACGTAGAATGCGTAGAAGCGCACAACGCGCTCCTCACCCAGGGCCAGGTCGTTCGGATCGATCCCGACCTCGAAAAGGGCCGAAAGGTCGAACAGGCGCAGCGTCGGCCATTTCAGGCGGGGGTTGGCCTCATACATTTCGATTACAGGCTTACTCCCCTCTTCGGTCTCGCCGCGCTCGATCTTCGTGATCAAAAGTCTCTTTTCCTCAGTCACGGTGTCTACTCCTCAGTCGTGCCAAGGGAGCCCTGGGGCGTGGTTGATCTCCCAGATCATCCAGGCCCAGAGCAGCAAGAATCCTGCTGCAAAGTAGGGCCAATTAGCTTCAAGGAATGCCATAATCGCTTGCGTCACACCCGCACCTCACTGTAACCATAGTGCTGTATGAGGATCTCCAAAGGGCAAACCTTAAGGTCTTCTCCGGCTGTCGGATATTGAGCCCGCAGCTTCTGGATCTCCGGCGTCGACCTGGTGGGCTTCATTCGTGGATATGCGTCCTCGTATGCCGCCCAACCGTACCGAACAGGCGCCCGTTCCAGCTTGCCTGTCTCCAGATACATACCTACTCCGATGATGTGCTTGGACGCCTCTGCTACGGCCTCAAAGTCAGGGCAGAATACCAGACCGGGTCTGCCTCTAAACCAGATGCCACAGTCGTGCCAACGGTTTGCTTTCGCCCACTCGAACGCCGTATTCCAATCGGGCGCATTGACTTCAATAAGACCATACTGCGGGATCATTCGATCTGGAATATCAGGCAGGCGCATGTCGGCGGTCCAGATCTTGTAGAGCCTGTAGTTGCCTTTCGTGCGATCGCCATCAAGATCCATCCAGGCCAAGCCTATGTAGCGGCGCTGTTTCTTCAATAGCTCGATCGGGAGCCGTTTGAGCACGTACTCACGCGTGTGCGAGTTTACGTCTTTGCTCATCATGCCGCGCCCAAAAACACTGGCGTACCGCTTCTCCGGGTTTGCCATGATCCAATCCAGGGCCGCATCGAAACCTTCCAGCAGCTTCGAGTATGGAACCTCGCGGGTCGTGACGTGCTCTGGTATGCTCATTGACATGGATCTGATGCCGAACCTGAAATGATAGATTGGTTCCTCTTCCATCGTGCTATCTCCTGTGTGCTTGCGCTTGTGTCTATAAGCCAAATGGGATAGTGAAAGTAAAGCGCTCTAGGGAACGTGCTTCCAGGTTTCGCGGCGGACAATGAGGCCGATGGTGGCCCTGTCAACTCCGAACCTGTCGCCGAGCTCGCGCTGCGTGTGCTCACCAGTGGCGTAGAGCCGGCGGATCTCGATCACGTCCTCGTCCGTGAGTTTGGATTGCCCGTTGGTCTCGCCCGCTACCAATGGTGGCGCTTTCCCCAGCACCCTACAGGCATGTTTCTCGTTTTCCGATTTGGTCATCCACTCCAGATTGTCAAGGCGATTGTCGCTACGAATGCCGTTCTTATGATTTCCTTGATGATCTGGCGAGGGGGGCAGCCCATAGAATGCCCTCAGCACTAAGCGGTGCATGCAGGCTTGTTTGGGTCTTCCGTGTCCGTATAGAGTGATCTGAAGATAACCATGGCCATTATCCTGAGGCTTTAGAATCTGGCCCGTGGCGCTATGATGAAAGCTCTTTATTCGCCCCATATTGCTGACCTGGTACAGCCCCTCATAGCCAATCACGTCTTTCCAGATTTCCTTACTCACGAGCCGCGCCCTTCTCTATCACCATTCCAAATGAGAGCTGCCGCACAAGTTCAGGCTGCTCCGTCATCGCCAGCCAAACTGGCCGCAGCGCATCTTCAATCTTGCGCAGGTACTGGCTCAGGTTCTGGCTCGATGTCCCCAGTTCGTCGGCGATGTCTTTCCGCTTCCAGCCGGCCATATTCATCTGAGCGACCTTGAGGCTTATCTCATCCAGCCCGGCGAGCGCGGTCCGGACATCCAGGACCAAGTCATTGTCTTGCTGCGGTGCAGCGTAGATCTCGTCAGCGGGGCGGCTATCGTCCTCGTCGGTTTCCAGTGGCAGGCCAGCGGAGACGCGCTCGCCTCGATGGAATCTCGTATACGTGTGTCGGCACCAAGAGCGTGCGTGCCAGGCCGCAGCTCTCGTGACATAGCCAGGGGATTGGTCGAGGAAGGTAGGATCCTGCTGCGCCTGTTCCGCGACGTAAAGGGTCATTTCTTGGAGTACGTCGTCGGGATCGGCCT
>CAYTBB010000113.1:0-3892 GCA_964435965.1 uncultured Dehalococcoidales bacterium
TATTAAAAGAATATCACATATTATATTTTTGTCAAGCGCAGGTCGAACGCTGACTACTTGCGATTAAAAGTAGTAAATAAGGAGGTTAAACAATGGAGACAGAACAAACTCCAGACGGAGAGGTAAAGGAACAGCCAGGGGAAGAAATTTCTAAGGAAGTCCCTCAATCTTCTAAGGAGACAAAGGCTACTTCAGAGAAAGACGATGAGTGGAAGCGAATGATGCAGAGTCGAACAGACAAAGCAGAAGCCGAAGCTCAGAAAGCTAAAGAGCGACTTCAAAGAATTGAACAAGAGGCGGAGCAACAGCGTTTAGCAGAACGGAAGAGGCAGATTGAGGCACTTGCAGACGAACCTGAAGAGCAGACAAAACTCAGACGCAGGCACGAACTGGAGGACGAGGTACGAAAGTTAGAAGAAGCAAAAGTCCAAAAGGAAGGTGCTGTCGAAAGAAAGTATGACCAGGCTCTTGAGTTAGCAAGCAAGTATAATCTCGGTCTTGCCGAAGCCCGTGAACTGATGAAGGCTGAAACCCCTAGAGAAATGGAACTACAAGCTCAACTCTTGGTCAAAAGTTTGGAGAAGGCCGAGCCTCAAACCCCGACTATCGAACCTGATAGCGGGAGAAACGATGCTGGCCCGTCTAACTTCAAGCAATTAAGAGATAACTTTATCAAAGACCCATATAAATACGGGAAAGCATACAAAGAAGCTCTCGCAAAACGAGGGCAATAAACTAAACGGAGGTTAAATAGATGGCTATAACGACCTTAACACAGTTGCAGGATACTATCCCAACTGTTATTGAAAGGGCCAGATACACAGAGATTTTCGGCTTCCCTATGGCTGCCTTAGTGCAGAACATACCAAAGAAGGGGAAGGGGTCTACTGTGAACGTCCCCTATTGGGGGATACTTACTGCCAGTACCTTGACTGAAGGCGTGGACATGGCAAATTCCCAAACACTAGAAGATACCAATGTTCAGGTTACTCTCAATGAGGTAGGAGCCAAGGTTATCTTGACTGATAATCTTATTGAGGATGACCAAGAGGAAGTCAAGGGAGTCGCTGGTACACTTTTAGGTAACTGTCTGGGTCTAAAGAGAGACCAAGATTTACTAGCTCTCTTGGACAACGGCACGAACAGCCTTTGTGGGGCTAACACACCTATTACAATGGGGCACATTGCTGCTGGTAGAGCATTGCTACAGGGCAACGCTACTGCTACAGGCGGCCCGTGTCCTGGCCCCTACACCACAATACTGCATCCTTTTGTTACTCTTGATCTAGTGGATGTGGTAACACCAATACTACCCACTGCAACCTATCTCAATGTTACTGGGACTGCTCTTACCGATGAGATTCTGAGGCAGTACGTCATAGGGCGGCTGTTCGGCATGAACATCGTTGAGGATGGGAACATGGACATTGATAGTGACGATGATGCAAAGGGTGGCGTAATCGGCCCAACTTCTATAATCCTTGCTACTGCAAGGGAATGGAATGTGGAGCCTGAAAGGGACGCTTCTCTTAGGGCGTGGGAGTTGAACTGTGTAGGACGATACGGTGTTGCAAACTACTTAAACGGATGGACAGTGGAGCTGTACTCTGACGCTGCTACCCCTAGTTGACGCTAGGGCGAACAAGGAGGTTAATTAGATGAGTTTTCCATATATTATGCAATTAGAAGCCCAGGCAATCTACAAGCAGTACGCTGCTGCTGATAAACCAGCCTTGATAGGCACTTTGGGCATGGACGAATTTGGTAGCTTGTACAGAATGTGCAAAGCGGGTGCAGATATGGTTGCAGGCACGGGTGTAATCTCAATCCCTGAGTACCCAGTTGCCAATGCCAATGTCGTGGCTGACCTTGTTACTGGCGATATGGCTACCTGCGACCTATACAGTGATACGGCAGCCATAGGAGACGTTGTAATACAGATAGACGACACCAACACTGCTGCTGCTAGGCCAGTAAACTTCTACGAGGGTGGGACAGCTCACTTTTATGGTGGTGCTGCTGCCCAAAGACAGACTCGCAGGATTGTAAGTTCTACTGTAGGCACAAGTGCAAGCCTCTATATCACTCTGGATGCACCATTAACTGTGGCTATAACGGATGGTGCTGTTGATGCCATGCCGAGTCCATATAGTAACTGTGTCTCTCCAACTACTGAAGCAGAGGGATATGAGACCTTTGTTGCCTATCCCCGCCTTTCTGCAGTTACTAGTGGCTACTACTTTTGGGGCTTAACTCGTGGCCCATGTTTTGGGCACTATGTCGCCACTTGGCCTGGTACTGGCAGTGGTGACAAGGATGTCTACTTTGCTGCGGGGGGAGGTATTACTTCTACTGAGACAGCTGGTTTAACAACCACTTCGCAACAGAGAGCGGGCTACGGAATCATGTGCAACACGGACAGCTATGGCTGCGTGTACTTCATGCTCCAACTAGAATGAGCAAAGGGCTTTCGGGGGTGTGCCTTCAAACACCCCCCTCTTTTAGAAAGGAATTATGAGTATAGAACAAACGCTTGAACAAGAAGGTGCTGCGGTAACTGACATACGAGATAAGAAAACAGGCAAGCTCCTTGTCAATAATCGCATACCAAGAACAAGATACTACACCCCAGACGGTAGGGAACAGTTGAAGATACCCCAACATCGTGAAAGGGGAGATGGCGTAGTTTATGATGTTTTTATAGCTGAAGGCTACACATTAACTCCACCTGTAAATCCTAAACCGTACTGTCCTGGCTGCGATAAGTGGCACGACACACAAGAAGAAGTTGATGCCTGCGTAGGGAAGAAAAGGAAATTTGCAGAAGCCATGCAGAAAAAGGCAGAACGGGAGTTGGGCAAGGAACACCAAGCTAAGGACAAAGAAATAGCTGACCTTACCGCTAAGGTGGATAAACTAACAAAACTATTGGAGGATAAACTTGGGACGAAGATTTAACGAAGAATTGATGCCCTTGAAGAAATGGCCTAAACCTAGTCTCAAGGACTCAATGAGAAAATGGAGAGAACGAAATGACACATCTATGGCTGGCACGGCAACCGTCACTTCGGAAGGGAGTTCTGTTACCGATAGAGGGAACAGGGGGAGTAATGATACCCCTACACAAGATGGGCAAGAACCAGTTGGAGGAAGTAATAGACTGGCAGCTAGAAAAAGCAGGAATCCCAAAAGAAGAAAGACAAAAGGTAAGAGAGCAGGCTGAAAAAGACTACGAGAATAGGCTAAAGGTGGACTTCGTTAGAAAAGAAGTAAGGCGAAGGCTTGAAGGGCAATCGCCACAGATGACAAAAAGGAATGGGAAGTGGACGTTTACTAAATAGGAGGACTAAATGGCAAATAAAAGAATAGGCATTTGGAAGAGTTTTTTGATAGACATTTCGACTAGCACCACGATTTCCGATGAGTGCGACCTTGGTGCTCCCTACGACTATATGTTGCTTGAAGTGCCAACGATTGACACTGGCACATTATCAGTTCAGGTATTGAGGGCATCGGCTGGCACAGCGAGGAATTTGTATGATACCGATAAAGATGGTAGTAATGCACAATTACTAGCTGATTCTGGAGAAGGTGCTTTTATGTGGTGTGTTCCTATACACGGAGCACAGTTTATCAAGGTTACAGCAGGGGGAGCACAGAGCACCGATAGAACTTTCTACGTTAGAGGCGTTGACCGCTATTTATCATACTAAAATGCCAATCTATGAATATAAATGCCCCAAGTGTGGTAATAAAGTAGAAACATTGTCTATACAGGCAGGGAAGGTTTATTGCGAGTGTGGGTGCGAAATGAAGAAACTCATATCTGCACCTGCGTTCAGGATATATACGAAGGTATAAGGAGTACGTATGGCAAAAGCAGTAACGAGTT
>CAYTBB010000114.1:0-3856 GCA_964435965.1 uncultured Dehalococcoidales bacterium
TTCGAATCCCCTCGGGGTCGCATCTTCAAGCTTTTGTTGACAAATTCTTGGTAGTTCAGCTGGAAGAACGGTTCAAACTCGGGTTGTGGCTTAACAGCTACAACCTGTTTATCTTTTATCCAGACTTCCTGAAAGAGGGTTCGAGCTAGCTTACTTCGTTGCTCTTGATTTGCCTCTTTCCTTTTATTTATCCCGTCTCCCCCCTTGTGGCTCACTCAACCACCCATCTAAGTAAGATCAGGCGTATGTTCAAGATTGTATGGTTTCATCGTCAACATCAATATTATGGGAACGATGCTAATGCCAGCAAAGACAAGCCATATTGGATGATAGCTCCCTAAAGTGTCATAAGTCCACCCAGCAAGGAAAGGACCCATAACTCCACCAACTGCTGCTATCCCCACTATTATCCCAAATATCTTGCCGAAAGAAGCTATCCCAAAATACTCCCTCACGATGGCTCCCCTCAAAACTATGGCCCCCAATGACAAAGGGAAAAAGATAAGAAAAGGGAAAATAAGCCATGTTGTCTGAACATAAGAGAAGGCTAAAATCCCTATCCCTACAAGTGAATATGCCCCAGCCATGACATATCTTTTATCAAAGATATCACCAAGCCAGCCAAAACCAAACCTTCCGATAATGCTGAGCAGTGGAATAGAGGTTGCCACAAACGCGGCCCTCGACCTGGATATATCAAGGCTGCTAAGATAAGGCATGACATGGGTGATAACTGCCATGGCAATCGTCAGCCGTACTGCCTCCGCAATACTTAAATGCCAGAAGTTCCTGTCCCTAAGTGCTCCCTTAAAACCAACTTCCCTATTCTGACTTTCAGGAGTTGAGACTTGCTCAACTGATGTCTCTCCATCAGGAAGATAGCCGTATTGCTCTGGCTTATGGCGGACAAGAAATGATAAAGGAATTCCAAACAGCCACATTCCCAATCCGAGAATAATCAAAGTAGTTCGCCACTGATAAAGGTCGATGAGCCAAACTATAAGTGGGATAACTATTCCACCAGCGCCGAATCCGCAGACCATGATACCAAGTGCCCTTCCTATATTCCTCTTGAACCAGTTGACTACCGCTGTCACTAGCACCGTGCTGGAACAAGCACTCATCCCCAAAGCGAGAAGAACAAAGGCACCATAGAACATGATAAGGGAGTTGGTCTGACTGAGAAAGATAAGCCCAAAGCCTGTTATAAGCGTTCCACAGAATACTAACCTTCTCGGACCAAAGCGATCAACAAGGAAACCCGCAACAGGAGCAAGTATTCCTGCCTCTAAGCCACGGAGGGAGGCAGCGATTGAGATCTGAGTATAGCTCCAGCCAGTTTCCTCTGCTATCGGCTCGAAGAAAGCTGTAAAGCCATAGGTTATAATGCCACTTACATAGAAGGCGATAAGGAAGCAGGCAAATACTACCCACCAACCATAAAAAACTTTTGTCATATCTAATTTGAAATAACTTAGGAGTGAACTTATATATTCTCAAAAGTAAGGCTAAATGCCGCTTCCCGCTGGTTGCCCACTACTCACTCATTTATAATACACTACTTATTTTGAAGGAGTTAAGAAGTGCGTGGTCCTCATCCAGACTACATAACTGCGAGCTCCTCAACAAGCTGATCCATGACAAACATATGACCACCTTTATGAGTAATCATAAAGGGTATCTTGGTTTCCATGGCTACTGTTTGTGCTGTTATTCCTGATGGCCAATACATAACAATCTCACCAGGCTTTGGAGCTTCAGCAGCCGGAGCATCGGGATGAACAAAACTGCCCCCCTTACCTAAGCTTTCTATGCCTATATCCTCTGGATTTCCAATGTGAATTGGTGGTCCATGCATAAGAAGATGCCGAGATGAGATTTGCACAGCTCGCATAGCATCATGGGCATTATAGAAAGCGCGAACGCTGCATACAATATGACCATGAAATCTCCCACCTGGGATGCACGGTATATTGGTGAGATAGCCACCATACCTACGGAATGAAATGCCAGCTGCCCATATTGCCCACTTGAAACCACAACTACAGCCCAAAAGAAAGCCCACCAGGTCATCCCGCCAATACTTGATGATATCGGTAGGCTCATCAACCAACTTGCCATCTTGAAAAACACGGTATTTCGGCAAATCAGTACGTAAATCTGCGTCTGGTGAGATTAATCTGGGGTGAGAGTCTCCTGGTTCAGTCACATCGATTACAGGACAGGGGCGAGGATTACGATTGCAAAACAACAAGAATTCGAAAGCGTATTCTTTAGGCACTATAACAAGGTTCGCCTGCCCATAATTCCTACATGCCATTATAGTCGGTTCTGCCCACTCAGCTTTCCTTATGATACCACGAAACTCCTTAGGGCCCATTGCTGCAACTTGAGCTAAACTGTACTTCGACATATTTGACTTCTCACCTCCTAGAATGTTGTGTATTGCGTTGCACAATCAAGACCAACCTCCCTTACATTGCCTCCTTACAGCCATAATCAATAAGCTCAAGTGTCTCGTCAGTTTTCCCAGCTTTCACTGCCCGACGAGCCAATGTTCAGGTAGATATTACTAGCTCTGATATCTCGTCTCGGCGGATTTTACTCTGTAAAACCTCTGATTTTTCTAACCTAATCAATATTGCACCTCTCACTACAAAGCAACTTTAAGTTTTAGCTGTATTACATAGCTAACTAATAGTTAGCAATTTAGCTAATTTAGTTATATCATCCACTTTTTCCAACTGACCAATTACCTGGATAATCTTTTCCACCCTGCTGCTGGGAATCATGGAGAAGGAAGCATTATTCCTAAACTTGGCCAGTATTTCAGCCTCGCTTACTGTGTTAGCCGGATCCCCTCTGAGGAAGTCTTCCTCCCAGATAAACTTCTGGCCCCTAGCCCTGACTTCAACTATAACATTCAGTATGAAGGGCCGTCTAGTTCCTTTCTTTATATTCTCAGCTACAACTTCTGAAGCCCGTGGGTGCATCTCGCACTTGATCTTCTCAGCAAGGGCCTTTAGCTCAGGACGGTTAAAGATCACTGGCATTTGCCAGGCAGGACCTATCATATCATAGTAAAGGATACTGGCAGCATAAATAAAGGCGTTAACGAACTGCATATCAGCAAAGCTTGTCACCTTCATACCCATTCGATTAGGCGTCAAGCTAAGGGGATCTACCTTGAGCAAGATTCCTTCTATCTCTTCTGGCTTGATGTTGTTCTCCTGAATAAGCACTAATTCCTCAAAGTCATTCGGTGAGCGGTAGCTAAGTGCCGAATGAAGTCTCTTCTGATTATAGACCTCCTCAATGAAATAGGGAAGCCTGACTACCACATCCTCAAAGGTCTCATACTCACATAGATACACCTCCTCGTATTTCAGCGTTTTGAAGAAGCTCTCCATCATGGCGTTCTCGTAAGGGTTGCCTACCCGCGCCATGCTGACCAGAAAGCCGTGCCTCTTGAGTTCATCTACGTACTCACCTGAGGCATACTGCACTCTCTGGTCTGAATGATGGATAACACCCGGACGAGGTCGTCGCTTAGTTAGGGCCATTCGCAGCGCCTTCAGCGCCAGAGCGGTATCCAGTCTGGTGGAAACAGCATAGCCGATTACCCGCCGCGAGCAGGCATCCAGTATCGCCGCCAAGTAGACAAAGCCCGTCCGGATGCGAATCTATGTGATATCCGAAAGCCAGACTTGGTTTAAGCGGCTGATGACTATCCCCTTGATAAGATTGGGATACCTGGGCAAGCGGTGCCTCGAGTCGATGGTCTTCACCCGCTTCCGCTTAACCCGGCAGAGCAGGTCACTCTCCCGCATAATCTTCAGCACGTTCTTGTGATTCA
>CAYTBB010000115.1:0-3747 GCA_964435965.1 uncultured Dehalococcoidales bacterium
CAACATGTGCTCAATATAGTATTGGAGGCCGGCTGTAAAATCCTTGCCGATTTCCTGGGAATAGCCCACAAGAAACCGCCATTCAGAGTTATTGGTATTGCCGTTTTTCCCGCTTTGGTCGTCATCTGATTCATAGTATCCAAATTCCAGGTTGCCGATGCCCTTACCAATATTGCCTCGGACACTTGCGCCATAGACATTTAAGTCGGGAAATATTGCTTTTGTAGCGGTAGCGTTCTGTCCGCCGGGGCTTTTCCAGTAGCCGCGGTATGCATAAAGGGCGTATTCATAATTGTTGATATTCTTGTACAAGCGAATTGCAATCTCATCATCACGGAACCAGCGGTCGGGTTTATCAACGTGCTGTATGGCATCGCGGCCGGCAATTCTTGTGAAGTTGGAATTCCAGTATGATATGCGCCGGCCACTTATGAAACGGTCGGAGTCAAACTGCGGTGTGTAAACAACGTCAAGATTTGCAAAATCGCCAAAGAGGCTTACCTTGAGGGCATCGGAAGGGGCTTTTAAGTATTCGGTATCTCTTCCGATAAAGAAAGACTGCCAGTCTTTAGGGAAAAGGTCATTGATAAAGACAAGGTCGCCTGTGCCCCAGGTCAAAATCTGCCTGCCGATTTTCAAATCCATAAAGCCAAACGGGCTGGATGACAGATATGCCTCGCGGATATCAAAGTCGGCCTGCTCGGTTACCAGGTCGCCGAACAGGTCGCCCTTGAATTTGAAATCCGCCCAGTCCAGATATGATGATAAATCGATTTGCAGACGCTGTTCCATGATTGACATGTCTTTTTGGTATTTGTCTTTTCTGGTGCGGTATCCTGAGCGTATTTCGTAAAAGCCGTGGACATCCAGATTTGAGAACAGTGAATTCAGGTCGCCGGCATTATCTTCCTGTGCCATAACCGGCAAAGAAAGAAACACACACACCGCCAAACCTGCGAATAACTTAGCACTCATTTTGCAATATCCCAAAATTACAACTCAGCCGCACTGGTGCGGAGCTTTTTTGATTATCCTTTCTGTATTTCGATTATTCTCATGGCTGCTTCTTCAGTATTTATCCACCTATGGCGGACTCGTCCAATTCAATGCTTAACAATGAAGTCACCGGTCGGCTGGACTGTCATGTTATGCGGAATTCGTTTTTTCTTATATCGAATTAATGAATGCTAATGCTTCATCAACATTGTAATGCCATTTCGATACATCAAGAATAGGTCTATTTTCTCCTTGCACTAACATTGACCAGCTATTATCTCTGTCTCGCAAGTAAAACTTATATTGGAAATATTCTTTTGGGGGCCTATACGTATTTATGGGTTCACCTTTTTCTAATGTCTTAAAAAATTTACCCCAAGGGATGATAAAAATGTCTGATAGGTCATTTCCTTTACCGCCACAGATTAGGACAAAATTTCCACTCTCATTCAGTTTGGATGGATCAACTCCTAGGAAAAACTGTTTTTTTGATAAGTGGTATGTTACAGACTTTGTATAATATTCCTTTCCGACAAAGTTTATGGTCTCAATCCAGCCTCTACTCCTGCATACAATTCTGCATTGTATCCCCTTAGATTCAGCAAGATTATAGAATTTCATTGCCCAGCGATTTCTCATGGCAACCTCATATTTATTCACCAATCATAGCATAATGATATACAACATTTTTTGTTAGCAATTTCGATTCCGCATGTGCAAACAAGTTGCACATCCTACAAAGCTGGACACCTTCAATTCTCTGAAGCCTAAAGTTCTTGTTCTATCAAACTTACTTTATCGGGGAATTTGTCCTTCAAAAACGACTTGATTTGATTGCTCTTTGCGAGTTCAACGAACGTTTCAGTTGAAATGTCGAGTCTTTTAGTACACTGTGCACTTACCGTCTGGTATGTTACATCAAGCTTTTCTTTAATTTGATGAAAAGCATCGCTATGACGCACGCCTCTTTTAATGAGTTTGATAACAGGAATCAAGTAATCAGAAAGCTGCTTATAACCTTTACGTCCCAGAGGTCTCTTTCTATTTGTATTTGAAAGTGGTGTAGGAACTGGTGGAGTTATTACTACTGGTTTACCATGTTTTGCTTTTTTAGCACCTTGTTTTTTTACGAAACGACTTGCTTCTTCAATTGAAACCATGTGGCTTTCTTCTGCAACAATTTTCACAAGTGCTTCAGGTAAACTTGGGAATGGTGATTCCAATATTTGCCGCCGTGCCTGTGGAAGTGCATCTTCCATTGCACGTTGTATTCGTGAAAGTTTTAAGTATGTTTCCGCTTCGTTTTTTGCTTTCCCGGAACGGATATCTTCTTTAGATAAAAATGTGTAAAAAGACAATTCAATGTCATCGACGTCATCATTTAACAAATCTAAAACCTTGAAGCACTTTTGAGAAAACTCACCACCTGTTTGTGAATAATAAAACTGCCATTCCCGTCCATCAGTTATTATTGAAAAGGGTGCTGTGTTGTTTCTGTTGTAGTCCCTTAACTGAACTTCATATTTTGCCAATTCAGTTTCAAGTTTACCTAACGCTTTCGTTTCTATGAATACGCTTGGTGATGGGGTATTATCAAACAAAGCAATATCCACACGTGTTGAATCTTCATTTGGTAACACTGGAAATTCAGTTGCTACTTCTTTGGGATTCCAAACGTCCCAACCAAGTTTTTGTAGGATTCTTGCGACCAACGAAAAACGGATATTCTCTTCGTTTTTAAAATAGCCGCTAACAATATATTTCCGGATTTCTTCTAAAATTTCATTCATAACCTATTCTCGCTTTACATTATTTTTGAAATGCAACCCACCAATGAATATATCCACCCGAGGCGGGTATAAAACGACAAAGACAGACGGCTGATTTCTGTATAAGAAGTTGTCGTATCTTCTTGTTCATTCGCCTAAATACCTTAAATTCAACAACTTATACGATTTATCGCTTGTAGTATGTCGTCGAACTGTTGTTTATAGTCTCTTGGCATAAATTACTTCCCTTTCAATAACGGGTTTAAGACGGGGCTTGACAGTATCAGCAGTTACCAGATCAACCGGTCTGCCAAACAGCCTCTCCAGATAAAATTTTAAATCCATATAATGGTCAAATGTTGGCTCGACAAAATTGACCAGAATGTCAACATCACTTTCCTTATCGGCCTCATTGCGGGCCAATGAGCCAAAGAGACCTATGCTGCAGACGGAAAAATTCTGTTTAAATTCCTCTGCCTTCTGATTAAGCTACTCCATGATGCGTTCTTGTGGGGACATCTAAACCTCTCTTTCTCGTGTTTTACGTGGCTAATAATCCCATCCTTTATAAAGTAAACCACCTCAGCGGAAAAGTCAACTTGTTCTGGAAAACAATAGTCTTTATCTTTTAGCTTCCTTTGGCGGCCTGCGAAGGTATCGTTCCGTGAATATGTCCTTCAAACTAATGTTATACTTGACGTTGGTAAATTCCATTACTGTTTTGCTGTGCGTATTCAAGTCTGAAACTACAGATTTGACAACTGTGGGGAATTTCTGGATTGTCTCGACTTTTTGTGCTTCGATAATACGGTAGAGTTTGTTTTTTTTATCATAAAATTCCATCTTCATCGGCACAAAAGTCCTGCGGTCTATCGAAACATTGAAGTAACTAAATTCAACTGTGTCCGGCTTCTTAGGTACGTTTTTAACCACATAATATTTGTCAGTAGTTTCGATAAGTTCGTGAGTATCCTCTTGCAAG
>CAYTBB010000116.1:0-3728 GCA_964435965.1 uncultured Dehalococcoidales bacterium
CGTTGGTAAAGCTATTATAATAGGAGCATAAGAAATGGAGTGCCAGATTAAGGTCAACAAATCCAAATGTAGCTGCACTTACGAACCTTGTGACAGAAAGGGGAAATGCTGTGAGTGCATTCGCTATCATTGGGAACATGGTGAGCTCCCCGGCTGTCTATTTCCTCCTGAAGTAGAAAGGGCTTATGACCGCTCATTGGCTAAGTTCATTGCTGTTTATTCAAAGTAGTTGCCTGATTTATCAGGCTTAAGGTTATGAATAAGAAGAAAAGAGTGGCAGCCCTAAAACACCGCTGGCACCAGAAAAAGCTCAAGGAAAAAAAGAAGGCTATGGCTCTAGCCAAGGAGCAATGAAAAGGGTCCTCCTGCTAACCGGCAAGCCGGGCACGGGCAAAACTGCTCTCATCAAGGAAGCCGTAGCTAAGACAAGAATCAGGGCTGGAGGTTTTTATACCGAAGAAATACGAAGTGGCGGAGTAAGGCAAGGATTCAGAATAATCACCCTTGATGGGCAAGATGGTATATTGGCACATATCAATATCTCTAGCCCCTATCAGGTAAGCAAATACAGAGTTGATATTAATAGTTTGAACGAGGTTGGGGTTTCTGCCATCCATCAAGCACTGAAGGAATGTGATTTAGTAGTTATTGATGAAATTGGCAAGATGGAGCTTTTATCGCCGCGGTTTAAGGAAACTGTGCAGCAGGTGATAGACAGCGGGAAAAAAGTCCTGGGTACTATCATGCTTAGCCCTAATCCCTTCGCCGATGAAATCAAGCACCATCCGGGAGTTGAATTACTTGTGGTAACCAGGAGTAACCGTAACCAAGCGCTGAGAGAAATCTTAAATTGGCTGGAGATAGTTGCCAGGTGAAAATCACTCTTAAACCGTTGGGCGAAGTAGACAATGAAATAGTTAAGGATCTTGGGGAAGAGGTTTATCGCATCTTCCAGTGCCCGGTAGAAGTAAAAACAGGCTTCAGCTACCTGGCTCACGCCTATAATCCTGAAAGACGACAATACCTTTCCTCAAGCTTGCTAGCCTCACTAAATACCTCAGAAAGGGAAAAGGATGAGAAAATCGTCGGCATAGTTGATGTTGACCTTTACATTCCAAGACTTAATTTCGCTTTTGGTGAAGCTGACATTAGCTCTGGCACAGCGATTGTATCCTTATGCCGATTAAGACAGGAATATTACGGCTTGCCACCCGATAAAAAGTTATTCATGGAAAGAGCCACCAAGGAAATAGTTCATGAACTAGGACATACCTTCGGTCTAGGACATTGCCCCAATGCCAAATGCATTATGCACTTCTCCAACTGCTTGGCAGATACCGACTGGAAGGAAGCCAGTTTTTGTAGTCAATGCTGCCCGAAACTAAGAATTTAGCTAAAGGCAAGCTGCCACCTATTGTTGCGGCGCTGCTTAAGCCCGAGGCTTATCCTCGTAAGCCGCAAAACATAGAACTAGTACAAACACAGATGTCCTTCATTTTTCTCACTGGTGACTATGTATATAAGGTGAAGAAGCCAGTGAATCTAGGATACTTGGATTACACCACCCTGGAAAAACGCCGCTTCTTCTGTCACCAGGAGTTAGGGCTAAATAGACGCCTCTGCCCCGATGTTTATCTAGCCGTGGTGCCGATAACAATGTCATTGCGAGGAGCGAGTGAGCCGAAGCCCAGAGCGAAGCGAAGGGGACAAGGCAATCTACCCCACATTGAAGGGAAAGGGGATGTAATAGAGTATGCCGTCAAAATGAGGCAATTGCCACAAGAGCGTATGATGGATGTGCTCCTGCCCCGAGGCAAGGTAACCAAGGAAATGATAGCCAAGGTGGCTGAAAAATTAGTGCGCTTTCACCAAAAAGCTGAAACAAGCCCAGAAATTGCTGCTTTCGGCAAATTAGATACTATCCGCCGAAACTGTGATGAGAACTTCGCTCAAACCGAGAAATATATCGGCATTTCTGTATCCTCAACGGAATATGAGCAGATTAAGAGTTACACCAATGATTTCATTAGCAGCAATAGCAGCCTTTTCGACAAACGAGTAAGCAAAGGTAGAATAAGGGATTGTCATGGTGACCTTCATGCCGCCCATATCTGCTTCACCGATGATATTTGCATCTACGACTGCATTGAGTTCAACGATAGGTTTAGATATTGCGATGTAGTTTCGGAGGTCGCCTTCTTGGCTATGGATTTAGACCGCTACCAACAGGCAGACCTTTCAAAGCATTTTGTCAATACTTATTTGGAGCTAAGTCAGGATGAGGACTTGCTGAGGTTGCTTAATTTCTACAAGTGTTATCGCGCTTATGTCAGAGGTAAAGTGGAAAGTTTTAAGTTAGACGACCCCTATTTTCCTGAGGAGGAGAAAGCAAAGGTTCTAGCTGTTGCCCAGAGCTATTTTGAGCTTGCAGAATCGTATATATTGGAGGATAATTGAAGAGCGCCAATTTCCTGTTAGGCAAAAGCACTAATATAGGGGAGGTGGAATATGTTAAGGCATTTTACATTGGAATACTGGGTGGACGAGGGTTGGTATGTGGGGAGGCTGAAAGAAATTCCAGGCGTATTTAGTCAGGGCGAATCCCTGAAAGAATTGGAGGAGAATATTCGGGACGCTTATCATTTAATGACTGAAGAGGAAAGCTCACCCCGGATCACAGCCGAAACGAAGGAAATAGGTATAGAGGTGTGAAACGGCGTGATCTTATCAGGGAATTAGTGGAGGAAGGATGTCATTTGAGGCGCCATGGGAAAAGGCATGACATATACATCAATCCCAAAAACGGGAAGAAGGCTCCAGTACCTCGCCACTCTGAAATCAAAGGGAGCCTTTGTGAGCTGATTAGAAGACAGCTTGAGCTCAAAGGATTGTAAAGCAAGAAGATAGCGCTGCGGCTAAGAAGTATTTCAAGCTTGCGGAATCGTATACAAAGGATGCATCTTAAGAATCGAGTCCATAATTTCATTCTCAAAGGCTGGCTCGAATTCTGGGGGCTTCCTGACCCATGGTTTTACCAAGAAGCTGCCCGACAAGCCTCGGTAAGAGAAGGAGATAAGGTTCTTGATATAGGATGTGGCAACGGTTTTCTTGCTGTAATCTTCAAGAAGATGGTGGGTGAAAGGGGAGATATCAAGGGAATTGACCCCGCTCTAAACAGGCTTGAAAAGGCAAGGAAGAGAGCGAAAAGGGAAGGACTAGCTATCGACTTCAGAGAAGGAGCGATCGAGAACATTCCTTTTGCAGACGGTTCCTTCGATGTAGTCACCTCAACCTTTATGTTTCATCATCTCTCCATTAAGTTGAAAAAAGAGGGCCTCAGGGAAATTTAAAGGGTACTTAAGCCGGAAGGTCATTTCCTGCTGGCCGACTTTGACCGGATTCTTAGTCCCTTCGTTGGTCTCTTGGCTTGGTCTGCCTACCCATTTGACGAGGGGCTGAGGCTTCACATCCGAGGCAAGCTCCTTCATTTTTTAGAGAGAGAAGGATTCAGGGAGGCGAAAGTGATAAAAAGAAGAGCAGGCGCGATAAGCTTTATTCAGCTCAGAAAATAGGAGGCTCTTATTGGCTTGTGCAAAATGGCCTTCTAAAAAATAATAGGAGGAAACTACCGTGGATAAACCAAAACCCAATTGGGATTTTAAACTCATGTCTCTCACCTACAAATTCCGCGATTTTTTCTTACCCCGCATGAATATCTTGAAAGAGGT
>CAYTBB010000117.1:0-3691 GCA_964435965.1 uncultured Dehalococcoidales bacterium
AGCTCAGGGTCGTTGAATATTTCGCTAATCGCCGACCCGAATGCGGTGAGCATCTCCCCGAAACTATCTCCCGGGCTCTTTTTAGTACTCTCCTTTTCCTTCGCCATAATACCCCCTCGACTGTTTTCTTTTTTGTGCAGTTAAGTTATACCCCTATTATACCCATCTTTCTGCCCCTGATATTTGCAGACTGCTCCCTGCCAGGACAAGATGCAGCCCTGCCTGCAGGCGAACAGCGTTCAGGACGCTGAGGTCAGAGGGTGAAGCTCTCATCCAGAAGGCAAAAAACGCTATTTTGCGCAGTCAGAGATTGGGCTTCGCAATTCACAGAGCACAACAGGCGAATATGCTTCTGACTACGACTCCAAGACTATCCATGAGAGATAGTCGCTCTTAGAGCCGAGGTAATGGCTTCTCTAGATTCCTTGAGTAGTTCAAGTTAACAAAGTGACCCTCTTGACAAAAGTCACTTTTATAATTATGATGTGGTGAGTTACATAAATAAGGTGATATAAGTGGGTAACGTGCGAATCTTTGTTCCTGATGACCTTCACCAAGATTTGAAGCACGAGGCCATCAACCAACGTGTAGCTTTGAAGGACTTGATTGTCAAGGCACTTCAGGAGTATATTGAGCACCGTAAGGAACAAAAAGATTAGGGATCCGGGATTTCTGGAGGGGAATACCTTGCGGAATTTATTCTGCAATAATGGTGACCTTCGCAATGAATCTTCAGTGGAGACTTTCTTTGTTCACCGTCTCCTAAAAAACCTCGGCTATCCAGATAGTAGAGTTCGTACTAAAGAATCTATTGAAAAACTCCCGATTCCTAGAGGTCACACAACCGAAAGGTACGCCCCAGACTATGTACTGTTGGACTCACGTAACTTGCCCGTCATTGTTATAGATGCCAAACATCCTAATGAGAACCTAGACAAATGGGTATATCAGCCAACGGGCTATGCGGCCACGCTTAATAGACGCTACCCCTCCGGCGAAAATCCTGTTCAGTATGCCATCTTGACAAATGGGCATTTCTTCACGGTCTACCCCTGGGATAGTGAAATTCCGGTATTCCATCTCCGTTTTGAGGATTTCGTCGAAGGGAACGAGACATTTGCTTTTCTTCGAGCAAACTTAGCTTACAGTATCTTCAATCGCGTTCCTGTTACAGGTATAGCGTTTGAATTCTACCGTCCGGAGCTAACTGTTCTTACAAAGACATTTAATAAATGCCACGACTTGATTTGGAAGAAAGAAAAGGTGGGGCCAACACGGGCTTTCTATGAGTTTGTAAAAATCATTTTTGTTAAGATGAGAGAGGACAGGAAGATTCACCAAAAGCTTCGTTCAGGCAGGACTATAATGCGAGACGATTTTATATTCTCGGTTCACTGGATAGAGAAGAATGAAGATGTAACCCCGAACCCTTTTGATACGGTTCTGTTTAAGGAGGTTCGAGATGAGATTGAGGAGCAGATTAGAAAGAGCCTTAAAAAGCGAATTTTCCCAGTAGGAGACAAGATTTACCTGTCGCCATCGACCACCAAAGAAGTAGTAAGGATGCTGGAGCACTTCGACCTTTACGGGATTGACGAAGACCTCAATGGCAGGATGTTTGAAACGTTCCTCAGTGCCACCATTCGAGGAAAAGAACTCGGGCAATTTTTTACTCCCCGGCCGATCGTCCGCTACATGACGACGACAGCCCAAATGCGCATTACGAGCGGGGATGTTCCCTATGTACTCGATGGCTGTTGCGGGACTGGCGGGTTCCTTATTGAGGCAATGGCAGACCTCCTACAGAAGATTGACCGTGTGGAAAATCTGAGTTCTACCGAGAAGCAAGGGATGATGTCTCTGGTCACAGACAATCGGCTCTATGGCATTGAGGCTAACGAAGACCTCTCCCGCGTCGCGCGGTTAAACATGTACCTCCATGGTGACGGCGGAAGCAAGATATTCCATATGGATGCCTTGGACAAGGAGATGGTTATCGAGGCTGGTCTTGACTTGGAGACCGAAGATGGTCGGCGGGAGTTACGGAGTTACTTTGTTGACCTGAACCTGCGATTTGACTATGTGCTAACTAATCCGCCGTTCAGTATGCTCTATCATTCTTCAGACAAAACAGAAAGGCGGATATTAGCGGGGTATCAAATTGCCAGGACGAAATCAGGTAAGCTCTCAACATCAGAGAAGTCTAACGTTCTTTTTCTAGAACGTTATCTGGATCTTTTGCAGCCAGGCGGCGAGCTGCTAACTATTATCGATGATACAGTACTCAACGGAGAATCAGGTGCTCACCATCGAGAGTTCATCTTTAAGAATTTCATAATCCGGCAAGTGATCTCTCTACCATTCAACGCTTTTTTCAAAGCTGATTCAAATATCAAAACCTCAATCCTTCATCTTAGAAAGAAAAGACCTGGTGAAACCCAAGGTCATGTTTTCATGGCAATAACAAACAACGTTGGTCATAATGACCATAAGGTTGATACTCCTAGCCGAGACAACCTGGGTATAGTAGCCTCTTTGTACAACGAATGGCTGAAATCGGGACACCTTGACCCCCAAATAATCTATAATCAGCACCCTGATGAGCCTTTGGGTTGTCCTCTACAAATCTTCACAGTTGCCCCAGGGCACATCAACAGAGACCGACTTGACGCGTTCTATTACGCTCCGGAACTCAAGTTGCTGCGGCAATCAATTGAGGAAGCAGTTCGGCAGGGTCAGGTAGAGGTTAAGAGGGGCCACGATTTCAATCTGATTGACGAGGTCAAAGGAAAAACCGCCAACGAACTACTTGGTCAGCCCTTCAAGTACTTTGAAATTACTGACGTCACAAGTGATGGGGCTATCCTTAGTTGGCGAGAAGATTTATATGAGAATTTGCCCACCAGGGCTGGGTTGCGTGTAAAGACAAATGATGTGATATTTGCCAAGAACAACAGTTCGCGAGGGACAACAATCATCATACCATCATATTTTGAGGGAGCATTGGTCACAACAGGCTTCCTAGGAATTCGCTCTAAGGACTTAGATGAAGCGATGCTGCTCTGGGCCGTTCTTTCCTCTGAGGCGCTTAGGAGGCAAATTTATTACCTAGCCATAACAGCGAGTCAGCCTGAAATTCGGCGGAATATTTTTGAAAGGGAGTTCCTACTACCTTTCCCTAAAGAACCTCATCGCTCGCGAGTCTTAGACCACGCTAGGCAAATATGGGAAGCTCGGAATACAATATCCAACACGCTAGGCGAACTTAAGACCTTGCAGCAAGGTCTACTTACACTGTCATAGATCGTAGACTGACCCCACTGGTAAGGTGGTATATTATCGACAGACAAAAAACCTGCGAGATCCAGGTGAACAATCAGCTAAATTGCTGACTATGTTAAGGAAATTGTCTTGACCCCCTTTGTTTGCTAGCCTTTCCACGATATATCTTTGATGGCAGTCGGCATATTAATCCTTAGTCCCGAAGTCAAAGAAACTTGCTTATGCCGCATTTGTCGCGGGCGATGATTCTCGACGAAGCAATCTCAACAAATCCCCGCCAACCGTAGCGCCACCCTCCATCCCCCGCTTCCTTCGCGTAAACCGCCACTCTCGACCCTGCTTAGAAGTTCCCTCGCCTGGCCCTCGTTGCCTGCTTAACCGCTCTTATCCATCCCATGACCAGCGTAAT
>CAYTBB010000118.1:0-3688 GCA_964435965.1 uncultured Dehalococcoidales bacterium
GGAAAGGTAGGGGTTTTAATAGGGAATGCAATCGAGGGAGGAACTATAGGACGAGTTATGACAGGAATGAAAAGAAGAGGGTATGAAGTCATCTTCCCCACCGGACTTGAGAAACTCATTCCCACCCCTATAGAAGAGGCAGCAAAAGAAGCAAAAAAGAGTGGCTACAAATACTCTCTGGGCATTACCTGTGGGCTTTTTCCCTGCGAAGGATAAGTCATAACCGAAATAGAGGCTTTTAAAATTTTGTCTGGATGCTGGGCAATCCCTGTAGCAGCAGGAGGTCTTGGTGGGGGAGAAGGGTCCATAATCTTAGTCGTCGAGAGGGAAAATGGAAAGCTTGAGCAAGCTATGAATTATGTCAAATTAGCAAAGGAAGCAAAGCTTCCTGAAGTAAGATCTTTTCATTGTTCTGATTGCCCCATCTCTATCTGTCCAGGAATAAGGATGCCTTGATTTGAATTAGCTTAAAAAATGTTCCAGATTACTGCAGAAATGCTGCCTAACTAGGCTGCAAATTTGATGCCTGTAGCGAAACACTTTGATTATTAGAGATGCGATATTGAGGGCAAATTTCACTATTGACAAATTTAGACACCCTGTGCAAAAATAAGCCATCAAATTAAATAAGGGAAAGGCTGAGAACAGGACTAGTACAGCTTGAGGCGAAGTTCAGAGAGTCGGGGTAGGTGTGAGCCGATACTTGCGCAAAGTTGGAATGGACCTGCGAGCTGCAAACTGAAAAGTTGTTACACTTAGTAGGGTTTGCCGCAAAGGGCAGCGTTATCACAGCCCAAGGTATCGCTAGTACTTAGCTGTACCCAAAAAGAGATGGTCATAAGACCAAAATAGGGTGGCACCGCGAAGGTTGAGCCTCTCGCCCCTTAGGCGAGAGGCTTTTTATTTTATTGGTAGACGGATGATATGTATTACCCAACTTTAAAGGAAGTGCGACAACTGAAAAAAGATGGTAATCTCGTGCCAGTTTATCTTGAGATTAATGCTGACCTAGAAACGCCTGTATCTGCCTACCTCAAAGTAGCCCGTGGTAACTATTCTTTTCTCCTAGAGAGTGTTGAGGGAGGGGAACGACTAGCTCGCTATAGTTTCATCGGCACCGAGCCCTCTCTGGTATTGCAGACAGGAAACGAGAACCTTGTTGATCCATTGCAATTGGTGGAAAGGGAGTTTAGTCGATTCCATCCAGTGCCAATTGCTGACCTGCCCAGATTCCATGGCGGCATGGTTGGCTATCTGAGCTATGAGGTTGCTCACTACTTTGAGAGGCTACCCTCACCTGAGCTTGCCCCTTTAGGTCTCCCTGAGTCTATACTGATGTTGGCTGATACCCTTCTTGTTTTCGATCACCTTGCTCATAGAATTAAGGTTATCTCTCATGTTCTCCTTGATGACGATGTTGAGGCGGCATATCTTAAGGCAACCCGTAAGATTGATGACTTGGTGGATAGACTGGAGCAGCCGATTCCTTCTGAAGCCTCGAGGAGTGCTCCATTAGTTAGGACTGATGTGTCATCAAACTTTTCACAAGCAGAGTTTGAGGCTGGAGTATCCCGAGCCAAGGAGCATATCTATGCTGGCGATGTAATCCAGGTTGTCTTGTCGCAACGACTAGCAAGACGCACTAATGCTACCCCCTTTGCTATATATCGGGCTTTGCGCTCTATCAATCCCTCCCCTTATATGTACTATCTTCACCTGGGTGACTTTTATATTGTAGGAGCTTCACCTGAACTTCTGGTGCGGGTGGAGGATGGAGTGGCGTCCAACCACCCCATCGCTGGCACTCGCCCTCGGGGCAAGGATGCTGCTGAGGATTTAGCCTTGGAAGAGGAACTTAGGAATGATGAGAAGGAGCGTGCCGAACATATCATGCTCGTTGACCTGGGGCGTAATGATATTGGGAGAATTAGTGAGCCAGGCACGGTCGAGGTGACTCAACTGATGGATGTTGAGCGCTATTCCCACGTAATGCATCTGGTATCTCATATTCAGGGTAGACTAAGAGTGGGACTTTCCCAATTTGACGCTCTGCGTGCCTGCTTCCCTGCAGGTACAGTCTCCGGCGCCCCAAAAATTCGGGCTATGGAGATTGTTGCTGAATTGGAAAAGGATAAGAGAGGGCCATACGCTGGCGCGGTAGGTTACTTCGATTTCTCAGGAAACATGGATACTGCCATCACTATCCGCACCATCATTATCAAAGACAACATCGCCTATATTCAGGCAGGATGTGGCATCGTTGCTGATAGTATCCCTGAGCGTGAATACCAAGAAAGCTTAAGCAAAGCTCAGGCACTGCTTACTGCTATTGACCAGGCGGAGGCTTAGCAATATGCTTTTGTTAATAGATAACTATGACAGTTTTACCTATAACCTCTTCCAATATTTGAGTGAATTAGGACAGGAGGTATGGGTAGCTCGTAATGATAAAGTGAGCCTGAATGAAATTGAAATTAGGTCTCCCCAACATATTGTCATCTCCCCCGGTCCGGGCACTCCAGAGCAAGCTGGCATCTCTAACGAGGTTATCTGCCACTTTGGCAGCCGCATTCCTATCTTAGGCGTCTGCCTTGGGCACCAATGCATCGGACATAGCCACGGAGCTAAAGTTGACCGTGCTGGCGAAATCAAGCATGGCAAATCATCGCTCATTTACCATGATGGCAAGGGGCTTTTTGTTGGGCTACCTAATCCTTTCTCTGCCATCCGCTACCACTCCCTGGCAGTTATGCAAGATGGCTTGCCTGATTGTCTTGAGGTTACTGCCTGGACATCAAGCGGCATGATTATGGGACTGCGCCACCGCCAATTTCCTGTAGAGGGCGTTCAGTTCCACCCCGAATCGATTATGACCGAGGTGGGAAAGGATTTGCTCAAGAATTTTCTTTTTTCGAACTATGACCTCTGCATAAGGGGGTAGGCGTATGGGAACAGTACTACTGATTTGCGGCTATTTATACATCACAATAGCAGTAATATTTGGCATAACCATATTAAGAAGAATCATTAAAAAAGAGGGATTTACTGCTAGAGATAAGGCTCTCCCTGTAATCATAGTCGGAATAGGCTTCCTATATATTTTTGCGCTAGCCTTCCATTACTCGGAAGAAATAGGGCCTTTATCCGATAGGATACAAATATTACTTATGTTTGGCCTAGTTGCAGTTACAACCTTTTATGCTTGGTCAGCTTCCAGGCAAGCAGATGCCAGCGTAAAGATGGCTGAGGAGATGAAGGAGCAAAGATATGATGCAGTCCGCCCCGTAATAGATATTCAGAGGCACCTAGGGGAGCGACTAAGAGAAAGCCTAGCTGCCCAGTCAGAGGAATTCTCTTACGGTCTGTGGTGTATACTGCGCAACATTGGTGTGGGGCCAGCAATCGATCTCTGTTCATACATCCAGACTGATTTCGGGCGCCAATTGCGGGCTTTTGGCACTCTCCCAATTGCAGAAGCAACGCCAAAAGAGAGATTGTCCCTAGAACAAACAAGCAAGCGAATGGTCTTAGTAGCGTATTACAAAGATGTACACGGTAGAGACTTCGAGTCAAGACGCGAGGTAACCTTGCATAAAGAAACCAGCGACTGGAAGATAGGCCCGCTGGAAACTGAAGTTCGTAAGTTATCTAAAGAGGAGCCCACCAAATGATTAAGGAAGCCATTGCC
>CAYTBB010000119.1:0-3664 GCA_964435965.1 uncultured Dehalococcoidales bacterium
AGGATGCGCTTCCGTCGTAATGTGATGACAGGCCTAATCATTTATCAGCCTTTCTGTGACATTCCATTTTGTTTTGCCACCGGCCCTCATATTTATACGCTCCGATGCGCAGTGCTGTTCCGGTAAATCGTATCGGACGGTATCGGACTTGACTTTACCCGGCCAGAGAGCCAAAATGCCTCCTGAGAGGTATTGGCCGGCCGAAGAAACGTCTCTAATTGGCTCTTAAATTAACTTTTCGCATGGTAAAAAGGCCCCTGAAAGACTACGAACACGTCTCGTTAAGGCCAGAAGAACTGGCCGGGGCGGTCGATTTTGAGCGGATTTTTGAGCGTAATGGGCCTGTGCACATCGAAATCGGCTCGGGTAAAGGCACTTTTCTCCTCAGCCAGGCCAGGTGTGCACCCGAGGTCAATTTCTTAGGGATTGAATGGGCCAACAAATACTTTCGCTACGCCGTCGATAGAATCGGGCGATGGGGCCTGGCTAACGTCCGGATAATCCGCACCGATGCAGCCAGTTTTTTGTCCGAGCATGTTCCTGATTCGTCGGTGGATTGCTTTGTCATCTATTTTCCCGACCCCTGGCCGAAGAAGCGACACCACAAAAGACGCTTCGTCTCGGAACCCAATATGGCACAGATGCTGCGGTGTTTGAAGGCTGGTGGAGTTATCCAGATTGCGACCGACCACGCCGATTATTTTCAAGAGATTGAAGACGTGGTCGCAGCCCAAGGCCGGGGCCTTGAGGTGATAGAATTTGCCCACGCCGCCGGGGTACAGGACGGCGAACTGACCGGCACTAACTACGAGAGAAAATATATCAAAGACAAAAGAGACATCTACACCATCGCCGTAAGAAAGGGCTGAGAGCGGAAGGCTCACAGCCCGTGGTTTGCTCAAATCAACTGTCAATTAGTTTTTTTGGCTGTCTTGCAACTCTTTTAGCATCTCTTCGAGGCTGGTGGTAAGGTTAAGCCATGCCTCCTCATCCATGGTTTTCCTGACCTCATATAGCCAGTCCAAAAGCTCCTTGATCTGCTCGATATGCTCGCTAGCGCTCGGCTCAGACGGTGTTTTGCTGATTTGTTCGGCAGCAGGCTCACTAATCAGCATTGATTCGCCACTGGCCATCTTATCCATACCGCCGCCCATTCCCATCATCATCTCCATCATTTCGTAGTCTAGCATCTTGTTGCAGGTCATCCACATCCACTCCTGAGCAAAATAAGCAAAGTCGCGATAATCAATTACACTATCAACATACAAGTCATACTTGATATGCCAACCGGGATCGTTAGCGTCGGCCAGCCACAGCCCCGCCAGTTCACGAAGGTCTGTCATATCAACAACGTCATCATTGTTAAAATCTGCATCGTTATCGGTGCTCTCATTGCAATATTCATCCGCTCCCATATCTACTCTTTTGTCGTCACCGCCGTCACGAGCAAGTATTCGAACGTGTTTATCGATATCACTTTGGCCGCTGTAGTTTCCGCACGGATCTCCAGCATCAATGCAAGCCGAGCCCGAGCCTGAGCACGGATCAAGATGATAATAGTTATCATCGACGACAAACGGCGGAAAGTTCGGATCGCCGTCAATGTTACCCTGGCCTGCTGTTCCATCAGTTAAACAACTGTAAATCGCATTGCAATCCACAATATCATTTATCTGGGCATCATCCCAGATAATACAACTACTGATATATGGATCGATTGAAGTTTCAGAGTATATTCCTGCGGAAAAATTATCTACAAGTGTATTGTTCACGATCTTCGTTTCAACGGTGTTTTTCAGGTATATTCCATACTGGTTTTCAGAAATCAAGTTGTTCCTAATTATGGAATTCTTTGTGTCATTACAATAGATTCCCTTCTCATTACTGGTAATCTTATTATGCTCGAGAATAATCATCCCATTCTCACAATACACACCCGCCAAGGAACCGTCCTTTATCGTAAAACCATCGACTAAAGCCTGCTCAACATTGATATTCACAACATAATCTAAATCTTCATCTCCGGAAAGAATAGTCTCATTACAAGGATCAGCCCAGTTCCGCTCGTAGGATTCGGTTTCATCACCCCAAAAGCCTCCTAACAAACTAACATATCGGGGAATATCAAAATACATATTCGGCTCTGACAGTATTTGGGGTGTATATGTTCCTTCCGCCACCCATATCTGGTCACAAGGCCAGGCAGCATTCAGGGCATCGGTCAAGTCATCAAAGGCGGTCGACCAGCTTGACCCGTTGGGGTCCTGTGCCTGGACATCCGCATCCACGTAAATAACCTCGGTGTATCCGGTGCAATCACAAACAGGTGTCTGGAGTGTAAATCTGCCGATGTGGTCGCCTTCGTTGATGGTCGCAATAACTTCTACATTGTTTTCAATCATACCTCCCGGTGTCATTCGTTCGTTTTGAGACCGGACTACCAGTTCAAAAGAAAGTGTATCTCCGAATGAATTTGAATCGATTAGCGTCCAGGTGTACCTCGGTCCATCGGGGTCATCGTATTCGTATAGGCCGTCATCGGGCTGGGCCGAGACGAAATTTACTTCAGCAGGCAGGTAGTCCACGATCTCTATACTGTCGATTATATTGGGATCTGTATAGCCCACCTCGTCCCACTGGTAATCCAAACTGATGGTGTATTTTATCTCCTCTCCCCTCGGACTTGCGCACCCCACCACGTCATCAACCTTTACAACTTCGAACGGTGGCACATAACCCGCCTCCGCTACGCATACACCTGCGCCATTACCAATGTCTTCGCTGTCGATTTTTGTCCACATATCTGTATCCCATGCTTCAAGCTCCTGGTTATACGTGGTCATGTAAACCATATTTGTCCCCTGGGAAACGGAAAGCCCAATCACTCCAGCACCAATAGGCTGGATATGACCGTCATAGTCCGGAGCGCACGGATCGTCCTGGTCAAGATCGAATCTAATCAAATTTTGATGGGACGCGTAACCTCCCGCATATAACCAGCCGTTAGCCGAATCGACATCAATATCCACGGCATTGTTATTTTCGCCGAGGTCAATTTTCCTTGTGCACCGGAATCTGTCATTCGGGTCGGGTGCACTAATATTGGGGTCATAGGCGTACACTATATTGCTGTAGACTACAGACGGATGTCTTTCGAATTGGCTGATGTATAATGTCCCGTTTGATTCGTCCAACGAAAGACCACAGGCTGTAACAGGATCATCTTCCGGATTATACGGAAGCAATGTGTACCAATCCTGCGAGTCACTATATGGCAAAAGCGTCAGCTCTTTTGCATCTGCATCCCATTCATACATAAACAGCTTGTTCGTTCCTCTGTCCACGGTATATAGCAACGTCGTATCCGGGTCAACATAATCCAACTCCAACCCCGCAAGGTCAGATGCTCCATCGGCTGTCACCTCGCCTTCGCTTAAAAAAGTTCTTGCATTCACCAACTGAATCTCATATTTACCCTCAAAAGTGACAAAAAGAATATTCGACTGAGTATCTATTGTCACATCACAGGCCCCGCCATATTTCAAGTCGTATGTCGCTCGATACTTTAATTGACCTGCCTCGTTGCCCTCCAGGATATCATAAACATTGAGAGTAGCCTCTTCCGGTCCCCAATGATCCGGGATTGCATAAACTGAGTTCGCTA
>CAYTBB010000120.1:0-3633 GCA_964435965.1 uncultured Dehalococcoidales bacterium
TTGGGAAAACATTTGTCATCACCAGTGCAGAGGGGTTATCTATTAAGCCTTATCCTTCCTGTGGGTTCACCCATTGTGCCATAGATGCTGCTCTTGGTATTAAAGAAGAGCATAAGGTGAATGCGGCTAATATAGCTGAAGTAGAGTTGGGCGTCAGCCCCTTTGACAAGCAGATTCTAATTCATCATCACCCGAGAACAGGCTTGGAGGGCAAGTTTAGCCTGGAATACTGTGTTGCCCGAGTTTTTCTTTCTGGAGAGGTCAGACTCAGACATTTCACTGATGGAGCGGTAGCTGAGCCCTGAGTAGAAAGCCTGATGGAGAGGATGAAATGGGTGGAGAACTATCCCATGCCGGTTACGGGAACGGCGGAAGGATTTGGTACCAAGAGTGTTACTGTTAAGTTGAAGGATGGCAGGGAATTCTCTAGAGAGGTGGCTATCGCTAAAGGGATGCCGCAGAATCCGTTAACCTCTGAAGAGTTTAATTCCAAATACCGGGATTATGCCTCTACCATGCTATCTAAAGAGGATGTAGAGAAATCCCTATCTCTGCTTAGCAATCTGCCGGAAGTGAAAAATATCAAGGAAGTCATGGAGATTATAGCTAAAACTCCTTCAAGGGGAGAGGAATAAGAGGCCCCAAAATTCGGAGAAATTTTGCTGTAATTGAACGAGGCAAAGGGAAGCAGAAAGCAAGGTTAAAGACTTGGAAGGAGTCGGGGCGAAGTGGTAGAATATCCTCAGGAGATAGCTACAGCCTTGACATCTAATGTTATATTCCCGAAGGGTGGTGGAAGCTTTTGAGAGAGTTGAAGCCAAGGGGGCTTGGAGCTATCTCGTTTAAAGGTAAAATGGTAGACATTATGAGCTATAGGCAAGCTAAGGACCTGGTAAACTTCATAGAACTCATTGCTGAGAAAGAAAGAGGAGGCAACTGAGTCCGGCTATAGGTTTATCCCAATTCTTCGCCGCTAGTTCTGCAAGGAGGATGTGACTATTAAAAATATTTAATCAAGAGGAGGTATGTTATGTCACAAAAGTAACCCAAAGGCGCGTGTGGCTATAAAAATATTTAGTTAAAAGGAGGTGTGTTATGTCACGAAAAGTAACTAAGGAGGAGCTTTTAGCCAAAGCAAGGAAACCAGCACAGGATGCCATGAAATTGCATGCTGATTACCGTGGCAAGATGCAAACAATGCTCAAATGTCAGGTGCGTGACCTTAATGACTTTGCCATTTATTATACCCCTGGAGTTGCTGAGCCTTGTCGGGCGATAAAGGCAGATGAGTCGAAGTTTCACGAGCTTACTAATCGTGGGAACACTATAGCTGTAATTTCTGATTGCACCCGAGTCCTTGGCCTGGGAGATATTGGCCCTAAGGCGGGCTATCCCGTGATGGAAGGCAAATCGTTGTTGTTCAAATACCTTGGTGGCGTGGATGCTGTGCCTATTTGCCTTAACACCAAGGACCCGGACGGGATTGTCCAGGCAGTCAAATGGCTTGAGCCGTCATTTGCCGGCATCAACCTGGAAGACATTTCTTATCCTAAATGCTTTGGCATACTTGAGCGCTGCAGGGAAGAGGTGGGAATTCCGGTATGGCATGATGATGTGCAGGGGACGGCTACGGTAATGCTAGCCGGGTTAATAAATGCTTTAAAAATTGTAGGAAAGAAGATAGAGGACTGCAAAATTGTCTTTAATGGGACTGGGGCAGCTAATACCGGCTGTTCAAGGCTTCTCTGGGCTTATGGAGGAAAGCCTGAAAATAGCATCATGGTTGACAGCAAGGGCATACTTCACAAGAGAAGGAAAGACCTGGAGGAAGTGAAAGAGAAGTATGCTGATAAGTGGCGATTCTGCCAAACCACTAATCTTGAGGGGGTAACCGGTGGTTTAACCGAGGCGCTGAAAGGTGCTGATATGCTTATCTCTTACTCCAAGTCAGGGCCAGGGGTAATTACACCTGAGCAGATCAAACTAATGGCAAAGGACGCCATATGTTTTGTCGCCGCCAATCCTATACCGGAGATTTGGCCTTGGGAATGCAAAGAGGCAGGGGCTAGAATTGTCGGCACGGGCAGGTCGGATTTCCCCAATCAAGTAAATAATTCCATAGGCTTTCCGGCTATCTTCCGTGGCGTCCTCGATGTGGGAGCCAGGACTATCACTGATAAAATGTGTATTGTTGCTGCTAATTCGCTGGCAAAATATGCTGAGGAGCGTGGCATAAGCGAGGATGACATCTGCCCTAGGATGAATGAGCAAGGAGCTTATATCCGCGAGGCAGTAGATATAGGGATGGAAGCCCAGAAGGAAGGTATTGCCACAATAAAAATTAGTCGTGAGGAGCTTCGCCAGAAAGTCGAGCCCCTGATAAAGAGTGCCAAGGAACAGGTTGATGCCTTAGTAAAGGCGGGCCTCATTGCCAAGGCAGTGACATAGGGCTAAAGGCTAAAAGAGGGTGTTTAAAAACGTAGCGCCAGGCTTCAGACTGGCGCATAACCTGATCTTTGCTAAATAAAGGGGCCCGGGGTGGATCTCCCTCATCAGGGACGCACTACGAAAATCCGGATGAGGTGAATTTAGTTTTGAAGCTAAGGCAAAATTAAACAGTTCAAAAAATAAGGAGGTGTAAGTGAGATTATGAGGGAAATTAAAGTTAGTGATGTTACTGAAACTGTAGCTCGTTTGTTTGAACATTCTTGCCACTATCTCCCCGAAGATGTGCTAGCTGCTCTTAAGAAAGCCAGGGAAGAGGAGGAATCCCCCGTCTGCCGCGACGTATATGATAGAATGCTGGAAGATGCCGAGATAGCTGGTAAGGAGCAGATTCCTCTATGCCAGGACACTGGCCTTTCTGTAGTCTGGCTAGAGCTGGGCCAGGAAGTTCATATAACCGGCGGTGACCTGTACACAGCCGTAAATGAGGGAGTGCGCCGGGGATACGATAGAGGTTACTTGCGCAAATCTGTGGTACGTCAGCCTTTTTCTGCCAGGGTAAATACCAAGGATAACACACCGGCTGATATTTATACTGACATAGTTCCTGGCGACAAGCTCAAAATTATAGTCATGCCTAAAGGAGGCGGTTCAGAGAATATGACTCGCCTGACAGTGCTAACTCCAGCGAAGGGGCGCCAGGGGATTATAGATTACGTGGTAAATCGTGTTGATGAGTCTGGCAGTAATCCTTGCCCCCCAGTTATCGTTGGCGTGGGCATAGGGGGGACGACCGAGAGGACTATGATGTTAGCCAAAAAGGCATTGCTGCGCAAAGTGGGCCGGCCAAACCCGGATGCTGAGGTTGCCGAATTAGAGAAGGAGATTCTAGACAGGGTTAACAAACTTGGCATTGGAGCCATGGGATATGGTGGCAGGATTACTGCCCTGGCGGTTCATGCTGAAGTTTTTCCTTGTCATATTGCTAGCCTACCGGTGGCGGTTAACTTGATGTGTTGGTGTGACCGCCATGAGGAAGCAATTCTGTAAATGGGGTGAAAATGGCTGAAGCGGAGGTTGCCGAAAAGGTTCGAATGTTCGATATCTATATTATGGACAAGCATTATGAGGTTCCTGAAGGGCTTACTATCCAGACGGCATTAGAGTATTGTGGTTATAGATTGATTC
>CAYTBB010000121.1:0-3558 GCA_964435965.1 uncultured Dehalococcoidales bacterium
GATCAATCCAGACAGCAATCCATTCCTCAGACACCTTTTTTTCACTCCAGCCAAGCTTCCTGAACAGCTTCAAGCAGGGCAGATTGTCCGGAGCTATCCGCCCCCGCACTTGCGACGCGCCTTTTTCAAAAAGCCGGTCGGCAAAATAGTTTGCAAGTTTGGCAGCGTTGCCACCACTTCGCCACTGCGTGTGAACCGCAATAGGCATAAATATCGCCACCGGGCCTGTTGGCGGCGGTAAAACTAAATTACCTGGAGCACCGTTACGCTTTTCAAAAAACATACCGCCGATTTTGCGAAGATGCGATCCTACCACTCTTCTGATAGTGGTGCTTACGAAAAGACCTTTAAATATGTGCCAGACAAATTTGAAAAAACGACGCCGCACAAATCTGCGATTGAATCCGGCCTTAACAGTGCCAACAGCGAATCCCACAATACGCCCCGACATAGGCTCCTCGAGGACTGCTCCAAGGCTTTCGGGCTCTTGCACAAACTGGGCATAGTAAGACCTGACGACATCCCGGCTCAATACAGAAAAAATAGAAACCGAAGCCGGAAAGCAATGTCTGTGTACCTCAACAACTCCATCCACGTCTTCAAGAGTCATATCTCGTACTCTTGGCTGTTCTGCCACCTCTTTTATCTTACCTTCCTATGACAAAACACACGTTTGTTGTTGCGGTACCACCAATATTCAGCGTGGCCACCTTCTTTGCGCCGCCAACTTGATAATCCCCGGCGGTTTCAGTAACTTGTTTATATGCGTCAAGTAATTGTCGTGCTCCAGTCACTCCAACAGGATGTCCACAACCGATAAGCCCGCCCGAAGGATTGACGGGGAGCTTGCCACCCATCTCTATGGTTCCCTCTTCTATTGCTCTCCACGATTGCCCCGCTTCAGTAAGTCCAAAGTGGTCGATCGCCATGTACTCCGAGGTTGTAAAGCAATCGTGTGTTTCTATGACATCAAGCTCCCAACAATCCGCTATACCAGCTCGTCTGTAAGCATCCAATATCGCTTGACGAGTAATAGGTAACACGTACTCGTCCTGGGCGGAGTCAGCTACTTTCTGTGCAAATTCAATCGGGGCCGTTGTGTGACCCCAGCCTAAGATTCTCGGAATCCGGGTGATATTAAGGTTTCTTTTTGTTGCATATTCCTGAGCAAAATCAGCCGAAGCAAGATACAAACACACCGCCCCGTCTGTTACCTGAGAACAATCGGTAACCTTAATCCTGCCTTTGACTACCGAATTGTACCGACCCAGTCTCCTTGCGTGTTCAAAATTCATGAACCAGTTGCGCGTCTGGGCATTCGGATTGTTCCTGGCGTTGCTGTAATTAACGTCAGAAATTCTTGCCAGATATTTGTCATCGAGTCCATATCTTTTGTCGTACTCATCCCCAAGTTTGCCAAAAAGTTTAGGAAAGGGTAGCTCTATTCCCTCACATTCTTTTTCATACCAGGCGGCAGTACCTAAAAATTGGCCCCCCTTGGCAGAGCTTACGGTTTTCATCTGTTCAACACCAACGACGCATATTAAATCGTAGATGCCAGCCTGTATATAGACCATGGCCGAAAGGGCAGCTACCGCGCTGGCAGCACACGCTGCTTCAAAACGCATCGTTGGCAGACCCTGAAAGCACGGATCAAAATCAACAAAGAATGCACCAAGATGTGCCTGCATACAGTACAGCTCCGCCGCAAAATTACCGATAAACGCGGCGCCGATTTGGGCAGGCTCAATACCCGTCACCGCCAAGCTGCCTTCATAAGCCTCGCGCATCATCGCGGCAATATGCTTGTTCTCCCTACTCCAGTTCCTGGCAAAATCTGTTTGATAGCCGCCTAATATAAATACCTGCTTATTATCCACTCACTATCCTCTATCATCATTTATCGAGCCGGAAAGTACTTGCCCGCATCAAGCATCAGGCTTTTTCTATCCTCTGCATTCTTCAACGCATCCGGTACCTCAAACTCTTTCTTTTCCAGTAGCTCAATGACATATTCTTTGCCACCGAGCATACTCACAATCAGACTCGGCGGAGCCCAGTTGAATCCAAAGGACATCACTCTGTCAATTCCATCTATGCCAAAATCAGACTCGGTGACTTCACCGATGCGCGAATAAGAGTATACTATGTACACGCAGAGAATGTCCTTGACTATCTCAGCTTCTCTGCCGGAGACCGTTTTGATAATCTCAAACGCGTCTCGGTATCTGCCCATGTGGACAAAATGCTTGGCTTTCTCAACAAAACCAATGTGGGGCTCTATTGCCGGCACATACTCACAACTTGCCGGATCAATAAATTCGCTCCTGCCGCTTTCAAGTTTCCTATAAAAACCGCCTCTATCAGGCGTCTTGTTACCCAAGAAGCCATTTTGAATCATCTTGTTGACGTACCCAGGCGGAACAAGGCTGTGCCGCATCTCGTCGCTGGTGTTATTGTACAAGTTCTCGATAATGGCCTTGTGAATGTCCAATCCGACCAAATCAATAGTCGCCAAAGGCGGCATCTGCCTGCCCGTATAAGGCCCAATCAGGTAATCCATCATCTCTACGCCGTACACGGCAGCCAACGCCGTAATCCGATTAAGAAGCAAAAAGGCTATCCGGTTACCTGCAAATCCTGCAACGTTCTTGACAGGAATGACCACCCGCCGAAGCCGGTGCTTCATGAAATCCTCCATAAAGCCAACAATTTCGGGGTCGGTATCGGACTGTCCTGTAATCTCACAAGCCAACATCTTACCGGGAGGATTATAGAAATGTGTAGAGAGGAAGTTTTTCCTGAAATTCCGAGACCTGCCCTTCGGCAGAATTTCCAGAGGCAAGCTCGATGTCACCGAACTCACGATAGTATCCGGCCTCTTGCATCCGTCTATCATCTCATACATTCTTTGCTTTATCGCAAGGTCCTCACTGACACACTCAATAATCCAATCCGCCCCTTTTAGCGCATCTTCGAACAAATGGTCATAATCACCACATACGATATTTCGGCTTATCACTTCCGAGCGAGCCTGGGCAATCGCCCTTTGCAGGCCGCGTTTCGCACCTTCAGCGGTCCGGCTCAGAAAATAAACCTTTATCCCATGCTGCGCAACAAGACCGCCCACCAAACTGCCTATGGTGCCACCAGAGCCGAGAACAGCAACATTATTTATGCTCTCAATCATGCAAAGCAATCCTTGAACTCCTGACGCGCCTATTTGCCTGGTACACGCCGCACTTTTAGCGAACCGCCATAATTTCGACCAGCTACAACAAAAGTAGATGAGTCCGGTGCAAATGCCAAGTTATTAAGCCCTCGGCAACCTCCCATGACACCAAGTCGCTTGCTCGTTCTCGTATCCCAGAAATAGATTTTATTGCCGGGGTTCACACCGGCTGCCACCACAAATCCATCGGGGCTAACCTCAGTACACGTAACTCGCTGCTCATTAAATGAAACCGTCAGTTGCTCCTCATCTATGAGCAACTTTCTTACTGTCTTTCCGGAATCCGTTTCGAAACAATACAAATACCTGCCCTCTCCACCGGCATA
>CAYTBB010000122.1:0-3531 GCA_964435965.1 uncultured Dehalococcoidales bacterium
AACTGCGTCTTCTGGGGCAACTACGCTATTCGGTACGGCGGGGGAATGTATAACCTAAGCAACTCCTCTCCCACAGTGACCAACTGCATCTTCGATGGTAACTCGGCTCAGTGGTACGGTGGCGGGATGTACAGTGGGAGCGGCTCCTCCCCTAATGTGAAAAACTGCATCTCGGCAAACAACTCAGCAGGTTGGAGCGATGGCGGCGGTGGCCTCTACGCTGATGCCAGCCATCCTATTGACTACAGCGACGTATGGAATAATTCCCCAAATAACTATGGCGGCAGCTGCTCGCTGGGGCCGCACGATATCTCACTGGACCCGATGTTCATCAATGCCGCGGTGCATGACTACCACTCACAGCCGGGCTCACCCTGCATCGACGCCGGGACCAACGATGGGGCACCAGGCGAGGACATAGACGGCAACCACCGCCCCATTGACGGCAACGGAGACGGCATCGCCACCGCGGACATGGGAGCATATGAGTACGTGCTGGCATCGGTGGAATTCTCCGCCACGCCAACAATGGGGCCAACACCGCTGGAGGTACAGTTCACTGATGAGACCCCCGGCGACTTCGACTCTTGGAGCTGGGACTTCGGCGACGGCGGCACCAGCAACGAGCAGAATCCCACCCATGTCTACACCCTTCCCGGATCATTCACCGTGAGCCTCATCGTGAGCGGTCCCTTGGGAGGAGGCACAGAGACCAAGGTTGATTACATCCACCCCTATGCTCAGGGAGTAGGCGGCGAGGCTTATCCCGTGAGCAGGCTGGCTATCCTGGCACCCTGGTTTGGCCTGGCAGCGCTCTTGCTCGGCGGCACGAGTTGGCTCGTATTGAAACGCCGCAGGGCCTAGAGTCAGATTTTAAAGGACACCTAGCTACTCGACGGGAGGTGAGGCTAGTCCTGAGCCAAAGCCGTGAGCGTAGCGAAGGGTCAGCGAAGGAACTGAGGTGAGGGTGAATCGTATGGGTGAAACATTAGGTGGATTCCGCCTAGGTGGCTACCGCAGATATGTAGCTGTCATTGTAAGGTACCTTTTCTTCTGTCATTGCGAGGCGTGGCCGAAGCAATCGCAAAAATACCAGTTCCCTCTCCCTTGACGGGAGAGGTTAGGTGAGGGTGAATCCCCTCTACAAACGTGGCCTAACCAAGCTCCTTTGACTTCAGGACTATTGACCAAGATGCCGGCTGTCATCGAAGACATATCGCAGAGACGGTGGCGAACAATGGGATTAAAACAAATCCCTTAATATGAACAGCAAATTTCCTACCGCCCTAAGTGCCACGCAGAACAGGTATTAGTGGCACAATCTACTAAAGCAGCCTGGGTTTTTCTAGTGGATGCCAGCTATTTTGCCTGCTCCTTTAGCATTTATGTCTAGAACTTCCCCAGGCATAGTACTAATTTCTGGTCTGAAACAGTACTAATGTGTGATTCCCATCAGCCTAGCCAGGTGCTATGTTAAGGGTGCTGCGGCGCCACAACCTAGCAGGTGGGGGCAACATGGAAATAGCTGGTCTTACCTCTCAAGCTTGTGAAACTGAGCTGGTTGAGAACCTGCGTTCAGGTGACAGCCAGCTTGATACCTGGCTGTGCAGCATAGCATTTCACAAGATAAGTGACTTTTGCCGTCGCCAGGCACGAGCGATTAAGCCTGTGGCGCTACCTTCCGGTATTGATGCTATGGAGCCCGGGCAAATCGAGGACACCGAGCCAATAGCTTACAGTGTAATGGAGTCCGAGGAGACCCGCCACACGGTTGAGCAAGCTATGGACAGCTTGCCACGAGATTACCGGAAGGTTTTGGTATTCAAATACATTCAGAGGATGCCGGTCTTAGAGATAAGTCAGCTCATGGGTCGCTCGTCAAAGTCGGTTGAAGGATTACTGTCGCGATCGCGGAAGGCTCTGCGCGCCAGTTTAGCCAAAGAAGCTAAAGGCGACTAATCTGTCCCCCCTGTCATTGGGAGCCCTTCGCTTGCTGTCATTCTGAGCGTGTGAGCCGAAGCCCTGAACGAAGTGAAGGGGAAGAATCTGAGACAGCTCGGGATAAACTCCGCGACCGAAGAATCTCCCTTTCACTTTCTTCCTATCGATTGGCAGCAGGGAGCTAGTAGGACTGCTACTGGATGGATGGTTGGGAGTAAAGCCAGTCATTGAACAAGCTATTGTTAATGAAGATTTCTTTAATCGTTTAGAAGGACAATAGGGCGATTATCTGGCCTAATAATGACCAGTTCAATACTAAGTTAAGTTTGGAGGCTAGCCCAGCCAGTGAATTTGCAGAGGGCAAACGAGGTCTGATATGAGAAACAAACCTAAATTATGTTCAGCAATCTTTGTAGGTTTGGCTCTTTTGTTGGCTAGCTCTATTGTGGCTTGTGAGACCACAGCTAGTTCAGCGCCACCTACGCAACCACCGTCTACTAATGAAAGTTCACCACAGGAGCAACCTGCTACTGCTCTAGTAGAAGCTAAGGTTGTCAGGGTCATTGATGGAGATACCATTGAAGTGGATATTGAGGGGAGCTTATACAAGGTTCGCTATATTGGCATTGACACCCCTGAGACAGTTCACCCTCAAAAGCCAGTAGAATACTTTGGCAAAGAAGCAAGCGAAAAGAACCGTGAGCTTGTCGAGGGGGAAATAGTCCGTCTGGAGAAAGATGTTTCAGAGGCCGACAAATATGGTCGCCTGCTTAGGTATGTCTGGGTGGATGATATGATGGTCAATGGTGAGCTTGTTAGACTCGGTTATGCCCAGGTTGCAACCTATCCTCCTGATGTAAAGTATCAAGACTTTTTTCTTGAGCTTCAGAGAGAGGCGAAAGAGGCAAGCTTGGGATTATGGGCAGAACCTTCGCCTCCAGCACCGTCTGCCGGCAATGTTCAAATTACCTATATTTTCTATGATGGTCTCATGCCCCGTGTGGAATCCGATGAATACGTGGAGATTACAAATCTTGGTGACACCCCCAAAGACTTGGAAGGGTGGGTGTTGAAGGATATAGACGAAGGATACCCTTCTTTCACATTTCCATCTTATGTCTTAGCTCCCGGTGAAAGTATCCGAGTCTACACAGACGAAGTTCATCCTGAATGGGGAGGTTTCAGCTTCGGTTATGGTAATGCTATTTGGAATAACAAAGACCCAGACATAGCTGCACTATACAATGCCCAGGGCCAAGAGGTCTCTAGAAAGAGCTACTGAACAACCAAGTTTCCTAAACCGCTACTTCACTAAATGGCTAAATTAAGTAGGAAGCAAGCAAAGGAGATTATAGTAACATACCTTGCTCAACATCCTAATGCTACATCATCTGAAATGTGCAAGGCCCTCGGAGTTAGCAAGCAAAGAGCATATCAATTGCTCATACTGGTAAGAGGTCCTGATACGCCTCTAACAGCCCGTGAGCTTCTGATTCTGCGTTACGTGGCTATGGGCAATACCAATAAGGAGATAGGTGAAGCTCTAAACCTTGACGAGCAGACTATAAAGAACGGAGCCAGCGTTATCCT
>CAYTBB010000123.1:0-3495 GCA_964435965.1 uncultured Dehalococcoidales bacterium
TTTAACGCTCTCTCTGCATCTTCAGCGTTTAAAGGTTCTGCAGTAATCCACATGCAGAATTCGTTATTCTCCAATCCCGCCTTGAAATAAGGCACCAAAATGTCAATCAGGTCCTCTTTGGTCTGATAGAATTGACAGAAGTGTGTGCCCCAGTGGACATCACCTATAATATCGATTGCCGTTTTTCTAACTTTTTCTTCCATCTCGGTAACCTCCGGTTTTTAACTGTTGGAGTTGGTACGCTGGCACATGAATTAAACCAATGTCCGAAGTAAACAATTATGCGAACTTTTTATTTTTTCTTAAGGTCCATTTAGAACCTCCATACAGTATTTATTGTGTCGTCTCTCGGCACTCCTTTGCCCCCAAATAGCAGGTAGCTTATATTCTACCATCAAAATATGGTTCAAGCAATAGGCATATGGTTAGTTGAGCCTGCGATGCCGATTTCTTCCATTTTATAGGCGTTTTGCGGATTCACAATAAGGAATTTCCCTATTTTTGTTCTATGCCAGACAAGGTAAAAGTATCTATTTAGTAGGCACCTGATTTGACCAGTGCAAACACGAATTTTAGCAGTGTTGAGAGCACGCAGCGTTTGTTCTGCACTTTCCAAAAAAACGGGAGTTGATCGATGTAAGCCGAGACAAGCAAATATATGCTTTTTGGCTTAAAATAGCGAAATTTTGTAAATGAGACCAAAAACCTATAATATTTTTTGCGTTTTTTGGTCCTCAACGCAAAGCATAGAAAAATACTTTCGGGCTTTATTCACCGTTAGGGGCCCAAAAACGCCATAATTTTCTTGGAAAGTGCAGTTTTGTTGTAAAATTTTCCTAAATACTTCGCCAGATGCTTGTACCTTCTCTGCTTGAATCTAAGCAATTGCGTAGGCAAAAATTAGGATTTTCCCAATTGAACTTGATTATTCTTGCATTACGATTTTTCTCATGACGTACGGTCGTTCACTATCTTGGAGTCAAAATGAATTTCATGTTGTCTGAGTGTTGAATTGTAATGAGAGTACTGTCTAAATTTAGAAGAGCGGAGAAGCTGTGAAAATTTGGATTGGGAGACGACTCTTTCAGGTCGTTGCGTTGCGACCCGCAAGCGCACTCGCTGCGCCCGCGACAGGCACCTGCGCACTCACCCCGATTGACACACTTAGCTTCACTCTTTATCAATCATTAGCTGCTTTTGGATTACCTCCTCGAGCAGTGTACTTTGTTTGTTTTTCGCCCGCCTTTATTTTTGACAACCTTCCCCGTGGCCCCCCTGTACCCACTTGAAAGGTTGCTCTTCAAACAAAACTATATTTGCTTGAGTTTATTGGTTAACAAGCAAAAGAAAGAGAGATTTGAAAATGATGAAAAGTCTAAAACTAATAGCGTTGTTGCTCATCGCTCTGTTCGTGATGAACCAGCAAGTCTTTGCTGTGCCGACGTTTCAGGTCTGGAGCCCTGACTTCGAATTCGTTGGTGATTTAGTTGAAGACCAACAGACTTGGTTTGTTACAGAGAATCCCTTCGACCTGTGGGTAATTGGGACGTATCAGCCCAACTGGACAGGGGAACTGACAGATGTCACTTTACTTTTGTCTGTACCTGATGGAGAAACCGGCACGATTTCGATTACAGGCAATATTGATCCTTTTGATGTAAGCGTTGGTATTGCTGCTAATCCCAGCCCGCTAACAAGTGATCTTCCCGGAGACCCTGTCAATCCTGAGCTTGCTGCCGATACGGACATTTTCGAGCCCCTTGATACCGTACCCGATGGATATGATACTACAGAGTTCTTGCCCCATAAGACAGACTTCAACAATCATTATCCTCTGCAGGATGGTGTATCCGACTTCCTGATCTATGATCTTGGATCTTTCGACGATCTATATGGGGTCTTCAACTACGATACTGAGTACCCTTGCAGCCCCACACCGGGAAGCCTGAGGCAACTCGGTCAGGTAAGGTCATACACCATTGAGATAACTGGATTTAGCTCGGTACATGCTGATGCTTACGGATTGGTGGTCGATGCCGATGGTAATCCAGAAGTACACGCGTCCTGGGACTGGAGAATCAGCCCTGGCTCGCACGACCTGACCTATGTCCCTGCTCCGGGAGCTGTTTTGTTAGGCAGCGTTGGTATTGGCTTGGTCGGCTGGCTCAGAAGACGCAGAACCCTGTAGCTGAAACTAAAACTGTGATTAGAAAAAAATAGCGGTTGGGAATCCGACACAGGAGTGTGTCGGCCCAGGGACGACGCGTGCGGATGCATAGTGTCTTTGCGTCTGCGTAACGTCTGCTGTTGCGCATAGTGCCATTAACTCCGCATAGAGAGTGCTTTTGTGCGTAGTGTCATTAGGTTTGCGCGGGGGTTGTTTTTATGCGCCCACTACTGGGCTTTCCAGAGTCAGTTATACGCAAGGATGGCAAGGTCGGTCGAGTCAACCTTACTGTCGCCGGTCATATCTTCGATACATGTCTCTCCACCCAGCCATCGCTTGGCAAATGCGGCAAAGTCAACAAGGTTAACGGCTCCATCAATGTTGAAGTCAGCCCTGTTGCCGTTCATGCTGGCCTGGCGCGTACCCCCATAAGCCCTCATGTTAATGCGGCCCCCGTGCGGCCACGGTTCGTCCGTGTGGTTCGAGTTGGGATCACCGGCGTCAATGCAGGAGCTCGTGACCAAATCAGTTGCCCATTGCTGTGCATTTATATCCCAGCGGCCGAATTCACTCTGCAGGTGAAAGTCCCATGTGTCAGGGTCTGCCTCGGGATTAAACGATGCAAAATTGGGATCTGTTGCAATATTACTTTCGTCCCAGTTTAGCGTACTGCCCGAATCTACAAACACACCGGTTTGGCCTTCTTGCACGGGGTAACATTTTTCATAAATGCTTCCCAGATGCTTGTGCCAAGCCTTTACCTTGTCTGCTTGAATCTAAGCAATTGCGCAGGCAAAAACGAGGGGTTTCCTAATTGAGTTTGATTATATCTGCATTACGATTTTTCTTCGTTAGCAACAATCGTCCACGACCTTGGAGTCAAAATGAATTTCATGTTGTCTGAGTGTTGAATTGAAATGAGAGATACTGTAATTGTTTTATGCCTGGTGACAAGTGGTCTGCTCATGCAGGGCCAGGCAAATGCGCAGGTGTTTGCCGATTCGGTTGCCGACTGGCAGGCTGCCGTAGCGGATGACGGTATAGTTTCTCAGGGAGAGTTTAACGGGGAATATGGTTATATAAGCAACTTCACCGGTGCCGGTGGAGTATTTTTCGGTTGGCATCAAAACTCTTTCTACTGGGAAAGTTCAAGCGGGATTAATATTTTTTGGCCGGCCGGCGAGGCGCCTCCGGATATAGCGTGGGGAGAGGGAGGTGACGCTACCGGTTGCCGACCACCGATGTCATGGATAGATGGAGGGTATGCATGGGCAGGAAGTGATACCGACAAATGGGCTGCGGTAAGGCGTTGGACCAGTGACTACACG
>CAYTBB010000124.1:0-3475 GCA_964435965.1 uncultured Dehalococcoidales bacterium
TACTTGCCGATTGCTGGTTATGCATTTTATTGCTACAATCACCTGTGACGGCAGTAGGTGACTCAAATAGCCAGGCTGAAAGCTAGTTCAAAGGTTCTACCTATTGTAACCCCAGCTCCACCATAAAGGTAATAAGATTATCTTAACTCTCTTCTAGATTAGTTGGCTAAGGATAGGATTTCCCAATCCTAAACCCAGAGTTAGCATTTCACTTTCTGCTGTCATTCTGAGCCTAGCGAAGAATCTCACTGTCCTTTTTAGACCCTTCGCGGAGTTTATCCTGGTGAGCCGAAGCTCTGAGTCCTGACGGTAGGAAGGAACTGAAGAGGAGATTCTTCGGTCGCGGAGTTTATCCTGAGTGAAACGAAGGGCTCCCTCAGAATGACAGGAAGCGAAGGGCTCAGGGAGACATAGGGTGGCTGAACGATTACAGGAAAATTTGTTATGAGATATTTTGAGTCAGCCTTTTAACTTCCTTTTAGCGGATTTGGTCCCAATTCCTTTACCTTGCTGGTAAAATCAGTTACTACTTGCGCAAATCTTGCTCCCTCAGCTGCCGAAACCCACTCCAACTTCAATCTCTCCTGTTCTACCCCAAACTGCTCTAAAAGCCTCTTTGTTAACGGCACTCTCCTCATTGTTTTATAGTTACCAGATAAGTAATGGCAATCTCCAGGGTGGCAGCCGAGGACTAGCACCCCATCGGCACCAAGGGTAAAAGCTTTAAGAACGAACTCAGGGTCCACCCTACCAGAACACATAACCCTAATGATCCTTATATTCGGTGGATACTGCATTCGTGAGACACCAGCAAGGTCAGCGCCGGCATAAGCACACCAGTTACAGCAAAAAGCTAATATCTTTGGTTCAAATTCTTCCTTGTTCATTTTTAAACCACCAAAGCAGTTTCAACCATGGATGAAATTTGGTCTCTCGTGAAGCCCCTCTGTTGGGCAGCTCCAGAAGGGCAGGCAGCGCAGCAGGTGCCGCATCCTTTGCACAGAGCCTCATTGACCTCGGCTACCTTTCTTTCCTTATTTACCACGATAGCCCCGTAAGGGCAAAGAACTTCACAGATGCCACAACCGCTGCAGATATCCTCATTTACAGAGCAAACAATGCCCTCAGCCGTAATAGTCTCTTTGGCTAGTATAGTGGTTGCTCGAGAAGCGGCTGCTTTAGCCTGAGCAATGCTCTCTTTGATTGACTTGGGAGCATGAGCAAGCCCACAGAGAAAGACTCCGTCTGTGGCGAAGTCCACCGGGCGAAGTTTTACATGTGCTTCTAGGAAGAAGCCATCCTCGTTTAAAGGCACTTTGTAAAGCATGGCAAGCTCTCTTGCCTCTTCCGGGGGAACCATCGCCACGCCTAGAGCAAGAATATCGGCATCAATAGCTACTTCCTCCCCGAGCACCGGGTCCTTCCCTTCAACTCGTATCAAAAAGCGTCCATCCTTCCTCTCCTGCCTCACTTCAGGTTTATCTTCTGGATCATACCTCAGGAAGATAACCCCCTTTTGTCTTGCCTCCTGATAATATTCCTCATAGAATCCATATGTCCTTATATCCCGATAGAGGATATAGATATTCATTTCTGGCTTTATCTCTTTAAGCTTTAGGGCATTCTTAATTGCCTGGTTGCAGCATACCCGGCTACAATATGGGCGCTCCCCATTTCGGGAGCCTACGCATTGGATCATTACTAGGTTGTCACAGCTTACTATATCCGGGTTCTCTCTCGCTATCTCCTCCTCAAGCTCAAGCTGAGTGAGCACCCGTGGGTCTCTTCCGTAAAGGTATTCCTTTGGTTTATATTCCTGAGCCCCAGTGGCAATTATGGTCACGCCATGCTCTATCTTCTCTATAACCCTGCCGCGATATCTCATTATCTCGGTGGTGAAATTCCCCACATATCCGTAGGCATCTACAATCCAAGTATTGTAATAGACCCTAATCTTAGGATGTTCCTTAACCTTTCTAATTAAATCGGCGAGAAAAATCTGAGCATCCTCACTATCAAGGGTATAATGTATTCTTTTCACCACCCCACCGAGTTCGCCTTCTCTCTCAATAAGATGGACTTCGAAAGCTTGATCCGCTAAGGTTAAAGCGCTTCCCATCCCTGCCACACCTCCCCCGATGACCAAAGCGGAGTGGTTAACAGGGGTAGACAAAGGTTTTAGTGGCTCTATCAGCCTTGCCTTTGCCACCGCCATCCTTACCAAATCCTTCGCCTTCTCAGTCGCTTTCTCTGGCTCATGCATATGGACCCAGGAGCACTGGTCGCGGATATTGGACATCTCAAAGAGGTATTGGTTTAATCCTGCCTCTTTGAGGGTTTCTCGGAACAGGGGCTCGTGGGTTCTGGGAGTGCAGGATGCCACCACCACTCGATTCAGCTTATGTTCCTTGATCATTGCCTTGATTTTCTCTTGGGTATCTTGAGAGCAGGTGTAGAGGTTATTTTCAGCATAGGCTATATTGGGGAGAGTCTTAGCATATTCAGTAACCTCAGGAACATCCACATATCCACCGATGTTGATACCACAGTGGCAGATAAACACCCCAATCCTGGGCTCCTCCCCGGTGACATCCTTTTCCGGCGGGTATTCTTTCTTTATGGTAAGGGTATTTCGGGCAGGAGCAAGCAAGGTAGAAGCGCTTCCCGCTGCCCCACTTGCCTGCATCACTGTTTCCGGGATGTCCTTCGGGCCTTGAAAAGCACCGCAGACAGATATCCCCGGCCTGGAGGTTTCCACGGGGGAAAATGCACTTGTGTGGCAAAATCCATATTTATTAAGCTGGATGCCGAGCCTCTTGCCAAGCTCAATAGCTTCCTGAGAGGGCCTAAGCCCTACAGATAGGACAACTAAATCAAACTCATCCGTGCTTGGCCTATCATCTTCACCTACATACTTGAGGCTCAAATTCCCTGTGCCATCTACTTCTTCAACTCCATAGACCTTCGCCCGTAGGAACTCTATTCCTTCTCCCTTCCCGCGCTCATAAAATTTGTCAAAGTCCTTCCCTTGAGTTCTCACATCCATGAAGAAAATGGTTTCTTCCAACTCAAGGGGAACATGCTCTTTGGCAACAATGGCTTCCTTTATGGCATAGGTGCAACACACGGAAGAGCAATATCCGCAACCCAAGCTTTCATCCCTAGAGCCAACGCATTGAATCCAGGCTATCCTTTGAGGCGGCTTCCTATCGAAGGGTCTGCGCAGCTCACCTTGAAATGGTCCTGAAGCTGAAAGCATCCTCTCGAATTCTATACTGGTTACTACATTGGGATATCTCCTGTATCCGTAATTGAAAAGAGGGCTTGGGTCAAATTCATCAAATCCTGGGGAAAGAATCACCGCGCCCACTTTTAACTCTACAATCTCTTCTCTCATAGAGTGATCGATAGCATTGGCTTTACAGGCGGCAACGCATTGCATACACTCAGAGCAAATCCCACAAGCAAGGCAGCG
>CAYTBB010000125.1:0-3405 GCA_964435965.1 uncultured Dehalococcoidales bacterium
AGTAGTAGCTTTAACTATTAGATTTAGCTTCGGGTGGTACTAAATAGTACCACCTTATCATTCATCGTGGTGAAAAGTCTGTTAGCAAAAATGTTAGCATAATGCGTGTAATAATGGGGGTATCGATTGATAAATGACATAACATAAACTATAATTGTAGAAAATGGGAATAATAGGCCCGGTAGCTGGTGTTATAGGTGTACTTGGAATTATATATACCATCTATTGTGGTCGAAGAAGCCAAAGGAAGAAATTGCTAGTGTATGAGATTTCTAGACCAATAGCTTTGGCTCAGGCATTTTCTCCTGAGGATGATTACGAACTCTCTGTATTGTTCAAAAGGAAAGGTTCAACTGCTGAGAGCATTGAGAGCGTTTTTACGACGTTTTTAAAATTTGCTAATCTTGGGAAAGAACCAATACGCGGTAGTGATATTGCTCCGGCTAACCCCGTTAGAGTAAATATTAAAGGCGCTCGTACACTTGATATTCAAGTGGCAGGAATTACAAGAAAAGTAAATAATGTATCTTTAAAAAATCAGGTAACGGAGGGTGAACAAGCATCAACGGATGTTCATTTCGACTTCTTAGACTATCAAGATGGAGCTTTAATAAAAATACTAAGTGTTGGAGACGAAGGTGATATATCACTTACAGGTGATATTATTGGGATGCCAGAAGGCATTAATAATGTTGAAGAAATTGGGTCAAGAAAAGATAGCGGAGTAGTTAGCGGACGGGTTGCTATAGTTTTCATTGTTGCTAGTTTAATTTTGAGTGGATTTATTTTCTATTGGATAACTGGTGCTTGGAGAAACGTATGGTTAATATTTATGCCCTTAGGTGTTTTAGCAATAGCAATTGCTATTTTGGCAATCGTTGAAAACCGTCCGTGGCGAAGAGGTGGGCCATCTTTCCCGAGAAGCCTTGACCTGCCCGAATGGTGCCGTTCGCTTGCTTTTTATCCAGGCATTACGCTGAGAGCTGAACTATTAGCAATGGAGATGAAAGAGGAGTCGGATGCGATAGAAGAGAAGGTTAAACGAACAAAAAATAAAAAGGGTGAAAGTTAAAGGCAGGTCTGCCGTGCTATCTTGAGACGCTCGAAGAACAAAACGTCAGGCTCTATGAATAATTTGGTTTTGCGGTAGTCGAGGAATCTGCAATTCCCGAAACCGACCTCACAAACTGGGCGATGTTGAGAGAAGCTCGATAGGTACTTGGTAAGAGAGGGTAACTTCATCGCACCCCTCTTGATTTTGATGCTTCCAGTCTCGCTCCCCGACGGTGGTAGCCTTTGTGGTTAGCTGTCTCCCATCGTAGGTTGGGGGGGCGGAGCGGACATCGTGCCTGGCTCATCCTCCGAAGACCAGTGCTCTTGTCCGCATCTGTCCTGGCTTTACCCTCAATCCAGCGCAGCAGGTTGCATATTTTGATTGGATCGCAGTAGACAAGATAAGGAGGCTAGAACCCATCTCTTGGTGGAGTATAGACGGGCGTGTAATGGCTCTATCAAGAGACTTTTACCAACATCTTGTGGTGCCAGATTACCTCGCCGATGATCAGTTTATCTTCTATTCCTGCATTCAGCAGGATCGTAAGTTTGTATGGGCTGACGGCGCCATATTCTATTATGGGCCACCCGAGTCGATTTCAGATTTCAGTCACCAGTGGAGCAGGTATTTCTTCTATACCAATAAATCCTGCCAATATTTCGGAAAAGATCTCATAGAGAGGAATATGGCTGTCCTGGGTCTGTGGCGAACGATCATGTCCAGCTTTCTTCGTCATCCCTTCTGTGGGCTGATGTGGGTCTTATGCTATGGCATAAGTAAGTTTGAGTTCATGCTTCGAATTGATTTTGACGGGAATGCAACAAAAAGCCATTCTGTTTAGCTCCTCGTTTTGCATTGACTGAGACAAGAGACTGTACAAAACATCGTATTGTTTAATATTCAAACATGGACATATAATAGAAGCACGGATGAGAGCGAATATAAAAATCAGCACGGAAAAATTCGAAGTCCATTGGACAGAATGAAGGTAAATCGGAAATAGCCGCAGTGCGGGTATGCACAAGTTAAGTGAAATTGCCCGAAGCCTTTTAGGAATGTAAATTTACGGGAAAAAAGATGGAAGAGAAAGAAGAAATTAGGGTAAAAGATTTAGTAGGAAAATTGAAGGTAGACGAAATTACTCCTAAGGAAGCCTTAAAAGAACTTCAGAAAAGAGGGCTTGTAGAACATGAACGTTGGGAGATTATTCCTTGGGTTATTTACTTCATACTTTGGTTGCCACTCAATTTTATGTTCGCAGGTCAACTGCCGGTGAAAGCCCCGCAGATTTTGGCTATGTCGGTGAGGCATTTATGGTTTGCAATCCATTTTCCCCTGATTGTAATCTGCATTTCAATTGTTCTATCTGGGTTTGGTATATATCTTGGAATCCGGACAACTCGTATGCATTACAAAAGAGGGGGTCTTAAACACGATGAGACAATCATACTTTTCAAGGATGGGCCATACGCAGTTATAAGGCACCCGGCAGTCCTTGGGACTTTGATATTGCCAATCCTGTTGCCAATCATCCTCAGTAAATATGTCCCATTCACACCTCTTTCCGTTACCGCTATCATTGTTATGATTGTTTACATGCACTATGGAGTTCGTTTAGAAGAAAAGCTTGATATAGCGAAATGGGGAAACGAATATCTACAGTACATGAAAGAAGTCCCAAGATTTAACTTCATAACGGGATTACGGAATTTGAGTAAAAAGAGGTGATACTAATATCAGATGAGCTTCGGGTAGCTGTTCGCAATTCTTTGGATTGCTCGGTACTATAGCACTCACTTACCCCGATGTTTATTGCTCACTTCGCTCGCCAAAATCCGCCTTTGGTGAACTTCACCAACACCGAGAACGTTAAAATAAAAGTCCAGAATGTTCAGCGTAGGTAACAATAGCCTGTTTTGTTAGCTCATTCCACAAAACGTCAAAATGTGTAGTCAGAAACAACTAAACACTTCATAGGCTCACGCTCAAGCCGTAGCTGGTATTTTGAAGCTCCCCGTGCCGCTCCCCGTCGGTGGTAGCCTTTGTGGTTAGCTGTGTCCCATCATAGGTTGGGAGGTCGAAACGGACAGCGTAACTATCTCAGACTAGATGGGAAGTCGTGCCTGGCTCATCCTTCGAAGACCGGTGCTCTTGTCAGCTGAAATATAGGAGAAAGGGTGAACGGTGGGATTTGAACCCACGATCTCCAGGGCCACAACCTGGCGCCTTAAACCACTGGGCTACGCTCACCACAAACATAGATATTATACTTGATATTTGCCAGCGCTTTCAATTAAATGTGCTGGCTGACCACATAGGTAACACTGGACTACGGACCTTAGCAAGTCCCC
>CAYTBB010000126.1:0-3322 GCA_964435965.1 uncultured Dehalococcoidales bacterium
GCGAAACAGAGCCGATGCTGAAAGCATTGATAGAAAAGGGAAAAATTGTTGCAGAACTTCCAAAGCCTAAAAAAATACGTCAATATGTTTTGGAGCAGATAGGAAAACTTTCAAGCTGAGGTGACTGTGGAAAGGTAAGAGTGCGTTATGCTTTTTTTGGTTTGAATTGTTCGGTTATTATCATGGTTGTTGTGAGGAAGACGTCAGGTAGTACTCTGAGTTTGTCTGTTAAGAATTTGTCCAGTTGAGATATGTCTTTGACGTTTATTTTTATGACGATGTCGTTTTCTCCAATGACGAGGTTTGCTTCTACAACTTCTTTGAATTCGGAGATTTGTTTCAAGAAGTCCCTCTCTGAACCCGACTTCACTGTGATCAGGATATAGGCAAGCAAAGCCAATTCACCAGTCCATCATGGTTATTTTGGCAGAACTTAACTTTTTGGATTGGTTTCTCTTGCCTTCTCGTTTCCTGAAAAAGTACTGTTTTCAACAATACGCTGTTATTAGGCTACAAATATGTTTTCTCGGTTGGTTGAACGGTTTCATTTGTTGAGGTTTAGTAGTTCTTTGATGTTGTGTATTTCGATGAGGTTGCTTGCGTGTTTTTTACGGGTTCTGAAGGCGGCTGTGAAGAGCACCGTATCCTCAATGTGCAGCAGCTTCATGGAGTACAGTGTAGATGCGACAGCTAGTATACGATCATTCTCTTTGCGGTAATCATAATTTACGGGAACTACGCCATACACCAGCTCAAGCTGCTTCTTAACCATCGGGTTTGGCGTAACCGCGATTATCGGCTGCCTAATCTTGAATCGTGATATCATCTTCGCCGTGTAACCTGACCTAGTTAAAGTAACCACCTTAGCTAACGGCATGCTCTGGCAAATCCGCTGGATAGACCTGCTTACAGTATCCGAAATGTTAACGAATCCCCTGTCTTCCACGCTGCTTCTCGCAGCCTTTTCAGCCTCCAAGGCTATACGAGCCATCATGGCAGCAGACTCCACCGGATACTCGCCAACTGCGGTTTCTCCGGAAAGCATGGTAGCGTCGGTTCCATCCAGTATCGCGTTTGCTACGTCGCTGACTTCGGCTCTGGTGGGATTGGGCTGATGCATCATGGATTCCAGCATCTCCGTGGCTGTCACAACAGTTTTTCCATTCTGATTGCATCTGCGAACCAGAGACTTCTGAACTAAGGGTACCCGCTCAGGCTCTATTTCGACGCCTAAATCGCCCCGCGCAACCATGATGCCTTCGGATGCGTCTAGGATTTCGCCAAAGTTTCTGATTCCCTCAAAGTTTTCGATCTTAGAGATCACTGCTCCCTTGAATCCTTCAGCAGCTGACCTCAGGTTTTGTATGTCCTTGGCGCTTCTTGTGAAGGAGAGAGCCAAAAACTCGACTTCATATTCTTTCGCGAACTCGATAATCTTCCTGTCCCTAGCTGATAGAGTTGGAACAGTAAGCTGCTTGTTGGGAACGTTGACGCCTTTGCCGTTAGCTATCACACCGCCGTTTTTCACCAGCAGACGAAGAGTCCCATCAGCCTTTTCCGTAACCTCGGTCCTAATCTTGCCATTATCTATGAAAAGCACATCGCCAACATTCATTTGGTCGATGAAATTGTGGTTAAAACTGATCGGTTCCCCGTTGAAGCCAGCCTCCAGAACGTCTCCCTCATTAACAACCATTTCTTTGTCGGTTCGAAGCCTGATTTCTGGTCCCTTAAGATCAACCATCACCGGAATGTCACCAGTTTCTCGAACATTATCCACAATCATCCTGTACCGTTCAAAGTCTCCATAAGCAGTGTTTATCCTAGCACAGTTCATACCCGCCCGAAACATCCGCTCTAACGTTTCAACCCGTAAGCTGGCAGGACCAATCGTGCACACAATCTTGGTTTTCTTCACCAACCCATCATCCGCTCCTCTGCTATGATTAATACTCTGTTCAAATATTGTTTTAAATTAGTGCATCAACCTAGCCGAAATTCGATAGACAACAAACATAAAAGTGTGGTGCGGCGGGCAGGAATCGAACCTGCGAACCCCTATGGGAAAGGATAGCTCATCAAACGCTGATCTTGAGTCCTCCGCGTTTGACCTGGCTTCGCTACCGCCGCTCCATCCTCTTCAGAAGAAACATGATATTTAATTTAAGCCTTACCTATCACAGACACTATCAAATTTGTTAAGATGAAAAGAAGGAAACCCTTACAGAGCAAACGCAAAGTTTCTATTTCTCTAGAACTACACGTTTGCGAGTGAATCGTACGTTGTATTTTTCAAGTACATCAATGCCTAGTAAACTCGGTATTTGATTAATTACCGCTAATTCGCTAGCGCTTCGCGGCAAATGTTTTAAGACAGTGACTGAGGGAAGCCTTTCAAGATGGTAGCCACCACCAACTACCCGAAAAGTCAAAAAAACGTTATGGAGAAGATAGCTTTTGATTCGACCACAGCCTATCCCAACAACAGGAATTGGAGACTCTTCAAGTTGTGCATAATTTATCCCTAGCCTGATTGCATCGCGGTCAGCAATTGTAGTGCGAGATGCCCCAGTGTCTACATAGAGGCGGATTGGGTCGTCCAATGGAGGATTGGAACAGGTGAGAAAGGCGTTAACATAGCCTAACCTACCTCTTCCCCGACCTCCATATATTCTCAAAAGAACACCCCAAGAGGCTTAGAGGATTAGGTCAAACTTCCCATTAGTTACAAACTCGATAACGAAAGCTCCAATATCTCCAAAACGTTCTTGCAATTGTCTGATCATCGTTTCCGCATCTCTGTTATGTATAACAACCCGTTCTTCGTTTACAGCAACATACTCACCTGCATATTTTCCTCTGAGGCTATCATAATTTTTATGGAACCATTTCATGTTTTTTTCAAATTTCTGAAATTCTTGTTTCTGTCGATTTAATAAAACAGGCACCTATTACCCCCCAATTAACATTTATTTCTTGTTTCGGGTTTTAACGTTTTTCTCCCTCATTTATCCAGAGAATCACCGCTTCACTCATGGCTTCCTTTATGTTTCCCCGCTTCAAGCCTTTTCTTTGAAATACTGCTTCACGCAATTTTTTTTCTAGATCGTCGGGTAATACTATATCAATTCTGCCCACATCACTCGCCCCCACGCAACTTAAAACACATAAACACATATAAGGTTTTACACAAAAACACAAATTTACTCTATAACGGTTCCAACCTGCTTCCCATTCACAGCAGACAACACATTCTCCGCATCATACCCATTCACCACCACAGTCTTCAATCTGCTTTTCCGGAGAATCTTGACGGCTTCGG
>CAYTBB010000127.1:0-3282 GCA_964435965.1 uncultured Dehalococcoidales bacterium
CTGCGCCACACCCCGCAACTTTCAAGCTTAACTCACTTTGCTCGCTTCTGCAATTCCTCCCAATCCTGGTCTACTTTCCTCTGCAGTTCATCAGCTATGTGCTTGTTTTCAGGGAGAAGTAAATGCCCAAATCTCCCTTGCACCTTCAAATATTCTATTACCGGCTTTTTTTCAAGAGGCCTTGAGGTTATCCTATACTTGCCATTCTCAACTTCATAAAGCGGCCACATACAAGTATCAACGGCAAGTCGAGACATATAGATGGTCTGATCCATGGGGAAACGCCAGCCACGAGGGCAAGGTGCTATTACATCGATGTAGGAGGGACCCTCAATTGAAATTGCTTTCTGAACCTTAGTCATTAGGTCACGCCAGGCATGTGGTGCTGCCTGAGCAGCGTAAGGAATACCATTAGCAACAAACATACCAACAATGTCTTTGCGATGTTCTGTCTTGCCCGGCACGACTTTTCCCACCGGGGTGGTGGTAGTCCAAGCACCGAGGGGGGTCGCCCCGCTGCGCTGAATTCCGGTATTCATATAAGCCTCGTTATTAAGACAAACATAAAGTATATGCTGGCCTCGCTCTATCACCCCACTTATAAATTGGAGCCCAATATCATAGGTGGCACCATCTCCCCCAAAGAGCACAAATTTGACATCGCGGTCTTCCATCTTGCCTAGTTTGACAAAATGCTTGTAAGTCGACCAAGCAGCAGCCAATGTGCTGGAAGCGTTCTCAAAAGCATTGTGAATCCAAGGGACTCGCCAAGCAGTCTGAGGATAAGGAGAAGTACAAACTTCCAGACAGCCGGTGGGGCAAGCCGCTACTACCGGCTTACCCATGGCAGTTATTGTGTGCAATACCTGTCGAACGATAATGGTTTCTGGACATCCATGACAGGCCCTGTGCCCCGGCGCTATTTTATCTTCCTGATTACATATCTCCTTTAACTTTATTGCCATATTACCTCCTTACTCTCTAACGGCAAGATATCTAACGAGCGGCGGCTTAATCTCACCGGTCTCGGCAATTTGAGATAGTTCGCGCAAAATGTCGCAGAATTCAGAGGGAACGGTGTCCCGACCACCTAAGCCATAAAAGTAATTGATGAGCTTCATGCGTAGACCGCGATTGAAGAAGGCTGCGCAGGTCTCGGTGAATAAAGGACTTCCCTCAGCACCAAAGCAGGCGCATCTATCCATCACTGCCACTGCCTTTTTATCCTTGAGGGCCTTTACCACTTCCTCGGCTGGGAAGGGACGGAAGCAACGAACTTTAAGCATCCCTGCTTTTGTACCCTTTTCTCGCATCTCATCCACAGCTTCCCGGCACGCACCTGCCCCTGAACCTATGATCATAATCACCGCATCGGCATCATCAAGCCTGTAGGGCTCAACCAGTCCGTAATACCTCCCGCTAATTCTGCCATATTCCTGCCCGATCTCCGGGATAACTCTTAAGGCGTTATTTATTGCTTCGAATACCTGGCGTCTGTGTTCGAAGAAATAATCCCAGTGATCGTAAGCTCCAAAAGTTTTGGGATGATCTATATCTAAGAGAGAATAAAGGGGTTTATACTCTCCAACAAAATTCCTTACCACCTCATCAGGCAAGACTTCAACTCGACCCAAAGTATGCCCTAAAACAAAACCAGCATGACCAGACATTATCGGTAGGAGAACATCGGGGTGCTCTGCTATGCGTACCGCCTGAATGAAGTTATCATAAACTTCTTGATGGTTTTCGGCATAGATTTGAACCCAGCCTGTATCACGAGATCCCATCATATCGGTCTGGTCAGTAAGTATATTAAGGGGAGCGGCATGAGACCTATTAACCACTGCCATTACAATGGGACAGCGAAGCCCTGAGGCAACCCAGAGGTTTTCCCACATGAGTTCTAATCCAGGCCCACAGGTAGCTGACATGGCTCGAGCACCAGCAGAAGAAGCCCCTATACAGGAGCTCATGGCAGCAAACTCGCTTTCCACGGGGATGAACTCCGTATCTACCAAGCCCTCGGCGACGAATTGGCTGAACTCCATAACAATCTCAGTTTGAGGGGTAACAGGATAAGCAGCCACAACATCAGGATTTATCTGGCGCATGGCTTCAGTCACCGCTCTGTCGCCTTCGAGAGCTTTAAGCTCAGCCTTTCTTACTATAACTTCAGCCATTATTTTGCCTCCTCCTTTCTTGCTTCAGCTTCTTCTATCATGGTGATCGCCTTCTTAGGACACTCATAGGCACAAATACCACAACCTTTGCAGTGTTCATAATCAATTCCTATCACTTTACTATCTTTAACCAAAATGCTGCCATCTGGGCAATAAAGCCAGCAGAACATACAGTGAGTGCACTTCTCCATATCAATTGTTGGTCGAAAAGTACGCCATGTGCCCGTTCGATACAGTACCGAGTTACCTGGTTCAAGAATTACTACTCCTGTCTCTAATTCCTTCCAATTTTTTAGCCGCATTAGCACTCTCCTTTCAAAAGATTTTTAGCCCGCTTGAACCGTCTCGTAAGCTTCTTCAAAGGCTTTCACATTCCCCACAACAACTGCTTTTTTAAATTTACCGCTGAGAGATTCCTTAATCATTTTAAGCAAATTCTCCTTGCTTACTACTTCGACAGCCCGAGCCAGAGCGCCAAGCATGGGAATGTTGGGAATACTTTTACCTAAATTTTTTATAGAAATGGAAGTAGCGTCAACAGCATATATTTTCCCTTTATAGCCTAGCTTAGAACGAATATTAGCCGGAGATTCAGTGGAATTGACCAAAAGCACCCCGTCTTCCTTAAGCCCAGATACCACATTGACTTCGTCAAGAAGTGTAGAATCAAGCACTACTACCGCATCAGGTTCAGCGATCTCACAAAGGGCTCTTATTGGCTTGGTGCTTACTGTGGTAAAGGAGCGCATAGCGGCTCCAGCACGCTCTGCTCCGTAATCAGGCAAGCCCAAAAAATACTTATCTTCAAATCTCCCTGCCTCTGCTAAGATCTTGCTTGCGGTCACTGCTCCTTGACCACCTCGCCCATGCCACCTTATCCCAATTGGATCTCTTTCTAGTTGCACCATATCATAAACACCTCCTTTTAGTTAAGCATATACCCCTGAAGGGACTCGAACCCTTGCACCTGGCTCCGGAGGCCAGCGCTCTATCCTCTGAGCTACAGGGGCTACGAACGCAGTTTAGCACTCTAAGGTGATTTAATCAACACGGTTGGATGACCTAAGCATTGCTGAAACTTCACACAACATCGCTCCAGGAG
>CAYTBB010000128.1:0-1636 GCA_964435965.1 uncultured Dehalococcoidales bacterium
CTCTTCAACCTCGACCAAAGCTTCTCCAGATTCCTGAGGAGGTTCGGCCGACCCTTGAATCGCTTCTCCTTCAGGTACTTGTAGTATCGGTCCGGGTCGTTGGCGTACTCGTTGGCGAGCGGCTCCTCGACCATCTTCAATATCCAGGCGTTATGTAGGGCTCTGAGTGGGAAGGGCTTGATCTCCCATCGATTCTCCTTCCATGTCTCGTACCACTCGGTCATATTCATGTGGCCGATGGCCATGAACCGGTCGATGGACATCCCCTCGAGGGGATGGGTGGAGTCCCTGAGGCACTCGGCGATGAGGGAGATCTCTTCTCTCTTAATCCTCTTGCTCGTGTCCTTGTAGCCGATGCTGCGGGCCCCTATCTCCGGGACCAGGACCTCGCCGAAGTACCCCTTCATCCTCCAGGAACTGGTGTCCGAGTACGTGGCGCCGCCGAGGAAGCACATGTGCTGGGTGTGCGAGGATCCCCCGCCGAGCATGAAGAGCCTGCGGTCCCTGAGCATGTTGAGCACGGTGGCCAGCCTTTCGATGATGACCGCCATCTTGACCGGGGGGAATTTTGGCTCCTTCTTCTGTATAGTCTCCGACGTGGTCAGGGCGTTGAAGGTCCCCGCTGAGATCACGTCCTTCTTCTTGCGCTTCATCCCTTCGTTCGTCAGTATCGTGTTCTTCCACCCGACGTCGGCGTTCGACGGATAGGCTGCCGCGATGACGTCGTCGTCGCGTCTAGTAGATTTCACTCGATCTATGACGGGCTGTTGGCCTAGGTCGACACCGCTGGGCATCGGTGTTGCGATCATCTCTGCCTTCCTTGCCGGGGTATTGGCGAGATGATCGGCCGCCCACTGTCCTGATTGGAGGAAACCCCCAGCGCCGATGATCCTATCGCGCGCGCAGCTGTGCGGATTCAGGTTCCCCATCGACCAGGGATAGAGGACCGGCGAATATGCCCCAGCCCCCACGAGCGTTGACTTGTTACTCGTCACATGGTCGACGGCGTTCCCTCCCACGTTCATGAAGGCTCCGGCACCGATGTCTCCTCTCTTCTTCAAATTGCCGGCCTCGTCGAGGACATATCTGCCCGACTGCAGGAAGGCCCCCGCACCGATAGGGTCGGGTATATTATTCCGGGACGCCGTGGCGAGGTTGCTTCCCGCGGCGAGATTGTCGGGGTCCTCGAGGAGTTCGAGGCTTGCGGTTAACTCCTCGTAGTCCCAGCCGTGGACGACGGGGACGACGAAGGGTATGTGCTCCACCATCCGCCAGTAGAACTCGGCTGACTGGTGGACCAGGGCGAGCCTCTGTGGTTTGGGCGTGTGATATGTTGGCGGTAGGTCGAGCTGTATGGGTAGGTCCTTGGACTCCACGCCTATCCGTTTGTAGAGGTCGACGGTCTTCATGGGATCGGGGTTCTTGAGTTTAGGCGCCCTTAGGCTTTACCCATCAAGAATTGGAATCCCCCGCTATCCCATGCCGGTCGATGCCAGTTCGTGAAGGACTTCTTGCGGTAGTCCTCGGCTCTCTCGGGCCTCTTGTAGAAGTCTGTTACCGCCAGCATTATCTCTCGGCTCATGGTTTTGACGTTTGGACGCCCGACGAGCTGGTCGGTGAGGAAGATCTTCACCTT
>CAYTBB010000128.1:1736-3254 GCA_964435965.1 uncultured Dehalococcoidales bacterium
GTAGCCCTCCTCTATCATGAGCCCGATGGACTCCGCCCTCTTCTTCGCCGTTTTCCAGCCCTTCGCTGAGCCCTTGTACCAGAGGTTGACCACGAACTTCTCCGGATGTAAGTTGTCGGGGACCAACGAAACCGTTCTGATCCTCGAGTCCGAGTACCGTATGTGTTCAAGCAGTAGCTTCATCGATGTTGGATCGGTTGGAATGGTTACTCTATGGTCGTATGTAGGCATCTTTTTCCTTTCCCTGCGTTCGTTTCCGCAGGCCAACTGTGACGCTGATGAGCAGGAAAAAGATTAACTTCTCATCCATTCGACTTCCTTATCTTCCAAGTCTAGCCAGCGAGAGATGCCCTCTGCCATCGAGGGATCTTCCTCGTAGATCACCTTCAAGAGAGGTATCACCTCAGCCACCACCTCCCTCGTAGATATGTGGCATCTCTCCGCTATCCTCTTCGCGATGCTCTTACGGCAACGTCGGCTGTGCCAGGTCCTCCGGTAGCGCCAGACGAGCTGGGGAGATCTGAAGTAGGGGAGGTTCACCCCCTCGGAGCTCCTGCAGGCTAGGGCGACGCCTCCCGTCATCTCGTCGAACATGTATTTGATGAGGCGGTAATCCTGGGTTCTCCGAGCCCGGACCTGATGGATGTCAGCCCTGGAGAGGGCGTCTATCCCCTCCGCGAGGTCCGAGGTGTCGTTTAGGACGAGGGGGAGATTCTCGTAGATCCAGTTGAAGAGGTCGTCGTAGGGGATGTGGGCTGAGGGGATTACCCTCCTAGCATCCGAGAGGGTCTTCGCGGAGAACAGCTTCATCAGGGCGTCCGGGGTGTAGTCGTTCCGGTCCCGATCGGTGAGGACCGAGGCCTCGGCCATGGTGATTCTGGTCCGCCCCCGGGCTATGGCCTCGAGGTCGTTTATCATGGACCTCAGGTCTCCCCGGGACCGGTCGGCTAATAGCTCCAGAACATCCTCATCAACATGGATTTCCAGCTCCCCTACTATCATCTTCAACCTAGCCAAGCTCTGGCTGAAGGGAACCGCTGTATACTTTATGTGGAGTGAGATATCCTTTAGAGGCCTGAACTTGTCCTCCCACCTCTCACCGATGCTGGTGGCGATGAGGACGATGGGGACTTCGGCCTCCTTGATGATGGAGGCAATCGCGCGTATACCGCCGTGTTCACTGACGCCCTCCAGCTCATCGAACAGGACCATCCGACGCTTCCCCGTAATGGTAACCCGCTGGTGAATGGATCTTCCAATGAGGGCATTAAGCTTCTTCTTGGTTCTGTGGTCACTGGCGTTTACCTCTATGAGTTCGTAGCCCTGGTCTGCGGCTAGGGCGGTGACGGTGCAGGTTTTGCCTACGCCGGGAGGGCCGTATAGAAAGGCAGCCCTCTGCTTGGGGGCTCCCCCCTCCCATGATTTAAGCCAGATCTGAAGCTGCCTGATGGCCTTCTCGTTCCCGGCGATCTCCTTGAGGGTGCAGGGCCTGAACAGACTCGACCAGGGCTGACTCAT
>CAYTBB010000129.1:0-3226 GCA_964435965.1 uncultured Dehalococcoidales bacterium
GTGGGCAAAGCTAGGGCTGGATTATAAAAAGATTAAATGTAACTGCGTATGGTAAGATTCCGTAATCTAATTTCGAGGTTCCAAATACACCAGCATATCCTCACTTCCTTGCTTGCAATAGAATCCTCTCTTGCTTATAATCAATATAGTCATTATAAGTATAATGACCATGGGGGTTTAAAATGCTTAAGAAAATATCGGCACAAAAGGCGAGGCAGAGATTTGGAGAGATGATGGATGAAGTTCGTCTCAGGGGAGACAGGTACATTGTGGAGAGGGGAAATAAACCTATGGTAGCGGTGATACCTGTGGAAGAATATGTCACTTGGGAGAAGATCAGAGAAAGGCTTTACGAAAAGATCAGGCAAATAAGGGAAAGAAACAAAGGCCTAGACTCAGAGATGCTGGAGAACGAGATCAAGGAAGCTGTAGAAGCAGCAAGACAGATTTGATCAGAGAATATTTCTTATGCTCAAAGTTGTTTTGGATGCCAATATATTCGTCAGCGCCCTAATAAACCCTCATGGTAAACCAGCTCAGATCCTCAATCATGTTTTTGAAAATAAGATTCGCCTTTTCACTTCACCATCCATCATTGAAGAGCTAGAACGTGTTTTAAGCTATTCACGGCTAATGAAAAGGCATGGATTAGAGAAAGAAGAACTAAATGAATTCATTTCTGACCTTTTAAGTATCATGTCGCTGGTTGAAGAGAAGAAGACAATCGAGGTAATAATGGATGACCCTTCGGATAATAAGTACTTATCTTGCGCTCTTAATGCGAAGGCAGATTTTATCGTCTCTGGAGATGTACATTTGCTAAACCTGAAAGAATATGAAGGAATTCGAATCACCACGCCTGCTCAGCTTCTAGAGATAATGGAAAAGGAGGGGGAAGCTTAATGCCTGAAGCAAAAATAGGAATTATTGGCGGTACCGGTCTTTATAAAATAGAGGGTATGAGCGAGGTGGAGGAGGCGAAGGTAACGACCCCTTTTGGTGAGCCCAGTGACGCCATCGTCCTGGGTAAGCTTGAAGGGGTAAGGGTTGCTTTTCTGCCCAGACATGGTAAAGGGCATAGAATCAATCCCACCGAGCTGCCGGTAAAGGCTAATATCCATGCCTTGAAGTCACTGGGGGTGGAGAGGATTATCGCAGTGGGTGCTGTGGGCAGCCTTAAAGAAGAAATAAAACCCCTGGATTTAGTTATTCCAGACCAGTTTATTGACCGCACCAAGGGCAGAGATAACACTTTCTTTACCAACGGGATATCAGTTCACATCGCCTTTGCTGAGCCTTTTTGCCCGGTGCTAAGCCAAATCTTATTCGGGGCAGCTACGAAAGCAGGAGCTAAGGTGCATAAAGGCGGCGTCTACCTGGCTATGGAAGGACCGCAGTTTTCCACCAAGGCGGAATCGCAGCTTTATCGTAGCTGGGGAGCCGACATTGTGGGCATGACTGCACTGCCTGAAGCTAAGCTGGCCAGAGAAGCTGAGATATGTTATGCCAGGCTTGCCATAGTTACAGACTACGATTGCTGGCATCCAAGCTATGAAGCGGTAACGACAGAGATAATTTTGACTAATCTGCAAAAGGGCGTTGATACTGTCAAGAAAATCTTGAAGTTAATAATTCCCTCAATACCAGAATCACGAGATTGCGCTTGCGCCACCGCCCTTAAAGACGCTATAGCTACTTCGCCCACATATATTCCTGAGAAAACGAAAGAGGATTTAGCGTTACTCATTGGGAAATATATAAAATAAAAAGGAGGAATCATGAAAAACTTTTGGGCTAGAGGGTCTATTTACTTTGCTGAGCATGTTAATTTCAATGCAATTGCCCATCTCTTTGCTGGATTGGGGATAGCGTGGCTTGTCTCTCTATCTTGGCACTATGCTATACCTCCTTTAGTAGCGGGAGGGATACTCGTTGTTGCCAGCATCGCCATGCACGTCCATGCTATACGCATGGGTGAATTTTTATAGAGTCTTTAAGTAAGCGAGAAAATGGCAAAATTTGAGTTTGGCTGTCTGCCTACAGCTATCGGCAGCATGCCTCACACCGATGCTGAAGAGGCTTGCTCTATTGTGATGAAATATCTTCCCGACATTCCCGCCTGGCCTCAGTTGCCAAAGCGCTCCCCAAAGGAAAATATGTGTTTCCAATTCAGCGAAGGCTTCCCCGGGATAATCACAAATGGAGATAAAATCCATATCGAGCCAGCGGCAAATTTTGAAACCGAGCTAGGGCAAATTTATGCTGACTGCGAGGAAGACGACTCTGGCAAATATGGCGTTTCCGCTGAATATACTGCCGGATTTCATGCCTTCCTGTCGAAGGTAAAAAAGACGGAAATGGTCAAAGGGCAAATAACCGGTCCTATCACCTGGGGGCTGACGGTTACTCGTCAGGATGGCCTAGCCATCCTTTATGATGATACCTTGGCTGAAGTCGCCGCTAAGTTCTTGCGACTAAAAGCCTCCTGGCAAGAAAACGCTTTAAACCAAATATCGCACCATCCCATCATCTTTGTTGATGAGCCATATTTAGTCTCTTTAGGCTCGGTCTTTACTCCCATCCCTGAAGATAAAGTGGCTGCCTTACTAGAGGAAGTTTTCCAGGGAATTAAAGGGATAAAGGGATTGCATTGCTGTGGCAGCACTGATTGGCCGGTTCTTTTGGGCACCACGACTGATATCCTTAGCTTCGATGCTTACAATTACGCTTCCTCCCTCAGCACTTATCCCAATGAAGTAAAATCCTTCCTCCAGCGTGGAGGCACTATTGCCTGGGGAATTGTTCCCAACGATGAAGAGGCTTTAGCTAAGGAATCGCTATCCAGCCTCCGTGACCGCTTGGAAGAGGCCATGGCACCCTTCACCCAAAATGGCATCGGTTTTAAGCAAATTTTAAGGCAGGGCTTGCTAACCCCTTCTTGCGGACTGGCAGCCCTATCACCTGAAGCAGCATGCCAAGCTCTGGAATTACTAGCCAATTTATCCCATAATTTAAGGGGGCGATATACTCTATAATATAAGTTTATTTTGTCACCTTGAGCTGAAAGCCTTGAGCGGCGTGAGATTCTTCGGTCGCGGAGTTTACACTGAGCGAAAGCCGAAGTGCTCCCTCAGAATGACAAGGAGTGAAGAGTTCAGAATGACAGGTGGGCGTTGGTAAAGCTATTATAATAGGAGCATAAGAAATGGAGTGCCAGATTAAGGTC
>CAYTBB010000130.1:0-3196 GCA_964435965.1 uncultured Dehalococcoidales bacterium
GTGATCGAGTTTGAAAGCCCCTTAATTCGTGAATTGGTAGCAGAGGTGCAACACAAAAACGACTTCTGTGTTACTAGGATTGAGCTGTACTTGGAGGGTTATTGCCATAAATGCAAGGAAGAGAGAAGGTGATTTGGCCTAAGGGGGAGACACTGCTCTAGCTAGGGGAAAAGATGTTGCAACCAAAACTGAAGGTTGCAGTGGACTATGGGAAATGTCAGCCAGAGAGATGCGACAAAGGAGTCTGCAACGCCGTGGTTCAATGCGCCAATAAACTCTGGAAGCAAGAGGAGGCATATGATTTGCCCTATCCTATTCCCGGCTTTTGTGATGAATGTGGCACATGTGTTGAGTCTTGCCCGCTAAAGGCGATTAGGATGCTCTAAGCCGGACGGATGTATGATGCACCAACTAATGAAAGAAAGCATACAATGGAAGAAAGAGATGTGTTCATCATCGGGGCTGCCTGGGAGGGAGCCTGCGCCGGATGGCTGTCAGCGAGTACTTAGCATTGGGAAAAGTAAAAAAGGGGAGATGTTTGAAGGCGCTAAGAACAGGAAGTGCGCTGATGAGTATCTGACGATGCTCAGTTAGGGGCGTGCTTTGTCGTCACGAAGGTCAAGAGTAGAGGTGGGACCAGGGGAAGCCCGCTTTTATGACCTTTTTATGAATGTGATCTCGTTAGGATATTACCCTCATTTGATTAAGAGGGTCGTTGACAAGATGGATATTCAGCCTGGACAATCTATTCTGGATCTCGGTTCAGGGACAGGCAGGAATGGCTGCCTAATGGCCAAAAAAGTAGGTTCTAAGGGCAAAGTGCTGGGGCTTGACATCAGTAAGGAAATGTTGAGCCTATCTCGGAAGCGCTGCCGGCCATATCCTAATGTCTCGTTTACAGAGGAGCGAATTGAGGCACCGCTGGCGTATCAGGATGAGTTCGACAGGGTATTCATTTCATTTGTCTTACATGGCTTCGAGGATCACCAGAAGATTAAGATTATCAGTAATGCTTACCAGGTTCTAAAGCCTGGGGGAGTCTTTTATATTCTAGACTATAATGAATTCGACCTGGAGAGGCTATGGTTTCCCCTTCGCCAGGCATTTATCCGTGGGGAGTGCCAGCTTGCTTTAGAATTTCTTAAGCTTGACCTAAAGGAAATGCTCTCGAGCCAAGGGTTCAATGGCTTCGAAGAGGGACTCTTCCTAAGGGGGCACTTACGCTTGCTTAAAGCGGCGAAGTGGCAATGCTGTTGAAAGCTAAGCAGGTGCAAACAGCGTGAGAATGCAGAGTGGAAGATGGGAAACGGGTCAACTACAATGTGCTTGAGTCATCTGCTAAGGATGACAGTATGGCGTTTGAATGTGAGCAGAGTTTTTGTCCAAATAAAGGACATATCTAACCAGTTTAGTACTGGCAGTTTAGAATGGAACAAGGATTAAAGGAAGAAGTAGAAGCCGTGTTAGCTAGGATAAAGCCAAGCCTGGGAGGAGTTGATGTCCAGTTAAGAGATGTCAGCCAGGGAATAATAACAGTGCAGTATTATAGGCCACTATCAAACCCTTCTGCCTGCCATGTGGACAGGACACGAACAACTAAGGAGATAGTGACTGAGGTACTCGAGGATCAGCTCAAGGAAGTGGTACCTGGATTCAGGAAGGTGGCTCTCCTTGGTGAGGAATAAAGGCTAGCTCGTAGATGATATGATGAAGATTTCGGTCTGCGGAAAGGGTGGCAGCGGCAAAAGCTCTATAGTCACCCTGCTAGCAAACAGAGCTCGGGACAGAGGTTACCAAGTTCTCGTCGTTGATTCTGACGAGTCAAATTCGGGGCTCTACCGGCTGCTAGGTTTTGACATCCCACCTACTCCTCTCATGGAACTGGCAGGAGGTAAGAAAAGAGTACAGCGACAAATGAAATCTGGATTCTCTCCTGGAGAATCAGAGCATCAGATGAATGTGTTGGCACAGCATGAGATATCTATCGGGGATATAGCTTATCCATATATTTTGCAGAGGGATGGCATAAGGCTGGTCTCTGTGGGTAAGATACTCCAATCGCTTGAGGGATGTGCCTGCCCTATGGGGGTATTGAGCCGGGAGTTCTTGAAAAAACTTCGCCTGAAAGATAAGGAGATAACAATTGTGGATATGGAGGCAGGGGTGGAGCATTTTGGCAGAGGAGTGGAGACAAGTATAGACGATGTGCTGACTGTGGTTGAGCCCTCTTGGGAATCTATAACACTTGCTGAAAGGGTAAATAGCTTGGCTGCTGGGAGTGGAGTAAGTAATACCTGGGCTGTGCTCAACAAGGTAACCTCGAATGAGATGGCAGCGAAGTTGAAGGGGGAGCTGGGCAGGCGGGGCATTACAGTGATTGGAACTATCCAGTATGATCCGGAGATTTTTGAGGCTTGCTTCGAGGGGCACCAGGTACGTGGAGGCAAATCAACGCAGGAGATCGGGGAAGTCTTAGATTTCCTGCTCTCGAGACTTGAAACGGGAGGCGAAGGGAGGCAAAACAAGCTAAGCTAATCTATCGCGAAAGGAGGTGTCGAAGGTGTGCCCTACTAAAATCATCACCAAACATGGAGGTCATTTAGAAGTATGAGGAGGTATGCATGCCCACTTCTACTCAGCCAAGGATCATAATTCTTGCGGGAGCTTCATGCCCTTGGTGTGACAGAGTTAAACAGCATTTAAGGGAGAGAAGATTCAGGTTCAGGGAGGTAGACGTAGAAAAAGACCCTGAGGGAGCCAGAGAGCTCAAGCGTCGGAATATAATGGGTGTACCTGTCGTTTTAATCAATAACCGACCTATTGTCGGTTTTGGTAAGGCGAAAATTGATAAACTACTGGGCATCAAATAAGAAAGGAGGCATAATGGCTAGGAATATTTCGGAAGAAGATGTACATCAAGCAATAAAGCAGGTGATGCACCCGGAGATCAATCGCACGCTAGTTGAGCTGGGAATGGTCAAGGATATAGCTTTGAAGGACGATGAGGTCACGCTTACCCTCGCACTTCCTTTCTCAACTATCCCTGTCTCAATCAAGGACTATCTCGTGAACAGCCTGCACCAGGCAGTGATGAAACTAGGTGCGAAAATCGAAGTCAGGGTAGCGGAAATGAATCAGGAAGAGCGTCTGGCTTTCTTGGCTATGGAGCAAGAGAGCTGGAAAGGTTTAGCATAAA
>CAYTBB010000131.1:0-3188 GCA_964435965.1 uncultured Dehalococcoidales bacterium
TCAATTGAATGGGCTTCTCCCTTAACGTTGTCAATCTCAATCCAAAATAATCAATTTCGGTGCTTGCCCGGATGCATTGTTATTATCAATGATATGCCGGCCACACAGCCCCGCCACCCTCGCCTCAATGCCTGTTAGCCCCCGGCACTGTCGGGGGTTTCCTCCCTCCACAGCAACAATCTATATTTAGCCTGCGGTTTTACCGCAGGTCTATTGGACCGGAAAAATAAAAAAGGGCTGTTAGCATTGAACTCTTTTACTCGACGCAACGCGTCGAGCGTATTTAGCCCAGGTCTTTGGCCTGGGGTTGCCCACGAAAGGGATACAATGTTTTTTCCTTTGCCTTTCCCCTTCTCTTGTGGTATTTTATCCCCGCAGACAATGAGAATGCACCCGGGACGTTAGCGCAGTGTCTATATACTAATTGTGGCCTGCCCCCTTGTTTAGAGTGCCTTTTACTCTAAGGGGGCGGACATCTTGAAGAGTGCTGCGAAATATGAGATATGAAATGATTTGACGGAGATTGTAGTTTGGAGTATTGTAAATGTTAGGCGGAGTGGAAGACGCTTGGGAAAATGGATGGTAGTAAAAGAGTTGGGTCGAATATAGGGGCAGATTCGAGATGATTAAGTCAATTGAAATAAAAGGTTATCGTATTTTGGATGGGTTTAGTGCTGACCTCGATGAACTTACAGTGGTTATAGGAGCCAATGCAACAGGAAAAAGCACACTTATGGATTTCCTCCAATTCATTTCACGTTGTGTTCAGTCTCCCTTAAATGATGCTTTTAAATGGGAAATGGGTTTAGATTCAGTTCTAAATGCATCCCAAAAAACAGATAAGCTAGGTTGGAAACTAACATTCCGAAAACCGACGAAACATCCATTCTGGGGTCACCTGGCTCTTAAAGGAGAAGAGTACTACGTTTATGAGGTTGTTATCGAAAAAGATCAATACCAGCAAGCCGTACCCATTTATGAATGTCTTCGTACAGAAAAACCATATGGAAAACATACAGAGCCCTTAAAACTCTTAGAAGCAACACGTTACAAATCGCATATTTTTGATTCTTCACAACATATGTTGGTACCTTTCGATGAAGCTGTTGGCGACGATTCTCAAGGATTATTGAAGGGTTTTGATGAGGAGTCATTTGCTGAAAATAATCTTAAACCGCCGGAAGAGGTATCAGAGCAGGAACGCTCGTTAAGACTTGCACAAATGACGTTTTACAACCAGTATCCTGTTCAATCATGGATAAGATTCCTCTTAAGTAAGTATTATTTCTATCCTGGTTTTGAGGTTGGACGTTATTCAAAATTAAGAACACAACCATCTGAAATACAGCCGCACACGGTTCTTTCTCCAAAAGGTGAAAACTTGGGAACTGTTCTTCATGAAGTACTAACGAGAGCGGACTATCGGATTGTTGCGAATAATCTCCGTGACTTCTTGCGGTCTGCTTATCCCTCTTTTGATGATTTTTTCGCAGAATCAACATTTGGAACACCGCCAAAAGTCCTTGTGAGTATAAGAGAAAAAGGAATGATGAGAAAGATGCAATTGTGGGACTTGTCAGATGGCATGCTTAGATTTCTGTGCCTTGGAACAGCTCTTTTAAATCCAATTCCACCTGCTTTAATTGCGATTGACGAACCAGAAGTTGGTCTTCATCCAAGATTGCTTCCTATTGTTGCCGATATGATCAAGACAGCTTCGGAAAAAACTCAAGTATTAGTAACAACACACAGCCCTGATCTTCTGAACTGCTTTGATATCGATAACATTGCAGTAATGGCACGTGATGAAAATGAAATAACTTGGCAACGTCCTGGTGACCAAGAAAGCCTAAAAATAATGTTGAATAATGTTGAGGGAGATTCTTTAGGAGATCTCCACCGCTCAGGCGAGTTGGAGGCTCTTTAATGAAAGTATGGATATATGTTGAAGGGGAATCAGACAAGCTTGGTTTGTTGGCTCTTTGGACTAATTGGCGTACACAACTTAGAAACATAGGACATGGAATTAAAATTATACCTTTGGGAAGCAAATCTCAGTTTTTTCGCAAGATAGGGCATCGCGCAGCACGCCAACTTTATGATAATAATGAGAATATTGTAATAGGGCTGCCAGATCTTTATCCAAATCGAGAATATGTTGGAACACAGTATGAACATAGGGATCTCGCACAGTTAATATCGGTTCAAAAACATGAAGTCTCTAATGCGCTGCAGAATACATTCAGTGTTAGAGGATCACAGGCTCGACAATTACTCGAACGGTTTTTACCAAGTGCACTGAAACATGATCTTGAAATGCTATTGTTGGCAGGAAAAGATGAATTAAGAAGCTACCTTGGAACACATGATCGTCTTGGTAATTGGCGCAATCCGGTTGAAGAACAGGATCAAAACCATCCGCCAAAACGTATAGTCGAGGAACTGTTTAGAACAAAATCCATAAAAGGATATGCGTATCGAGATACAAGAGACGCAAGTGCTGTTCTCCGAAATGTTACTGACATAAAAACAATAATCTACAATGCTAATAACCAAATTGAGTGCCCAGTTTTTAAGAGCTTACTCGATTGGATAGGTGAAAAAACTAAAATTACCGCCTATGCATAATTTACTTATGTTGGGTGAATTAAAGGTGTCCGCCTGCACCCTCAGGTGTTGCTTTTTTGGTCATTTTTGCAAAGAAAAACAGAATTATTATGGTTCTTATCCGTTAAACTTGTGCCATAGGTATCTGCTTGCCCTGTTAGTTTACCCTGTGGGAAACATGCCTTCTGTCTTCTAATGGGGCGTTAAAATAGGCAAAATGCGCGACCAAAAGCACACATACCTAACGACAAAATCCAAAAAAAATAAAAAATTATAACTCCTTTGTTACCAATAACTTAATCCTGTAAATCCTGTCAAAAACAAGCCGATTTTCGTATCAAACGCGCACATTCGCCCAATTATAGAGGCGCTTCTTTTTTTTGCAGAAGGCCAAAATGAAGGAAATGGTGATTAGTGAATGATGAATAGTCTTGTAGCGAAGCTGTAACACCTTATGAGAATTACCCATTTTACCACTCTTGAGCATCGAGAATCCAGTATCCGCCATTGGGCGTCCCGTGGAGAAAATCCAACTTTAGCTCACTTTAGGCACTTTAGCTCACTTTTCACTAATTTTCCCT
>CAYTBB010000132.1:0-3147 GCA_964435965.1 uncultured Dehalococcoidales bacterium
CTTAGAGTTTGCGATGAACCTGACACGGTAATTGAGACAGTTCAGAGATGGCATGAAAAGCAAGAGGTTGTTGGCAGAAAAGCCCTAGTCAGATAACTCGATAACTATTGAGCTGGCCTCCCACTGAATAGTGCACACCGTACAACTGCACCCTGCCTTTGATTGAAAAATATCCAGCACTACTAATCCAGGATAATCTCATCCCGATAATTTGGCACCGATATCTCCCAACCAGTTCTTTCTTTCAGCAAATCAGCAAATTGCCAGGCTGTTTCTGACTCCCCATGGACGACGAATAGATGCCTGGGTGGTCTTTGCAGAGCTGATAACCACCGGAGAAGTTCATCTCTGTCGGCATGGGCTGAAAAACCATGTATCTGAGCCACCTTTGCCCTAACAGGGTACTTCTGGCCCAGTATCCTCACCTCTTTGTCACCGCCAACGATTTCTCTTCCCAGTGTGCCCATCGCTTGATATCCTACGAAAAGAATCGTACTCTCCGGTCTGGAAATGTTTTTAACCAGATGATATTTTATTCTACCTCCGGTGCACATGCCAGAGCCGGCGATTATCATGACAGCCCCGGTGATATAGTTTATCGCCTTTGACTGGTCCACCGTCCTGACCATAGTGAGGCCGGGGAAGTCAAACGGCGATTTCCCCTGTCGAATGAGTGCCATCATCTCCTTGTCGAACAGTTCAGGATAATGATTGAATACTTCCGTGACTCTTACTGCCATAGGGCTGTCGACGAAGACCATAAGGTGTGGTATACGGTCTTTGATTAGCAATTCATTCAGGTAATAAAGGACTTCTTGTGACCTCTCAAGGGCAAAGCTTGGGATGAGTATATTTCCTGAAGCCTCTACAGTTGAGTTTATGACCTTGGCAAGCTCCTCGCTGATAGTTTCCTGGCTCTCGTGCACCCTATCACCATAGGTAGACTCCACCAGCACATAATCCGCCTCGTCGAAGAGGGTCGGGTCCTGCAGTATGGGCTTGTTCCACCGCCCAACATCCCCAGAAAAGAGAAGATTCCGCTTTTCCCCGACTTGGCTTACCGCGACCCTTATCATAGATGAGCCAAGGATATGGCCAGCATCGTGGAAGGTGGCTGCAACCCCATCACCTATCTGGACCGGCTCTCCGTAGTGGACAAGGGACAATAGACGAAAGCAATCTTTGGCGTCATCTGTGGTGTATAGCGGGATCTCAGGATAAGGGCCTCTCCTTCCCTCCCGCTGGTGTCTTTTCCTCTTGAACTCTGTGTCTTCCTGCTGGATATTTGCTGAATCCATGAGTACGACTTTAGCAATTTCAGAAGTGGCACCAGTGCAATATACATGCCCGTCAAACCCTTCACGCACCAGCTTGGGCAATAGACCACAATGGTCGAGGTGAGCGTGGGTCAGAAGCACGGCATCGATGCTGTTGGGCGGGATGAGAAAGGGCTCCCAATTTCTTCCCCTGAGTTCCCTTTCCTGATAAAGCCCGCAGTCTACCAAGAACCTGACGTCATTGGCCTCCACAAGATACCGTGAGCCCGTAACGTTCCGGGCCGCACCCAGAAAGCTTAGCTTAATATGCATAGTTTTGCCTCTAGGCTATGCTTACCTCCCAATCGAGATGGATTTCAGGACATTGCCGTACTTCATGTCAGTAGCTATTCCCCTAGCAGCATGCATGGCACTCCAGTGTGAATAGCTGCCTGAGCTTCATTTCCAGGTTCACTGGCCTAACACTTATTGAGGGTGCTGGCGTCGAGTTCCTCACTGGTTGACTCGGCAAGCAACACTTTTGGTATATTTGGCTGCCAATGAATTTACCTTCCAAAGTTACAGCGTAATTTTAGCATTCGTTCTGTTAGTAGCCAATAGGTAACATAGCTCTTGAGGCGGGCTAAGTTGTCGGAGATACTACTGGATGCAAACCGGACACATGGCTACACATTTCATCAAATTGTTAACCCGCTATCCCTGAAAGAGTCGCCCCCCCCTTGGGAAGCTATGACTTATGCCTTCAAATGCGCAGAGAGGGAAATATCAGGACTTCACCTCAACGCTTGAAGCAGACTTAGAGGAAGAATAAAGCCATACTGAAATTGAAATCCCTGGGCAGGGCATTCGGGATAGACAGGAATAGTTGATAAATTCGTGAGATAGCATAATTAGGAATATTATTGCTTTGCGAATCATCATCAGAATTCACAAGGCGTAACCTGTTCAGTGAAAACTGGTTGACAAATAGGAGGGTACATAGCAAGGTTACACCCCAGTGCTTGAAGGTAACTAGAAAACTGCACATTCCATCATGTTGTTACCAATTAGGCGACGTACTGTGAGGCAGTAAGCGATAAATCAGGTCATCAGTGTCCAGTAAAAATCATTGGATTTTAATTGTGGCGTTCTTCTTACTAACGGGGTTAGGCTATTCATTTGCAAAGTAGGTCGCTTTGGTGTATGATCTATTTGGTAGTTTCAGTTTAGGTTATTACATACTTAAATTGTCTCAGATTTCCCAAAGTGTTGGATGACCCGAGCTCTAACTAAGATTTCGAAAAGAGGAGGTCATCCAATGAGTTTTCAGGACAAGTCGATCCAGTGTTCCGATTGTGGGACTGCCTTCACTTTCAGCGCTGAGGAACAAGAGTTTTTCCAATCTAAGGGCTATACTAATGAGCCCAAGCGCTGTCCCGCGTGTCGCCAGGCAAGGAAGGCAGAGCGATACGGAAGTAGTGGCCATAGCTACGGGGCCCCACGCCAAATGTTTCCTGCAATATGCGCCGAGTGTGGCAAAGAGACCGAGGTACCCTTTGAGCCTCGCGGTGATAAGCCGGTGTATTGTAGCGATTGCTACCGTAAAGTCAGACCGGGTAGATAAATTGGGTTGAGACCTTAGACATACATGGGCCGAAGCTAATTGGCCCGTATATGTCTCTAGAATGTGTTGGTGCGTTATGTCAATGGAAGTCTCGATACGTGAAGGTGAATCCCAAGATTCCCTGTTGCGTCGCTTTCAAAGGATGGTGCAGACGAGTGGAATTCTGCGCGAGGCAAAGGCCCATCGTCATTTTCTATCCAAGGGAGAGACGGCACGTTTGAAAGCGCAAAAGAGCGCCAGACGAAGGCGCCGTTACGGGTAAACCAG
>CAYTBB010000133.1:0-3145 GCA_964435965.1 uncultured Dehalococcoidales bacterium
TTTTTATGCGCCCACTACTGGGTTTGCCAGAGCCAGTTATATGCAAGGATGGCAAGGTCGGTCGAGTCAACCTTACTGTCGCCGGTCATATCTTCGATACATGCCTCTTCGCTTAGCCATCGCTTGGCAAATTCAGCAAAATCGACAAGGTTGACGGCTCCATCAATGTTGAAGTCGGCCCTGTTGCCGTTCATGCTGGCCTGGCACGTACCCCCATAAGCCCCCATGTTTATGCGGCCACCGTGTGGCCATGGTTCACTGGTGTAGTCCGAGTTGGGGTCTCCTGCGTCGATGCAGCCACTTGTGAACTGGTCCTTTACCCAATCTTCAATACTCCCGTCCCAGCGTCCGGCGCTGCTGCTCAAATGAAAGTCCCACTCATCCGGGTCTATAGACGTGTCAAATAACGCGAAGTTGGGATCAGCGTCAATATTGCCCTGGCCCCAAGTTAATGTGCTGCTTGAATCCACCAAGACTCCGCTTTGTCCGGCCTGGACATCGCTGTAGTAAACTGAAGCGCTGCTGCCGGCGCCTACAAAGGGCAGTGCAATCTGCAAGCCATCGCTTGCTTCATTCGCCCAGAGGATGCTGTTTCGTATTTCTATACTACTTCCGAACTGGCAATATATCCCGCCACCGGTATTGTTTGAGCTGTTTGCTACTAAGGTACAATTAATCAGCTCTATGCTGCTGTCCCAGAAGCTATCGATTCCGCCACCATTATATTCCGCCGTGTTATCACTGATTATACAATTTCTGAAAGTGGGGCTGCTTTTTCCGCTGTCAATACCTCCACCTTCAAAGCCGGCATTGTTTCCGGTTATTACGCAGTTTTCTATGACAGGGCTTTCAGCTTCGATTGAATCCACGAAACTGATACCCCCTCCGTAATAACCGGCTGAATTGTTCTTTATGATACAATTTTCAATCCGCATGCTGCTTTCATCGCAATGGATTCCACCACCGGAGGAATCAGACTCACAGCCCTGGATTACACAATTCCGAATCGTTGGCCTGCTTTTTAAGCTGCACTTTATACCCCCGCCATTAGATTCTGAGGCGGCGTAACCATTCCTGATGGTAAGGCCGGCGAGAATACAGTTCTTGCTTTCACCCTTGCGGAAGTCAAAGCCTCGACCAGCACGGTTGGGGTCAATAATTGTCGATGCCACAATATCAGGGTTGTTGGGGTCGATACTGCGAATGGTAATTGCAAATCCGTTGGGGTCGATATTGTAGTTGCCCGGGCCGGTATATACGCCCGGTTGAATTTCGATTACATCCCCCGAGTCGGTATCCTCGTCATCGATGGCATCCTGAATCCGCCGGAATGGGTCCGAGAATGTGCCCGTTCCCGGGTCGTGGGGGCTGTTGGCGTCAACATAGATCACCTCCGCACAGGTTACAGAGGCGATTGTAAGTCCCGTCCAAACAATGAATATTAAACCGTTCGGTTTAGCCATCCGCTTTTATCCCTCCTATCCATACCTGCCAGACTATAACATTATAATATTCGTCGCTCGAAATTGCAAGGAAATTGTGTCGTGCTACGGCGTATTTTCATGGGCTCGCCACCGTGAAACCACGAAACCAAACGCCGTTTCGCAGACAAACTCAGGCCGTTTTGCATAGGGTTTCGCTAAGCGATGGTGTGCGCCAACTGCCGATGCCGTCCCACCAAATCGCTACGTGGTCGATGATATGTCGGCTTTGAGATTTTTTTCTGTGTGTCTCTACTGCCATTTCATGCAGTTGTCTCATGCAGATTATGCCGCCCAGGCGCCAGGCACGTGCCCCGATTTGGACAACCTCTTTTTCGATGTGCCTGCTGTCGGTGGTGCAAGTCGCAATGAGCTCGGCGAGTTTCTCGGCCACAGGTGGCAGGAATTCGCGCAATTGCTGCTGCTCCAGTGCTTCTTCTTCCTGCAGCTTCGCAAGCAAGCGCTCATTATCAACCTGCTGTTTCTCACGCATCGCTTTGATATGGGCCTGACGCCGCCGGTGATGCTCTCTGCTTGCAGGCAGCGCCATTTCAACCGAACCGATAACGGGATCCAGGACAATCCATACGAAGAATGTGGTAGCCAGCGAGCCAATACAGATTGTGGCCAATTGCTGAACCATGTTGCTGCCGCCAACCGTACTTATCACACCCGCCAAAGCGCCCAGGAACGGGCTTATATCGTAGAACGTCATATAGTAAATCGAGGTAGTCAGAGGGTGCTCTCGCTTCCGGGTTTGCACCACACCCCTGAAAACCGCGAAAAGATACAGACTGATTAGCAGGAATATTAGTACCGCTGAATACCCTGACAGGGAAAATATCAGCCACCAGCCCGCCCCGGCCTGTCGCAGTGCTACAATAAGAAGAAAACCTGCGCTGGCAACAAACCACACCGTGCTGTTGAAGTGAACCAATTTCAGTACGCGCTGAGACGACATCGCAATCCTTCAAAGAACCTGTTCCAGATCCACACATATTATGGATAGTGCAGCGATCCCGTTTTTATTGGTGTATATCAGCTTCACCATAATAATTGTTATTAATAGCAACAGCAGCGCCTATGCTGCTTATGATAGGCTCGGTTATTTCCCGTACCGTCAAGCCAATAGAGGCCAGAATCGTAGGTGGAACATATATAACATCGCCTTCCTGCAGCAGTACGTTGCCACTCATGTCGCCGTGCTCTATCATCCGCTTGTAGTTAAGCTTGAAGATTTTTGCTCTCTCGTTCAAATTGAGCGAAGGTCTGATTACTTGGGTCTCCTCCTCCCATGCTTGAACAAAAGGAACGGCTTTGGAAATAGCCGATAGAGTCGTCTCTCTCCCACTAAAAATATGGGCTCCGGGATTCTCAACCTGTCCAATCACATAATAGAATTTGCTTAGATTGTTTTGCACGCGAACATCTAAGGGCCAGTCGCTCGAGAATGTATAAAGCTTGCGCAGCCTTTCGGACATTATTTCCGCCACCTGGCGCGGAGTTTTCCCCGCAACGTACACTTCACCTACGGTTTCGAAGGATATATATCCATCAGGCCTTATAGTCTGTGTCAGTCCAATAGTACGCTCATTACCTCGCAGTTCCGGGATCTTCATACTTATAACCGTAACCTGGTCCGGTGGTTGAAATATATAATCATC
>CAYTBB010000134.1:0-3143 GCA_964435965.1 uncultured Dehalococcoidales bacterium
CGAAAATGGTAGATGGTGAAACCCATTCTAATAAAGACTTTGCTGGTGCACCTGGCAGGACTCGAACCCGCGGCCCGCGGTTTAGGAAACATCAGGCGAAGCAAAAGCGACTTAGAAAACTGAAGGAATTCTTCAAAAATGACATTTTGCCTCATGCTGATCATCTCTATAATTTTGATACTAAAATTCTCTTCTTTTTAATAATAAAGTAATCTATCGGTAAGTCAATCGGGAGCCGAACCGAAGGACAAAAAATTTCTTCCGTCACTGTTGTTGGTTAATTTGTTAAATGGTCAAATGGTTAATTTCCCTCACCCTATCCCTCTCCCCTTGGGGGAGGAGGGGCACTACTCGCCACTCACCAGTTAATCACTCACTACTTGCCATCTTATTGTTTTCTGTCGATGAACTATGAACATCCGTTATAGTTTTGTGTTTTTTGCTTTTCACTATACGCTATCCGCTAAGCGCTATACGCTCTCTTTTGAGGAATATCCTTCAATAGGCCATATAATTCCTAGATAATCAAGGCCGGTTCTTGCCAGCAGAATCTTCGTGTCCTTTTCCTTTTATCATATCCAGGGCATGGGGGACAAGAGGAAGAATGATATCCAGACATTCCTTGACTGCCTTGGGACTTCCGGGAAGATTGATTACGAGGCTTTTTCCTCTAATTCCGGCAATTGCCCGGGAAAGAACGGCCATAGGAGCAATCTCAAAACTTTTCTGACGCACAAGCTCGCCAAAACCAGGAATCTCCTTTTCCACTACTTCTCTGGTAGCCTCGGGAGTAACATCCCGCAAAGACAGACCTGTTCCTCCTGTGCTCAAAATAAGGTCTGCCTTTAGCTCATCCGCTGCTTCTTTAATGGTCTGGCTTATAGAAGCCTTCTCATCCGGGATAATTTCATATTCTATCACCTTGCCCATACTCGCTATCATCTGCTTAATAAGAAATCCACTTGTATCTTCTCTCTTTCCTTCTGAACAGCTATCACTCACCGTGATTATTACGATTTTCATCATTCGAATCTATCCTTATCTCATCGCCTACTTTTACTTTTCCACCTTTTAGAACTTCGGCAAAGATGCCTTCCTTGGGCATAATGCATTTCCCCACTCTTTTATAAATAGCACAGTAAGTGTGGCACTCTTTTCCAATTTGAGTCACTTTTACCTTTATTTTGCCCTGGATTTTGATTTCGTCACCCACTCTCAGTCTAGCCAGATTCAGGCCTTGGGTAGTAATATTCTCAGCAAAATCGCCCGGCTTCAATGCTTCGTCTTTCGATTTCTTAATCCTGGGACATTCATTCTGAGATTTGATACTCTCCCAGGAAAGAAAACTAATCTGTCGGTGCCACTTTCCGCTATGGGCATCCCCTAAAAGACCCCAGCCTTCCTTCAAGTAACCTTCCCTAACTGGCAGTTTGGGAACCCCCTTGGCTTGACTCTGGTTGATCGAAAAGATTTTTCCTTTCATTATAGCCTCTCTTTTCTGAGAAAATCTCCACTTCTTCCTCCGCTTTTTTGGGTCAGTCTGATATAGGAAATCTCCATAGTTTTATCAATTGCCTTACACATATCATAAATGGTCAATGCGGCGATTGTAACGGCGGTTAGGGCCTCCATCTCCACCCCAGTTCTATCCACTGCAACTACCTTAGCTTCTATCTTGATTTCATTTTTTCCTAAATAAAAATCTATTTTTGAATGGGTAATCCTTAAAGGATGACACATAGGAATGAGCTCGGGTGTCTTTTTTATGGCCAAAACTGCTGCTATTCTGGCGCACTCCAGTGCATCCCCTTTGGGTATTCTTCCCTGTCTGATAAGCTCTATAGTCTCCAGAGAGAGAATAATCTCTCCTTCAGCCACAGCCTCTCTTTTAGTAATCTTCTTTTCTCCTACATCGATCATGCTAACCCCCTATTTCAAACATATATTTATTTCTTTGATAAGGTGGCTTTGGTCTCTCTTTTAGCTTTTCCTTCATGGCTAAGTCAAATAACATCTTGATTTCATAGTCCTTAGCTTTTTCTCTAAGAGATTTTCTAATGTCAATTTCTACATTGGAAGCCAGACAGGGTTTGAGCTTTCCCACAGCGGTAAGTCGAAGCCTGTTACATTGATGACAAAACGGTTGGCTTATGGGATTAATGAATCCTAAAACTACCTTAGTATCATCGATTTTATAGTACCGGGCCACTGAGCTAGCAAAAAAGGGTAGAGGCTCTAAAGTCCTCCATTTTCTCTCTATGATTTCTTTTACTCTATTATTCGAAAAAAACCAGTCATTCTGTTCTAATCCATTAGTAGACATATATTCGATAAAGCGAACAATCAAGCTATTTTCCAGGGCAAAATCAACAAAATCAAGAATCTCAACCTCGTTAATTCCTTTTAGAATTACTACATTAATCTTAACCGGCTCCAGTCCTGCTTTCTTGGCGGCCTTTATTCCTCTTAGTACCTGGTCTAGATTATCCTGGCCAGTAATTCTGGTAAATCTCTCCTTGTCTAGACTATCCAGGCTCACGTTGACGCGGGAGACTCCTGCTTCCTTTAATAGGGGGGCTAATTCTTCCAATCTCACTCCATTAGTAGTTATTGGAAGGTCTCTTATTCCCTTTATGCATGAGAGCATTCTTATTAATTCAACAATGTTATTTCTCAGTAAGGGCTCCCCACCGGTGATTCTCACCTTTCTTATTCCCCAGTCAACAGCCAAGCTGACTATATGGCTTATTTCTTCAAAACTCAGGAACTCCTCCCGCCTAAGATGTCTCACCGCCTCAAAAGGTTTGCAGTAAAAACAACTTAAATTGCAGTGGTCAGTGACAGAAAGACGCAAGTAATTAGCCTTCATTTCAAAAGCTCCAGGAAGACTTCCTCTCCTTTTTCTATTCTTTCTACTTCTTTAGGCAAAATTAAAAAACTATCCGCCCACACCATTGATTTTAAAACGCCAGATTCTTGAGAGGTAGCAGGGACTGCCAGGTATTTGTCTCCTTCTTTGACTAACTTAGCCCGAATGATTTTTTTTCTCCCACCCCTGCTTGAAACTGCCTCTTTAAGGATAGCTTTTACTCTGATTCTCTGCCAATCATCTCGACCCAGCATGGAAAAAATAGCCGGACGCA
>CAYTBB010000135.1:0-3105 GCA_964435965.1 uncultured Dehalococcoidales bacterium
CAAAGAATGAACGTGATAAGAGCGTTGCTTAACATGCCAAAAGTGTTGTTCCTCGATGAACCCACATTAGGGTTAGACCCTCAATCCACAGTCGAAGTCAGAGAGTTCATTAAAAAAATCAACCGAGAAAACAAAACAACAATCATACTCACCACGCACATGATGAATGAGGCTGACCTGCTCTGTGACCGCATAGGCATAATAGACCACGGAAAAATCGACACGCTTGACACATCAACAAATCTGAAAAAACTTGTTTCAGGAGATAACACAACTGTCCTGAAACTGGAGATTCCAAATCTCACCAAAAAAATGGTCACTGCGCTGCAAGCCTTGAATTGCATCAAGTCAGTCTCTCAGGAAAACGCTTCGCACATCAAGATTCATGCAACCGGTGACGAAGCATTTGACACCATAATTGATGCCGTAAGAGCAGAGAAAGCCAAAATAAACTCGATCGAAAATCTCCAGCCTACACTCGAAGATGTTTTCCTGCATATAACTGGACGCGAAGTTAGAGATAAGGCAGACAACAAAATCCCGGTGCGTGAACACGGGCCTTTTAGACCGAAACGGAGGATAAGGTGATCTGAATGGGTGCCAAAACCATGATCTCGCATAGCTTCAGGATTGCTTGGAAAGACCTAATGGAGTTATTCAGGAACCGAATGGGACTAGTTTTGCTTATATTGATGCCGATATTCATGATGACTATGGTTGGTTTCATATATCCTTCTGAGACCTCAATAAGCAACGTATCCATTGCCTTGGTGAACGAAGACGCAGGATTCGGCGATTACAGTTTAAGCTCAACTTTCATTATGACATTAAACAGCATAAATGACAACACAGGCATGATGACCCTTACTGATGCTTCAAATCTTGATGACGTAAGAGACCTGATTCAAACGGGAGATGCTGAAGGAGGCATAATAATCTCCAGCGACTTCACTTCAAACCTTATGAGCGGAAAACAGGGAACAATCACGATTGTAACAGATGAATCCAATCCCCAAATGTCAGCAATGATACAAGCCGTTTTGGGAGAAGTGTTTGAACAGATGGGCACAATGTTAGCTCAACAGAACGTTCAGGGACTAGGAGTTGATGCAAACACCTCGTTAGCGGTCGTGAAGCCATATAATGTTCAGGCAACAGGAGCTGTTGAAGGCGAATTCAGCTATTTCGATTTCATAGCTCCCGGAATTATGGCTATGACCGTTATGATGAGCGTTATGACTGGGCTCCCTGCAGCCATCTCCCAAGAGCGAGAAGTTGGCACGCTGGACGGAATGATGGTGGCTCCCATCAATAGGCTTGCGGTGATACTTGGGAAAACGCTTGCTCAGATGGCTAGAGGTATACTTCAAGGGGTTCTCATACTTGTGTTGGCTGTGGCTTTATTCGGCGTTACTGTTCACGGAAACATATTGCTGGTGTTTGCTTTGCTGTTGTTGGGTGTGTTCAGCTTTGTTGGTTTAGGCGTTGTGTTAACGTCTTTTGCGAAGGATCAGGAGACAGCCGTGATGATGATGACTACAATAATGTTTCCTATGATGTTCCTCAGCGGCGTGTTCTTTCCGATAGAGCAGATGCCATGGTTCATGCAGAGCATCTCAAAAGTTCTTCCATTAACCTACGTTGCCGACGCATTGAGGAAAGTCATGGTGCTTGGAGCAGACATACCCGCATTAACCACTGAACTGTCTGTGCTGATAACATTCGGAGTCATCATGACGGCAATAGCGGTGCCAGTGTTCAAAAGAGCCATGACCCGCTAACAAATCGATTAGCTAGAAAGCAAACTATGTAGTCACAACATTACTTTACACATTCTTTGCATATATGTTTCCGTCTTATGCGCCCTACAGTTATTGTACAGTCAGAGCAAACCTCTTTTCCACATTGACTACAGCTTACAACGTGTTTTTGACCAAAAATCTTTCCACATGATGGACAGGTTAGTTTACAATCCGAGCACAAAGGCTTGCTGCAAACCCCACAAAACAGAGAAATGTGATCGTGACAAAATATCCGTCCACAACTCGCGCAAAATGTTCCATCTTTTTCACATAACCATTTGCCACAAGTTGGACATTGAAAGGCGTGTTTCTCACATAAGGCTTGACCACATATCTCACAAGCAGCTATAGTTTCTTTCTTGAATAGACCTGCGTGCTTTGGGCAATATTGTATCGAGTCTTCTAATACGGTTCCTGAACAAGCCAGCATCTCTCTTGAATATGTTTTGTTGAAAACATCGAATGTCATGTCCCATCGTGGAACATTAACCAATGTCACACTCTTTATGTTGATGTTTTTCCGTTTAGGACTGTGTGTAACAGTTTTCAGATGCCCATCTTGAGTGCGGTACCTTATTGTTTCTGTGTTTTCTGTCGTTACAAAATCGATTGCTTCTTTTCTTGCAGCTCTAGGATTGATAACTGGCTCCAAAATCCGAACGGTATATTTTTCTCCCCCTTCAACGTCGTATTCTTTGTCCGAAACACCCTCCAGAAGTTCCTGAATTAGCTTTGTAGTTCTTTTAGCTACTTGCCTAGCTTCTTTAGATATGACAAGTTTCAGGGCTCTTGTCACTGTACTAGAGCGTTTGGTCGAAGGATTCAACACTGAACAATCTAATGCATTAACCAAAACTTTGCCTGAATCTTTGAATGTATAGCTTTGCTTGGTCGGGTCTTTAAATCTTGCATGATAAGAATAATCTATCGCATAGTAAGGAGTATATGACAACATTCCTGATGCCATAATCCTGTCCTTGTTCCGCAAACTGAGTTTTGTTGCTTGGGAAAAGTTAAAGTTTAGAGGTAAGGCGTTTTTTACCGTCTTCTTTTTTCCGAGAGTTGCGTATTCAGCCCGCCCAATGCTTACTGCAAACCATTCTTCTTTGAGGCGCTCTGGATCCCATCTTTTAATGTTAAAATGTTCTGCGTATTCTTCTGCAGGTTGAGTGAAGCCATTATATGATATGAATATGCCATTCCATTTTGGGCCTAAATCTTGGAGCGTTGAATGGAATTTCTGCATTGGCTCTTTGCCAACCCTACTTTTCAGGTTTTTACATTCAACAGCCCAACAAATGTC
>CAYTBB010000136.1:0-3056 GCA_964435965.1 uncultured Dehalococcoidales bacterium
TTATCCCCATCAGTCTGAATTAGCCGAGTAGCTGTTAGACCGTTTAAAGTAAGATTTTTAAATTCTGGTTCGGCATCTGGTCCGAGTTCAGAGTTAAGCATCTGAAACGCCCTACGTACCGAATCAAGATCATCTGGATTTATGTGGGGTATTCTCAGAATCCCCCTCCTCTTCCACCGTTACCGGAATTTGAACCAAATGAACTTTGCCACGTTAGATCGTTACTCTTTTTATCCCATCCCCATCTACCATATTGTGCTTTCGCCATTGCTTCTTGAAGCTTGTAACCTTTTTCAGCAAGGCCAAATTGTTTTTCAGTCTGGAGTAAACCCGCCGCACCTTGTAAAGCCCCAAACATGTTTGTTTTTCGTTGGTTTTCTAATTCAGAAGTTAAACCTGCTGATACGGCACCGGCTCTTGTTGTACCCCCAAGACCAGCACTAATTAGACCTTTATTTGCTGCTGCGAGCATACCCTGTTTGTCGGCCTCTACGCTACTCTTATCGAACATTCCAACAAGCTTTTGTATAAGAGCATTAATATCAATATTAGCCATTATTTCTTCTCCTTCTTCAAATAGGTTTTGCTTCCATAAGCTAACTCCCTAAGTCTTCGTCGAGTCTTCTTAATTAAGCTCTCTTCTGCTGTAGGTTTCTTTTTGGGTTTATTTGCTATTTTCTTCGCACGGGTAACTGCACCCGCGACTTTTTTACCTTTGCCCAATTCTTGTTCAAGAGCGTTTTTTAGTTTATTTATTTTCATTATTTAGCCCTTCCCGTCTTTTTTCCTTCTATTATTAATTTTTCTAAACCCCATGTTTGGGATAGTGTATCGTTACCTACACGTATACCTCCATACATCCCCCGAACAGATTTACGATTGTAACCACCACGCCCCCTTCCTGGAGCAGATATTATTCCACCTATTTCTGGAGTAGAATTTGCTTTAAGCTTTTCAACTACTTCATCTGCTGAGGCCCCCGTCCATACTTTAAAAGTCACATTATTAGAATCAGCCCTGGTCCCACCTGATAATCCTCCGGTTGTTACTCCTACTATGGAACCTATTTTACCTTCGCTGTTACCCTCGCTTAACGGCAAAGGGCCAAATGTAACATAGCTATCAATAAGTTCATCAGTTTCACCACCTATATCATCGTCTGTAGCGTCGTCGTCATCAATTCTTATATACCCATCATGGCATCCTGAAAGAAGTCCAGAGAAGTCAGGGTCGTGTGACTCATAATCAAAGAAACAATGGGGAGCGGCTTCTTCTGGATATACATCATAAAACAACCCATTAACTTGTATGTCAAACCACCAACAAGCATTCACTCCGCTTGCAGTAGTCGTTTTAGCTATTTTTATACCATTTCGTTTCCTATCAAATCCCATACACAATGTATGACTATCATAATTATATGCTAAATTTTTTACAAAATCTGGATATGTTTCTTCAGTAAGGTTTACAATACCTCCGAACCCCCTCGGTATTTTTAATAAACCACTTGTAGTAAGAATATATAAGTCACCCTGTCTATCAAAACACCACGAATCTTTACTTAATATACCACTGGTGGCATCAAGGACTAAAATCGAACCACCCTGAGATGGGTTACCAACACAATAATAAAGAGAATTGGCACATCCAAATATAAAATAGTCTTTATCATACGGTATAACAGCTTTCACTACGTCACCTATTTGTCCAGCTTGTTTAGAGTTTCCACCGGCTATAGGTGAAGCAGCATCATTAGATACATAATTCCAATCCCAGGGATTACCTTGACGTGCCTTATACCATTGATGGGGGTAATCTCTGTCACCAGAAATCATCGCACTACCACCCCAGTTGCAACCAAGATAAACCTGATCGGGCATCTCTCCATAAGTATCGTCGTTACCAAACGGAGTCCAATCATACCAATGCGGTGGCATAACTTCATTTGCAGTTAAAACGAATGATATATCGTTTCCATCATTATCCTTGCCTTCTACCGTTTCGGTATCTACAAACGTTGCAACAGTCGTTCGCCTTCCATATAATATACACGCAGCGTCATCATCGAGCGATGTTATATAATCAACTACCATTGCTGCTTCTGACGTTCCTCCGATAAGAACCGTTTGGAAATCAGGAGGATTGGCTCCAAGATCATCGGTAGTTAATTTTATATTTGTAAAATCCGCTACTTTTTTATTCGTACCGTTGCAAATAAAGACTTTACCATACATCTCAAACATAGATAGCGGTTCAGATGTATCTATGCCCCCATTAGCAGCTACGAGTTCCGTCATTTCTCCACTTGCCACGTCTAAATCCTCGTACCAAAGTTCATCATTACTAATAGACACGTTTCGTTTTTTAACATTAGCCATCAATCTACGTCTTCATAATAGAATGTATCGTTACCGACTGCTACTTTTCGTTTAGTCACTTTACCAGTATCATAAGACCATGCAGGAAACTCCCACGCAGGTTCAGTTTCACCTTCAAATTCTCCCAGATCACTGGATATTTTTATTTCTGGCAAAGCCGTTCTTACATCTGGAACTTCATTAACTATCTTAATTTTTTGTATTATCCATCGCATAATTATACTTCAATACAAGCTGAAAATTGATTTGACCCCATTTTTAAATAAGCGTCACTTTCTTCTGCATCTTCCCACACTTCAAAAATATATCGTACAAGTTTACAATTATTTCCTTCTTTCAATGTTTCAGATGATACTAAAGTGAGGTTCCCTAACCAATCATCCAAAGTGGCTTCAGATGTTTCAAAATCATAGACCGGTGGAACCTCTTCAGTATATTCTCCATTAGCACCCCAAACACCTTCGGCACCGGAGATTATTTCTTCATCGGCCCTAAGTGAGTGTGTAACAGATCCACGACCTCTAATTCCAGAATCACAAGTTCCATCTGCGAATGTAGAACTATGACTTACTTCCCATACATCTACATAATAAGTCCCGCCAGGAACCCAGTAACCATCATTTTCAATATTTGCAAATATTTTCATGGCATTTCTATTACTGTAACCGAACACATTGC
>CAYTBB010000137.1:0-3048 GCA_964435965.1 uncultured Dehalococcoidales bacterium
AGGAAATGCTCGGTAAGCAGCGGTATGTCGCCGATTCTGTCGGCTAACGGCGGCAGATGAATCGTAACTACATTGATTCGATAGTAAAGGTCTTCTCTGAACCGGCCGGCCTTGACCTCCTCGACAAGGTTGCTGTTTGACGCCAGAACAATGCGGGTGTCAACTGTGATGGTCTTATTGCTGCCCACCGCCTCAAACTGCCGGTCCTGAAGAACGCGCAGCAGCTTTACCTGCATGGCAGGCGATGCGACCGAAATCTCATCAAGAAAGACGGTGCCGCCGTCGGCAGCTAAGAATTTGCCGTCTTTGTCCCTTACAGCTCCGGTGAAGGCACCTCTTACGTGGCCAAACAACTCGCTCTCTAACAATGTCTCCGGCAGGGCTCCGCAGCTAACCTCAACAAAGGCCTTATCACTTCGGGATGAATGGTAGTGAATAGCTCTTGCCAACATGCTCTTGCCGGTGCCGGAGGCTCCCGTCATCAATATCGTTGTCGTGGTGTCGGCCACGGCTTCTATAAGGTCGAAGATTTTGGCCATCTTGTAGTCCTGGCTGATAATATTATCCAAGGTGTACTTCTGTTCGAGTTGCCCTCGCAACTGGCGGTTCTCGCTCAGAAGGGTTTGCTGCCGCAGCGCCCGCTCAACACCTAAGAGCAGATCATCGTCAACGATCGGCTTGGTGAGGTAGTCATAGGCGCCCATCTTGATTGCTTCAACAGCGCTTTCAATAGTCCCGTAGCCGGTGATGATGATGACGACCGTTTGGGGATAGTTCTTCCTGACGACCGATAACAGTTCGAAGCCGGAGCCGTCGGGTATGTTCACATCCGCGATAACGAGTGAGAAAGACTGCCTTTGCAGAGCGGCGGCGGCTTCCTTGAAAGACTCGGCTGCGGTAGCGGCGTAGCCTTCAAGACTCAGAAACTCACATAAGGAATCAAGGATTATCCGGTCATCGTCAACAACAAGAATTTTCGCTTTTGCCATTATATTTGCCCTATTAGCCTCTCGGTGAATTTTCCTGCGCGAGTGGCAGACGAACAGTGAATACGCTGCCGCCCTCGGGGACGTTTCGGGCTGTTATCCGGCCATCGTACTTTTCAACAATATCTTTGCATATTGCCAGCCCGAGGCCCAGCCCTGCGCCTCGGCCGCGGCGTTTTGTTGTAAAGAAAGGTTCAAATATAACTTCGGCGTTTTCGGGGGCAAAGCCGGGGCCCGTATCACGAAACTCTATCGTCAGCATGTCATCGCTATCGGATATCGTAATTCTCAATTGGCCCGCACCTTCCATGGCATCAGCGGCGTTCTTAATCAGATTGCTGAACACCTGAAACAGGTTCGAGCCTCTGAACCTCGGCATATCGCCGGCAAAGTCTCGAATGACCTGAACGTCTATGCCCTTGGCCTGCGATTCCATGGCCTTGACGGCCGCTTCAACAATCCGATCGACCGGCCCGCGCTCAAAGGCCGGATACGTACAGCGGGAAAATTCCAGCAGCTCGCTGATAATCTGAACCATGCGTGTCAGGCCTGCGCGGCACTGATGGAGGTACTGGGTGGCCTTTTCGAGGTCCTGCTTGTCAATAACGCGTATTGCAAGATTAAGGTATCTGAGAATCCCGTCCATGGGATTGTTCAGCTCGTGTGCCACTTTGCTGGCGACCTTGCCTACAGCCGCGAACCGCTCGGCCTGGGCCAGTTGACCCTCGATATCAGCTTTTTCGGTCACATCCTCGATAACCACCACTGCGCCGATGACCTGTTGGGTTGATATTTCCTTTAGCGGTGTGCAGACTATGTGCAGAAGCCTCTTTCGCCCGTCAAAGTTGTACCTTACCGCCTTAAAATCACCGTTGCAGCCGGTCGTGATGGTCGATTTGAGCAACTTCGTCCAGTTGCCCCAGACTTTGGCATCGGTGCCGGCGGCGAGGGACCGGTCAATGTATTCGCCGAGGTCAACAAGCTGGTCAGCCCGGCTGTTGGCCCGGATTATCCTGAGCTTTCGGTCAAAGGCCACGACTCCGGTGCAAACCGATTCGATTATCGACTCGGCCAAGTTGGGGGAACTGAACGCCTCAGATGCAGAGTGTTGCTGTCGCTCATGCTCAGCTTTTGTCGATTTATCAGGTTGTTTTTGGTTTTGTGCGCTCATTTGCAGTCATTTAACTCTGATAGCCAGGTTCTGTTAAGTGCCTGTGTTGCAAAAAAACAACATTTCTGTTTCCTTTTCGGAATAAAGGGGGACGCACTTAAACAAACATAACGCCTTGCTCATCCGATAAATAGGTAAGCACCGATATGGTGGCAAAACGGCAACATTGTGAATAATTTTGTACAAAAGCTGCAGTACCTGGCTCCATGTTGCTGTTTGTCAACGTTTCTGACACTCAGGCGGGAAGATTTTATGCCTGAACTGAACAGGGGCCACTTAACCTGATTATCTACAAGAGCTTGGGAATGTTAATTTAGGGCATTTTGCCGCAGGTCGTTTTGGTATGGGGCTTGCTAATGATTTTTGATTAGGTAAGATAGAGGATATATTGAATGACCTCCATTTAGGCAGGGACGCTTATGAAGGAAGATAAGGACAGAAGAAGATATCAGCGCCAGCCGCTCAGGCTTACCGTGCTGTGCCAGAAGGTCGGCCAACTCGGCGGCACGGTTTATGCGGGTAATACCGTTAATGTAAGCCCAGGCGGCGTGTTGGCCGAGTTCGGCGATTGTAATCTGGAAGACGGGGAATTGGTGAGCGTTGACATGACGGTTCCACCCACCGAAGGACTGCTGGAATATGGCGGCAGATTATCCAGCTACGCCAGAGTCATCAGGGTTGACCAGCCGCACTCGTTAGCAACGACCCAATCTCGCTCGATAACGCAGGCAGTGGCGCTGGAGTTTTGCGAGTCGCCAAAATTGCGGGTGTAACCTTCAAGTCGTGGCTTAGATAAAACCGGCAAGTCGTGGCTTGAATAAAAACCCAAGTCGTGGCTTGAAGGGTAAATGGGGAAGGTTTCCGCGTCGGCGAGAATCCCGGCCAAAGGAC
>CAYTBB010000138.1:0-3025 GCA_964435965.1 uncultured Dehalococcoidales bacterium
TAGTAGTAGGGCTAGTAGCCTTCGGGCGAATCCCTGAGAAATACTATCCCTATCTGCTCTACGGCATTGCCCTGTCTCTTCTGTGGTCAGTAACGCTCCAGAGTTCCTATCTGATCGGGACCGACATACATCTGGAATACTACTACGTGCATCTCGCACAGACTGAAGGCTGGGATTCCAGTTTACCGTGTACCTACAACGGCTCATTGCCTTTGGTTCTATTCGCTCCGGCACTGGCCAATCTTCTCGGGATAGATAGTCTCTGGATTCTGAAGGTAGTATTCCCCGCTGGGCTTGCCGTAGTCCCTGTGGTGGCCTATTTCCTGTTCAAGATTCACTTCGAGGCTACAGAGAGTTTCTTGGCAGCGTTCTTCTTGGTGTCTATCCCCTCGTTCTTCATGGAAGTCGTGGCCAAGCAGCAGTTCGCCGAGGTTGCCTTTGTCGTCTGCATCTACGCCCTCGTTGCCAAGAGGCATCCGGCATGGGCCATTGGAGCGAGCTTGGCTACTGTACTCGCCCATTACACTATGGGCGGGCTGCTTATGATTTACCTTGCCGGGGGGCTGGTACTCGTCGGCGTGTTCCAAGCCATAGACAAGTCTCAGTACAAGGCTCTGATTATCGTGGCCTCCGTGATGGCCGTGACCTCGTTCTTGTACTACTCTTGGGTGTGTTCGGGGATTCTAATGCACATCTTGGCCTTTCAGTTGGGGCAGTTCTCCCCGGTGAGTCTATCGTTCCTGACGTGTCTGGCTCCTGAAGCCGCTGGACTCGTTTTGCCGACTACCAGTGGGCAGGAGACTTTGGTGCAAACGGCGTTAGGCATGGACTTCCTGAGTGCATCGGGATGGGGTAAAGCCTTCCGCCTGTTCCAGTATGCCACGCAAATCCTGATCGTTGTTGGCTTCGTCTATATGATTTGGAAACGGAAGGCTCTCAATATCAACGCCGCCTATCTCGCCTTTGCTTCGGTGAGTATGGGGCTGCTTGGATTGCTTGTCATCGCTCCCGGACTGACAGCGGTTATCAGTGCGCCGAGGATGTACCATCTATCCCTCTTGGTTCTGGCTCCAGCGGCGATAATCGGCGGCAAGTTGATTCTGAGGAATATCAAGGTTCTGACTGTGTGTGTCCTGATTCCCTATTTCCTGTTCACCAGTGGATTAGTCTTTGAAGTGGCCAAGGGCGAAGTGACCGGCGTAGATATACCATATTCGGTAGCTCTGAGTGACTACAGACTAGACCTCGGGGCATCTTTGGAACATGACGATGAAGTGGTACGAGATTGGATCGTGGGTAATGATAGGCTACCGATATACGCAGACTGGTACGGGCTTCTGTTTCTCAAAGAACGCTGCGGGATTGCGGTAGACACTGTACTACAGTTGCCCGCCGATTTGGAAGTACCTGAAGGTTCCTACGTCTTCCTCAGAGGGCGGAATGTAAGGGAGCAGTCTGTAGTTGTGTGGATGGGCGTGGGGCAACGAGAGAGATTCGAGATAGATACGGAAGCCTTGTCGCCGTGCTTTACTAGCGGCGATGCGGGGGTGTATAGATGGCCCGACTGAGTAGAGTCTTCACTAATCTCCTGAAGCCTGACGTATTGGGCTTCTTCTTCCACACCCGCAGCCTATCACAGTGGATGGTGGCAGCACTCAGGAATCAGGGGATGGTGATTATAGACACCGCCCACAATGAGGGCATCTTTGTGGAATACCGGGGCTGCAAGTTTCGGCTCGATCCTATCTCGTGCCAGCCTATCTTTGATGTCTACAGGGAATACCGATTTGACAGGATACGCCCCGATGATGTGGTACTAGACATTGGAGCGCAGATTGGGGCATTTGCTATACCCGCAGCCAAGATTGCTAAGAGGGTATATGCTGTTGAGCCTATCTTCCACTGTGAATTGCTAGAGTCTATTCGCTTGAATCAGGCAGAGAACATCTATGCGAGATGGGAAGGGCTAGGTGAAAGTGATGGCTGGCTACGTCTTGAGTATTGGGGGAAGTCTAGCCAATGTGTGACACGGACGCTTCCAGAGATGCTAGATATGTCAACGGGGGTAACTGTCCTGAAAGTGGACTGTGAAGGCTGCGAATGGTACATCAACCCCGAAGACTTGAAGGGCATCCGAGTGATAGAAGCCGAACTCCACACCTTTGGGCTAGGGATCAAAGGGCGGCGAAAGATGAAACAGTGGAGTAGCTGGCTCGAAGATAACGGCTATAACTACGAACTGGAGCATATAGACTCTACCCGTTCTATGCTCCACGCGGAGAAACGAGAATGAGCGTACTGATAGACCTTGCCCGGGAATTTCTGTTCACACGCAACAAGTACAAGCGCAAGAATCTCGGATATCTGATACGGAAAGGGCTGGCCTATCTCTACTATGTCCCTATGACCTGGTACTACAAGAGGACGTGGACAGCTACCTTCCGATTCGGCGGCGTGACTCATAGGTACTTCTGCCATCTCTACAACGCAACGTGGAGGAATGAGAGAGCGGTAGAGATTCCGATAGTCTTGGACTACATGAAAGAGTACAGGTCTCAGCACGGCGGGACAGTATTGGAAGTCGGCAACGTTTTGAGCCACTACTACAAACACTACTTCACCGTCCTAGACAAGTATGAGGTAGGCGAGGGGATAATCAACGAAGATGCAGCCGCTTACACGCCGTCCCGGAAGTTCAACTTGATACTGTCAATATCAAGTCTGGAACACGTTGGATGGGACGAAGATACTCCGGCACCACGTAAACTGCTGGAAGCTATAGACAACCTGAAGGAGAATTGCCTGACTTCAGGCGGCAAACTGCTGGCAACTATGCCGGTAGGATATAACCCCTATCTTGATGACCTCTTACTGAAAGACAAGTTGCCCTTCGAGAGTATACGATGTATGCGGCGATCCTCACATAAGAGCAGGAAGTGGAAAGAGGTGAAGTGGAATCCTCAGTTGGTTCACGAAGCCGAGAACAGGGAGGGATATGGTACTACGATTGTGGTCATTTGTGAAA
>CAYTBB010000139.1:0-2995 GCA_964435965.1 uncultured Dehalococcoidales bacterium
GCTGCTTGTTGGAATATAGACTGTATTGTAGGCAACTGCAGGAGAAGCCTCAGTTATGCCGTCTAATTGATGTTCCCAAGTTCTCATTCCAAAACCGTTTAATCCAAAGATGGTGCTGTTGCCATTGAGGTCCACAGTAACAACGAACGTTTTTCCGTCGCCTATTGTTGCTGCACTCCTAACAGTTTCAATGCCACTTGAAACGAGATTTAGCCAAAAGCGTGAATAGCCATTCTTGGCTTCGAATCCTTTGAGTCCAATTCCTGTTGTTTTTAAGACCACAGCAACTATTAGCCCGTTGTGAATGCTGTTGTCGTAGGTGAGAGGCGCAATTCCTTTCGCATAAATAATTGGTTCACTGTAAAGGCTTACTCCAACTGCTTCATTGAAGACAAACACGCTTTGGTTTCCATTCACGAACACCCTAGAACCCACGATTAATGGAGCCCCAAAACCTGCTTCTTCTCCAAGCGATTTATTCCACTCCTCCACTCCCGTATACATGTTAATTGCATAAACGGCTCCAGAAGCGGATGTAATGAAGACCTTGCCGTTAGCAACTGTCGGAGAATTAACGTCTGTGCCTATCCAGAAATCCCATATTTTTGCTCCATTGGTTGCGTTAACCGCGTAGAGGTATCCGTCAGTGGAAGCTACGAAGACCATTCCCGCAGATGCAACCGGAGAAGACGTGATTGGTCCACCTGTCTGAAACTTCCAATACGTTTGGTTACTGTCTGGAGCAGGGCTCTCCGTGTAACCTGTTCTTCCTTCATCGTTCTGAAGGGTAGTCCACGCATACGAGTTGGTTACTGCTGCTTGTGTAATGTTGATGCTTGAAAGAGAAACAACCAGTGAACAAACAATGACCAAAATGAGAGACCTTGTTAGGCGCCCACTCATCTTATTCCTTCACCCCTTTGGGTTTGCGTAGTTTTTGTTTGCATATGGCTAACGCAATTGTGAACGTGGTGAGTGTAAGTAAGATCGCTGTCCATGAGGGAAACTCTGGGATTGTGACTGGTTCCATGATTGGATAGCGGTCAATGTTGTTTGGGTTGATGTAGAAGGGGGTGTCCCCTATTCCTGAACTGCCTACTTCTGATGCGTTCGGGTACCTCGTTACGTAATCGCTCCAGTAGTTTCCTGCTGTGCCGTTGTCCCAAACATTACCGCCTCCATCTTTCATTCCGTCCATCGACCATACGCCAGGAATGGACACTTGTAGCCCTTCCCCCACATTGTTATCAACGAAACTGTTATTGTAAACCACGTTATTGTTTTGGCTACCTGTGAATTGCATTCCCCAGTCGCTGTTTTCTGTTATCATATTCCCAACTATGTTGTTGTCGAAAGAATCGTCAACTAAGACGCCGATGGCGTTGTTTGCTATATAATTATCAGAGGCACTGTTGTTGCTTGCGTCAAACCAGAATTTGATGCCGATGCCATTTCCGATTATTGTGTTTCCGATAATCCTGTTATCTTGAGATTCGAAGAAGATTATGCCGTTCTCAGTGTTGTTTGTTATCGTGTTTCCATCAATGTCTGTATTACGAGACCCCCATAAATGGATACCATCCTCAGTGTTTGCTGTTACACTATTTCTAGAAATAACATTGTTCTCTGAAGCCCCAGTGAAGTAAATGCCATTCTTATTGTTTGTTAGGTTATTTGAAGATATGTTGTTGTTTGAAGGAGCTTGACCTCTTATGCCATAGCCGTTGTTTGCTAAGTTGTTTCCGGAAATGGTGTTGCTGGAAGACTCTTGGATGTAGATGCCGCTGCCCGTGTTCGTTATATGGTTATTGGTTATTGTCGAGTCCGTTGTGGAAAACAGTATTACTCCTTGTCCGTTGTTGGCAAGATTCAAATTTTGAACTGTTATGTGTGCGCAGTTCACGAGGGCTACGTATCCGGCGTCAGATGGCACAGTCCTGTCTCGTTGGTTGACCCAGTAAATTATTGGTTTTCCGTCAACCGTGTTTGAAACATCAACATCATTTGCATATTTACTCTGAACTCCAAAATTGCGTGTGTTATTGTTCATGCTGTTGTCTCTAAGCACGTTGTTAGAGGAGGAACTGATGGAAATGCCGTAATCATTGTTTGTCACTGTGTTGCCTGAAAGCTTGTTGTTTGAGCAAGTCATTCCCATATAACGTTCAGCAATGAGCCTGATGCCAGAAGAGAAGTTGCTAATTTTCATGTTCCTCACCGTTATTCCGTTCCGGTTTAGAATAAAAATCCCAGTAGAATCTCCATTTCCTATGAGAGAGTAGCCTCCCCCATCAATCACAACGTTGTCACGTTCAAAAGCGATGGTGTATCCAACAATGTCATCCGTGAAAGTGTAAACATTTCCATCTCGCTGAATCGGCGCCGTTGACGGCTCAACGCTTCCATTACTTCTGATAATAAACGCTGGTTGCGGAATCTGCATTGGCATAAAATTTGCTTCTGCTAACCTAACGAACTGCACTCCAACCAGTGCTGAAGACAAAAGCACCGCAATAAAAGCGGTGGTTAATGTCTGTTTCTTATCCATTTCTAATCTCCATTCTTCTTACGACGGAAAGTTTTTGTTTTCGTCGTCGGAGACGTTTTAGTGACAAGTATTCATCTATTGAAGTCACGGCTTCTGTTTCAGCAACAGTTGATGCTGATTTTTCCAAGTTAAAGCCTCTAACAATTCATTTTATGACTGAATATTCATAAAAGGATTTTTGTCAAGGTTTCTTGACCTATCAAATAATACGTTAGTCAAATTTTCTTGACTAACAGTTGTCTTACGAGATTTTATCATAACCCGGAAAGGTAAGGTATGCTCCAAAGCACCTGAAGCGGTTTTTATCGGCTATTTCAGTTCAGCAGATGCCTGAATTATGGTTTGATGTTTGCTTTTATCGAATAAAGAGAAGAAATTATGGCAGCACTTGATCTATTGGCTGTGTTTCTGTTTGGTTGAACGATTCTATTTCGTTGAATAGGTTAT
>CAYTBB010000140.1:0-2898 GCA_964435965.1 uncultured Dehalococcoidales bacterium
CGTCACCCGTGCTTTCCTCGCAGCCACAGATAGGGCACACGTTGTCTGTCGTTTGTGGCTCGCCGCTCCGGAACAGGTCGATCTCTACCGGGTCTGTGTCGTCGGTGTGGATCGTGATCACGTCATCGTCCAGCTCTATGCCTTCGATGATGTGGTTCATCGCGATGTTCTCGACTTCACCTAGAATCTGCTTCAGGTCGGTGATACTCAACATTGCTTTGTCTCCTGTAGGGGGGCTACCACTCGACGGTGACCAGCGGGTGCGCCCTGGCGACGTTGCGATCGGCGTAAAGGCCGATTGGCTTTGTTGCGACAAAGGCGCCCTCGTCTACGCGGTCTGTGATCCAGCCGCGAATGAAGACGATCGCGCCACCGGCCACGAACCGTACCGGCTCGTCGCCCTCGCGGTATACGGTGATCTGGGTGACCAGGTATGCGGCGAACCCGTAGCGCCCGGGGTCTTCCTGCCAGTCATACAGGCAGGGGACCGAGGCCCGGCTCAGCGTTGCCCAGTCGCCGACTTCGTCGGGTCGGCGGTAGGGGGTGCCGTCAAAGTCATACAGACAGCTCCTGGCGTCGAGGTACACTTTCTTGCTGGCGGGGTCCTGTCGCAGTTCCATTGTCGTCTCCTGTCTCGTTTGGTCCTACCTGTATAAGCCAAATGAGGGGGTAAAAGTAAAGTCTTTCCTCCACGTTCCACAACCTCATTTGTCATCCCGGGACGGCCCAGGACCCCCGTTTCAGATTATGACCCTAACGTAAATAGAAGCAGGTGAACGCTTGTTCCATGGAACATTTGTTCCATGGAACGTTTGGTCAGTTGACAGCGCCATGATCCATGCCGTAGAATAGGGCCGGCACCGTTGATACGGGTGCCTTCATGCGACGGGTTCTCGGTCAGATGCCCGTCCAGGGCGATGGTTGGGGGGAATCAGCCGGCCTGTAGTTCAAGGGCAGAATACCATCTTCTCGGTCAGATGCCCGTCCAGGGCGACAGGATGGAGATCCCGCGTTCGAGTCCGGGCGGCCAGTGCTGATAACCTAGAAAACGGATCTGCATGGCAATCCCCGGTGCGTTGTCCGCGATAGGTTGGGGGTGGGGGGCTCGCGGAAACTCCATGAATGCACGATTACCCCATGAACGATGAGGCCCTGTTCTGTGGCGCGCGCACGCGACGTTGCCGCCAGTGCGGGCATCGTTATGCCAAAGACGAATACGAATTGTGGCAATGTCCCGAATGCGGTGAGCCGCGGCCCTGCCGGCGCCGCGTTGTCGAGCCTGGCCAGCGCTGCAATCTCCACGGTGGCGCCAGCCTCAAGGGCCTGGCCTCTCCTGTCCTCACGCACGGTCGGTACAGCAAGTATCTCCCCGCGCGCCTTCAGGAGCGCTACGAAGATGCCCTTGCCGATCCAGACCTCATTTCCCTCCGCGACGAAATCGCCCTGCTCGATACGCGCATTGCGGAGCTCGTTTCGGGCATGGATACGGCAGACAGCCGCGAGCTTTGGGAGAGCGTCGGCGTAGTCTACATATCGCTCGCGGCGGCGCGCAAGGCGAAAAAATGGGATCAAGTCGATGCGGCGCTGAAAACGCTGGGCAACCTCGTGCGGCGGGGGGGAGATGTATGGCAGACGTGGCACGAGATCGAGGATGTGGTGGATCGGCGGCGCAGACTTGTAGAGGGAGAGCGGCGCCGGTTGGTCGATCTGCAGCAGTATGTCACGGCAGAGCGGGTACTGCTTCTGTTCACGGTGATAGCGAATGTCATTATTCGACGGGTTAACGATCCAGAGCTCGTTGAGGCCATCCTCGGAGACTGTAGAGAGCTTGGCCTTGACGGGCTTCAACAACATCCTGGAGGAGCACATCCATGAATTGCGCGCGAACAGCGGGAGCCAATACCCCGATCTGCTCGACTGGGTCTATCGATGCCGCCATATTCAGAATCACCAGAGCCGATCCTACGATCGCTTCCGCCTTGACGACTATCCGTGGATGGTGCAGATCTACGAAGAGGTCGGGGAGATGATCTTGGGTGTGCTGAACAGCAAAGAACCTGGCCTGCGTATCTTGCTGCGCAAGGCGGCTCAAGTCTCGGTGACCGAGCTGGCCGTGAACATCACGCTTTACTCCCTCGTCGTTCTGGGCCTGAGCGTGTTCTACGCCGTCCCGCCAGGCGGGAACCTGGTAGGCGACTTTGCCCATACACGCATTGACACTGCGGTCTCACACAGCCCCGACATTGCCAGTGCGGCGGGTAACATCGACAATGTCGGTCTCAAGACGTTCAGGAAGTCGAATCTCTATGTGCGCGGCACGCACATCCCCCAAGGCCGGCCCGATCGTGCTGCACAGCTTGCGCAGGTGCCGGCAGACGTGGCCGTGATCGACGAATGGGATCGCATCCCGCCAGCGGCGATCCCGCTCATTCGCGGGCGCCTCGGCGACAGCAGCGCACAGATCGAGCTGGGTCTTTCCACCCCGACTTACCCCGGCGTGGGGATCGATGCGGCGTACCAGGAGAGCGATCAGCGCGAGCCAGAGATCGACTGTCAGGGGTGTGGGGAGTCGTCTTGGCTCGACTGGTCGCTTGTCGACGAAAAGGGCGGACGCATTGCTGTCTGGTGCCCACATTGCGGCGAGGCTATCGATCGCGTTTCGGCTTGGGATCAGAACCGCATGCGCTTTCGAGCGAGAAACGAAGGCGCGCCAGATGTCGGTTACTGGATCCCTCGGCTGCTCTCTCCCCGCGTCCCGTTGCGCGATCTCTGGGAAAGCTCGCAACGCAAGCTGCCGGCAGAGGTTCAGGCGTTCTGGAATAATGAACTGGGCGTCGGTTATGAGCCCAAAGGCGCGCGGCTGTCCCTGGAGCTCATTCGCGCTGCGATGGGCAGCCA
>CAYTBB010000141.1:0-2863 GCA_964435965.1 uncultured Dehalococcoidales bacterium
CCTTCTGGGTATAAACAAATATATCGACTCCTAGCTCCAGACCTTCGAAGAAGTCCGGAAACTTGATGAATCTATCAATAAAACATTCCCGGGATTCTTTCACCACGTCTCTTTCTGGCATCTTGTCCCCTTTAGCTGTCTGTAGATTATAACACCGTTTGGAAACGTTACCATAGATTCTAATTTCTAAACAAGGCCAAAATTCGAATAACGAAAACGGTTTTGAGTTTTTGATATTCGAGCTTGCTTAGTGCTTAGGATTTGGTATTTCGGATTTGATACGGTCGGGCGGGGATGAATCCTGCTATTACTGTGAGGGTAAAAACAAGAAAGCGGGTGATGGGATTCGAACCCACGACGTCTTGCTTGGGAAGCAAGCACTCTACCGCTGAGTTACACCCGCAATTAAATATATTATCAAACTAGAGGGATGTCGGTGTCAAGGATGGCAAAAAATTTGGCTTATTGACCACCATCCACCATATAGTATAATAGGATTTGGTATGCCACGAATAAAAGCAGGCATTATAAATGTTAGCGGATATGTTGGAAGTGAATTAGCTCGCTTGCTCCATCAACATCCTCAAGTAGAGCTCAAGTCGGTTACCGGGCGAGGTGCCGTAGGTCAAAAGCTGGGTGATGTTTTCCCACATCTTGCCGATATTGGCCAGTTAATAAAAACTGAGTTCGCTAGCGATATCGATATTGCCTTCTCAGCGATGCCGCATAAAGCCAGTGTCGGTGTAGTGCCATCTTTGCTAAGGCAAGGCATCAAGGTTATCGATACCAGCGCTGATTTCCGGTTAAAGAGTGCTAATGAATATCCCAAATGGTATGGTTTTGACCATCCATCACCTGGACTACTAAAGGAGGCAGTTTATGGCTTGCCTGAGTTGCATGGAGGTGAGATTGCCTCAGCATCTCTGGTGGCAAACCCTGGCTGCTATAGCACCGGCGCTATCCTGGCATTAGCACCAGTGGTTAAGGAAGGGCTCATTTACCCGGATGTAATAATTGACAGCAAATCGGGTATTTCCGGAGCTGGTAGAGCCCCCAGCCTGGCTACCCACTATTCTGAAGCCAATGAGAATACATGTGCTTACTCCCTTGAGGGACATCGTCACCTACCTGAAATAGAACAAGAACTGAGGGGATTAAATCCTGGGCTTTCCTTATTGATAACCTTTGTGCCTCACTTGGTGCCAATGACCCGGGGCATATTAAGTTCTTGCTATGCCAAATTAAAAGGTGCTAAACTAGCTAAAGGTGTCAAGGCTGAAGAAGAGCTACAGCAGCTCTATCAGGAATTTTATAAAAATGCCCCTTTTGTTCGGGTAACAGCTAAGCCTCCGCAGACCAAACATGCTTGGGGAAATAACTTTTGCCTTATTTACCCTACTATTGATTTAAAGACGGGGAGGCTCATAGTTATTAGCTGCCTTGATAATCTGATGAAGGGCGGGGCCGGGCAAGCTGTTCAGAATATGAATTTGATGTTTAATTTACCTGAGACAACTGGCCTTGAAACTCTAGCTATTTGCCCTTAGAATGTTCTTGCCCCCATCGTCTAGTGGACTAGGACGTCAGCCTTTCAAGCTGAAAACAGGGGTTCGAATTCCCTTGGGGGCATTTTAATTGTTCTTTAAGATTTCTCTTACCAAAGTGCCAACATATTTGGCTATCGCTGGGGAGCTGGTCAGGCCAGGTGAATCTATGCCAATCAGGTTGATGAAGCCAGGCAAATCCTTATTACACTCGTGATTTATAGCAAAATCTCTAAAATTCTCGCCCTCTTTTTGAAGACTTGCCTTTATGCCTGCCATTTCAGGCTCTAAATCATGGCATTCTATAAATGGCAAAGCTCTCATTATGGGCGACTGGCAAAAGGCCTTTCTCCTTGAATCATCAACCTTATGATCTATTTCATTAACATAATAATAAAGAGGGCCAAGGCGCATTCTTCCACTAACGTCAAAGCAAACATGGACACCCCCGCTAATAGCCATGGGCAGAGGATATATTAGCCGATTCACCAATTTACTCTTGCTACTACTGACACGGTAATATTCCCCCTTGTACCAATGCAGCTTATAGCCTGCTTCATTCACATCTATCCCAGCCATCCTGGCTAGTTCATCACTATTAAGGCCAGCACAATTTATTAGAATCTTAGTTGCAAAACTGAAACTGCCATGGCTATCTTCCACCCTAACTTTGTATCCCCCCGATATTTTGTCTATGCCAATGACTTTCGTTCTATAAGCTATTTGAGCGCCGTTATCTCTAGCTTTCCCAAGCAAGTACCTCATTAGAGCTTGCGAGTCTATTATACCTGTAGATGGGGAAAAGAAGGCAGCAACTCCTTTCATGTTTGGCTCTAATTGCCTCATTTCCCTGTGGGAAAGCATTTTTAGCTCTATACCATTGTTCCTGCCCCTCTTATAGAGCTTTTCTAGCTCCGTGGCTTCGGTGTCATTGGTCGCCACTATAATTTTTCCTATCTTTTTGTAGCTTATTCTATGCTTTTGGCACAACTCGTAAAGAAGGGCATTACCCTCTAAACACATCCGTGCCTTCAAAGAATCTTTTGGGTAATAAATGCCAGCATGGATAACCTCGCTATTACGGCTACTTGCTTCCTGCCCAAACGTTTCGTTCTTTTCTAGCAGGTAAACATCTCTATCCTCACTAGCTACTTGCGAGGCTATGGCCAAACCTACCACGCCAGCGCCAATAATAGCGATGTCAGCCTGATATGGCATCTTAATCTGCTGTCACCTATTTAAGACTTCGCTGCCCCTTTGGTGATAACTTTCACGAAATACTAGTTCAGAGAGTTCCTTCCTAGGCGGTGTTTTTGCCT
>CAYTBB010000142.1:0-2840 GCA_964435965.1 uncultured Dehalococcoidales bacterium
CTATTCGTGTAACGACACCTACTTCGTGACCTGCTTCTCTCAAGGACCGGTTCAGACTTCGCAGGCTTTTAGGGAACACGCCATTTTCCTCACACCACTCTTTGTACTCTTGATAGTACAGATCTGAGGGGATTCTATGTTTTCTGTCACCTGTCTTCGTTACGGTCTCACTAAGCCATGCGGAGACCCAATCGACATCTGATCGTGCTTCGCTTGTGGCCACTTCAACTACCTCCGGTGCTTGTAGGCCGCGGCTACCTAAAGTATACCACTTGATAGATCCCTGAACTATCCAAGCCAAAATACCTTCAAGCGTAGCTGGCTGTATCATGCGATCTTTTAATAGTTTATCCTCCTTTCCTAAGTGTTCTATCGGAAACTCAATTATCCGAATCCTGCTCCAAGCTGCAGCGTCATCAGCATCCATCTGAGGCGGGAAGTTCGAAGTTAGCCAGATCTTAAACTGCGGAACATAGGTGAAGTCCTTCTGATATTTGAAGGCACAGGTGATATGGTTACGACCTGTCCAGCGCTTGACCCTCTTAGCGTTAAGCCATTCGTTCTCTCGGCTTTCAGACGCTGCTACGAATCGGGCCGACTTAAGAGTGGCAAGGCTGAAATTGGCACCTCCCGAATTGTACTTCTTGTTCATAAATAGGTCAATATCTACCTCCGTAGCTAGCGGTCGGCTGCCTAGCATCGTGATAAGTGTCTCGACGAAGACGCCCTTTCCTGCTCTTGCTGGGCCGTGAATGTAAAACATAATCTCCTCTCTCGTATGCCCAGTGATCGTGTATCCCATAGCTAGCTGAACGAAGTCGACTACATCCTGCTTCTCTCCGGTTGCATGGTAGAGCCAATCAGTCCAAGGTGACGAATCTGCTTCGACATCATACCTAATTGGCAGGCAATAGGTAAAGCGCTTTCTGTAATGATGCGGAGCTAATTTCCCAGTTCTCAGGTTCAATACACCGTTCTGGCAATTCAGCTCGTCGAGCGAGGTATCGAACTCTGAAACCGGGACAGCCACCTTACGTTTAAGTAGCGAGAGAGCATTTCTAACATGAACTGCTGTAGGGCCAGCTGCTCTCATAAGTTCTTTCTGCTCCGTCTCTGCTCCGGCAGCGGCTCTTCTTCTTGCCTTCAAGGTATCCACAATTGCATCTTCGACAGCGACTGTGGCTAACTCTGTCTCCCAGTGATGGTTCTGATATTGTAGCCAGCCAAAAGCTTCGCAGTATGCTACACTGTTCTTAACTTTTGCATACGTACAGCTTGCATTGCCTTCATCATGGGCACCGGCTGTGAGGAGGCCGCTTGGGTCGATGTAGAAGTCAGTTGACTGAATAATTGACTTAGTAAGCGTTTCATGCCTATAATCGTCTCTATCCCACTTACGCCGCATCCTATCAGACGCTCTGAAGATCCGGTCCATCTTCTCATAGTCACCTCCAGTCCAGAATGCAAGGATTCCACAGAAGGCCAGATCAGCTTCACTAGCTGAAGAGTAGTCGGAGTTTATACCGCGAAAGAGTCTTAAGAATTTCTTACCTCCATTAGAGGCACTGGCTAGGTCAACTATGTCCTGTTCGGTAAGATCATTTGGCCTTACTATCTGAGGGATTGCTAACTCCTTCTCCGCCCTGTGTTCAATCGTGCTCGGGAGAAACTCCTGAAGCTCGGCTAAGGTATATAAGACGCCTAGGTTCTCATAGGCGACTCTAACATCTCTTGGAGGATTATATTTGTAGTTTCGTGTACCTGGAAGTCGTAGGATTCGGGCTAAGTCATGTACTGCAAGGTCACCTCCTACATAAATCACCCAGCTCCTCTGGAGACTAGATGCAATCTCTATTTTAAGCTCTGTATCGAGTATGAATGGCTCATCTAGTAGCCAGTAGCAATGATATCCTCCTCCACTATCAACTATTACTGAGGGAGGGGGTTTCAGTTCCTTGAGATGGGCTGCCACAAGGTTCTTACTCTTCTCAAAGTCCTTCAGGTCGAAATCTGAATAGAGGCAGTTTACAGCTGCAATGTCTTCTATTGTAGATCTCTCATTATATTGCTTACTTACTTTACTAGGATGAACTCCAAAATAAGTATCTTCTTCAACTTGAGGTGCAGCTGGTATCTCTTTGGTATCCCACCAAACAGTTCTAGTTGATTGCTTTAACCAGAAGTGTCCGTGAGATCCCTCGCGCATTAGATGTTGGATGAAGGACATGGTCACTCCTGTTTAGTGACAAAGAATCCGAGGTCTTTTAAGTTTCTTAGATCATCTCCTTTAACTCTAATTATATAGGTGTCTGGGTATTCTATATTGTAGTAGTCATCTAGGGCTTCACGAACTACAGTTGAAAGTGAGCAACCTGAGGTTTTTGTTTCTTCGACAATTCTTGCATAAAGTTCTTCTGTTATAGCTGCAGAAATAACCTGGGAGTATTTTCTCTTAGTTTTAGGCATGGGTCCTCCGTTTATACCGTTTACCGCATTATGATTATACCATAAAATTATAACATTGTCAAGGGGTTTAGCTAGTAAGACCTATCAGATTTGACAAGTTACCAAAACTTTTAAGCTTGGTTAAATGATAAGTTTCTTTATGGATTTCCACTAGAACTGCTTGACAGTTTTAATATATGTGATATAATGTAATTGTGGGAGGTGTATCTATGTGGGAATTATTTGAGGATCTTGTGTTAAAGAACTATACTGTTCGTAGGATCAGGGAGGAGATGTCTCTTGCTGGATATGACCTGTCTGCCTACGATGATCCCTATCTTATTCGGAGGATGCTGAGTGTCAGTGGCTACAACTGAAAAGCTTAAGTTACCTCC
>CAYTBB010000143.1:0-2836 GCA_964435965.1 uncultured Dehalococcoidales bacterium
AAGCAAGTACATATAAAAGCATCGGCCTTATTGCAATGCAACATAATATGCCCATCGGCGTTGCGGGCTGCCGCAGGGTGGGAAATCGATTCTTCTTCGAGATAGAATGCCCCCGACTCATTATGCCCGCTGAATGGGCCGACAAGGACGACCCCCTGAAGTGGATCACGCAAGAGTATGTAAAGGCCACCGAGGACTTTATCAGAAAAGACCCTACCCAATACTGGTGGCTCCACCGCCGATGGAAAACCAGACCGAAAGAAGAAAGAAACGCCAAAAAATAAAAAAAACCCGCCGATCGACGGGCCATACGGCATGTTACTGACATTTCTTTCGTAAGCTTTGATGCTTCCTTAGTTGCTGACAAACTCAAGCTCTACAGTTTTGCCAACCGTAATCGTTACCAGCTTGGGTGGTAAGGCTTCTGCCTCGCGCCTCAGCCTGGCGATGACAATGTATTCTCCTGGAGGCACACCTTTGAACTCGAAACTGCCGTCCTCCTTGCAGTACATAGAGCTACTCCAGCTGCCAATTTTATTACCGCCCTTGGGTTCAATTTCTGCGATGAACGCTCGCTTTGGCGGCTTGCCATCAATGCCGACGACCTTCCCGTATACCAAGCCCGTACCGCTCATCACAATCTTGATGTCCTCGGGTTTATCCCACGGTTTTGTAGAAACCTTGTATATATCGAAGATGGATGTCTCCTGATGCAGCGATGGGGCCTGGCATCTTATTTGAGTGAGGCCTTCGGGAAGAGATTGCAACTCAAAGAATCCTTCCTCATCCGTTGTCGCGGAAGGCTTAGGCACGCATTGATAGCCCAAGCCATCGATGCCAAGAATATTATGAGCGTAGACATTGACACCAGGAATTGGGTTTCCTTCTTTATCCTGGACAACACCCCGGCATGATGCCTCTTTTACCAGAAATGTATCAAATTCATGATAAGTGTGTCCGTTGCGGTTGTAAAAAACATCGACGTTTCGATCAGCGTAGCCGTCTGCACTAATGTGGATTTCATAATATCCTTTAGGAATGGCCTGGAGCACGAAAAAACCTCTCTTGTCTGTTTTCGTTCGGGTTGTTTCCTTCCAGTTGCGCGGCTCGGTTAGTTTAACAAGGATAACATCAGCACTGGCAATCACCTGATGCGTGGCCATATCGAAAACACCCCCTCTCATAACGCCACCTTCATCCACATTCACCGGCGATACTTCTGCACGTGTGTCGATCAGCCTGACATTGGACGGAACCTCTACCTCCTTCCAAACGATCGGACTGTCACCACCGAGATAAACATCAATGCGCGGCAGTGGCACAGGCTGGTTAAAGAGGGGTTCATCGGAAAAGAAAGTGCTCTTACGATCGCTGTAAAGACTGTGGAATCTCTCGGGGACCCAAATTGTGAAGGTCCAATCAATGCTTTTTTTATCCTTGTCTGCCTCTTTGTTATGCCACCCTGGCCAAGGCTCCTTTACCCAATCATGCACAACGAGCAGCAGAGACCTATTATCCATGATCCAGGTTCTTTGGCCGTCAAAGGATGAGGATAGCCTCGACATTCTGGGGACTCGGATCGCGCCGAACTTCTGCAAGGCATTATTGAACTCGGCCGTATCTTTGCAGTTGTACTCAAAGTAGTACTGGCCACCGCCGAAAGGAGGCCCCTCCATATATCTGAGCCGGCTGGGTAAATTTGCCACTTCCTCAGAGCCGGTTGGCCAGCCTTTATTTGTGATAGGTTCATTTCTCTCGTTTACACTAATCAATGCTACAAGAGTCGAGGGAAACAACCACAGACCCATCAGGGTCAATAGAACAAATAGTTTGTGTTTCTCTTGCAACATAGTTATGCTCCTTTCAACTTGTTTTATTGTTTGCCCTTACTCAGGGAGGTCTGGATTGTCATCGTTGCCAGTAGACTCCTTTTGGGTTTCTTTCATCAGGTTTTTGGCCTTGGAGATTAAATCCACTAATTCAATCACGTCGGTATCGGCTTTGAACTGGTCGCTGAGCTTCCGGGCGCGCTCTAAGACCGTATCCAGCTTCGCTCCCCTGGCCCAGTAACTCTTGCGAAGAATCTCGGCGAATTCGCCAACCGTTGCCGCCAGGGCAAACTCATCGCTTGATTCGCCAAAACTCTCATTGAACTGGTTTGCGGCGATTGAACTCTTGAACTCCGTAACCGCCCTTGTATCAGGGTCCTTGTAGCGGACGTATGTGGTAGCACACATCCCGCTTTTGCCCGGCCATAGCTTCAGCTCGTAAAGGGCTGTTACCGAATGACCCGCGCCCACCTCGCCGCCGTCGTACTTGTCATCGCGGAACTTTTCGTCCGGCACATCGCGGTTCTCATAGCCAATCAGCCGGTAGCTGCGAACAACATCAGGATTGAAATCGACCTGCACCTTCACGTCTCTGGCCACCACCTGCAGAGTACCCGTGAGGTTCTCTTCAAACAGTCGCTTGGCCTCGGCAATCGTATCGATATAGGCGTAGTAGCCGTTGCCCTTATCGCCCAACCGTTCCAAAAGTACATCGTTGTAATTGCCCATCCCGAAGCCTAACGAAGAAAGCGTAACGCCTTTGGCGGCCTTTTTCTTAATCACTTCGAGAATATCATCCGCACCTGTCTGCCCGACGTTGGCGACCCCATCGGAGCAAAGGATGACGCGGTTGATATATCCTTTCTTATAGGCCTTGTCCGCCATTTCATAACCGATGCGAATTCCCTCTTCAGCATACGTTGAACCCCCGGCGTGCAGTGATTCAATTGTCGCCAAAATCTCGTCCTTCTCATCGAGGCCTTTGTGGCCCATCACTTTCCTGCCGC
>CAYTBB010000144.1:0-2832 GCA_964435965.1 uncultured Dehalococcoidales bacterium
TCCACGTCAAATGGAATCATTGCCCTGCATGGAGCGCTCCCTGACGTGCCAAGCCTGGGCGATATAAACAAGATAAAGCTAGGCAGCGCTGAATGGCATCAGATAACCTGGGGGGACTGGCAAGGAAGGGAAGGAAAGTTCCTGGGAATCGATCCCTATACTGGAAGACCTCAATTCGGGCGAGGCTGGTTCGAAGAAATCATGTCACGCTTTGGCGAGAACATCCTGATAAGGTCTCACCAGCCAAATGCCCCGCAGGTAATGTATGGCGGAAGGTGCCTTACTATATTCACCTCTTCAGCTTACAGACATTATGTTCCTGAGCGCACCATAGCCCTGGTTGATTTGGAAAGAGGGGTGAAAGGCGTGGATGATGTAAGGATAGAGATTGTTTAGAGTCCTGCCTCAGCCTTCAGTATTCCAGCCTTATCTGTCTTCTCCCACGGGAGGTCAAGGTCTTCTCTGCCGAAATGGCCATAAACGGCGGTTTGGCGATAAATGGGACGGCGAAGATTTAGAGCCCTTATGATGGCTTCAGGACGGAAATCGAAATGCTTATGGATGAGCTCCAGAATGGTTTCATCGGGAACTTTCCCTGTGCCGAATGTCTCTATAGACAAGGATAAAGGACGAGCCTTACCAATGGTATAGGCAACTTGGAGCTCAAGGTAATCGGCAAGTCCAGCAGCTACGATATTCTTAGCTACATATCTTGCCATGTAGCTAGCAGAGCGGTCCACCTTAGTGGGGTCTTTGCCTGAAAAGCATCCGCCGCCATGTCGGCAGGCACTGCCATAACTATCGGCTATGATTTTCCGCCCGGTAAAGCCAGTGTCGCTTACTGGTCCACCAATAACGAACTGCCCAGCGCTGTTAATATAAACCTTGGTTTCGCTATCCCTCAGATTGAGGGGAATGACCTTATTAATCACCTGCTCTGTCAGGTCGTGTTCGATAACGCTACGTTTCACTCCAGGGTTATGCTGAGCACCAAGAACGAGGCAAACAACCCTTTTTGGTACGCCATGGCTGTATTCAATAGTGACCTGTGATTTGCCATCGGGGCGGAGGTAAGGCAGGATATTGTCTTTCCTTACTTCAGCCAGGCGCCGGCATAGCTTGTTTGCTAGTGAGATAGGCAAGGGCATAAGCTCAGGCGTCTCTTTGCAGGCAAAGCCGACCATCATTCCCTGGTCGCCAGCGCCAGTTTTGTCCAGAGTTTCATCGCTTATTTCCCCTGTCCTTATCTCCAGGGATTGACTAACCCCAGCGGCAATATCGCTTGATTGTTCCTTGATGGAGACAAGGATGCCACAAGTGCGATAATCAAAGCCATATTCGGGTTTAGTGTAGCCGGCGTCTCTGATTACCTGGCGCACAGTTTCAGGAATTTCTACATAGCAATCGCAGGTGATCTCACCCATCACCGTCACCATCCCCATGGTGACAGAGACCTCACAGGCAACACGAGCAAAGGGGTCTTTTCCCAGCATGTTATCGAGGACAGCGTCGGAAGTTTGGTCACATAGCTTATCCGGGTGCCCTTCAGTGACAGATTCTGAGGTGGCTAAATAAGAATCCAATTGATTAAAGCTATTTGGCATCTTTAGTTCCTTTCTATGTACCTGACTCCCAGCTCTCAAGATATTTTCTTTGCTCCTTGGTCAAGGAGTCAATAGTGATTCCTATAGAGGAAAGCTTTAGTCGCCCTACCTCCCTGTCAATCTCCCCAGGCACGGGATAGACATCTGGCTTTAGGTTTCCTTTCATTTTGGCAAGATACTCCACACATAAAGACTGGTTGGCAAAGCTCATGTCCATAACGCTGGCTGGATGTCCCTCGGCGGCTGCTAGGTTGATGAGCCTCCCTTCGCCTAATAGGTAAATGCGTCGTCCATCAGCTAAAGTGTATTCGTCAACAAAGGGGCGCACCCGCTTTTTTGACTTGGCTAAGCTTTCCAGAGCGGGAATATTTATTTCCACATTGAAGTGACCGCTGTTAGCCAAGATGGCTCCGTCCTTCATCCCTAAGATGTGCGTTTCGTCAATGACATTTATGTTGCCGGTGGTAGTGATGAAGACTTGCCCTATCTGGCATGCCTTGATTAAAGGCATAACTTGATAGCTATCCATGGCAGCTTCCAATGCTGGAATGGGGTTAACCTCAGTGACAATAACCTGTGCTCCCATTCCTTGAGCCCGCCTGGCTATTCCTTTGCCACACCAGCCATAGCCGCAAACAACCACCTTTCTCCCCGCCCATAGTATATTGGTAGCTCTGGTAATGCCATCTATAGTGCTTTGCCCTGTGCCGTAGCGGTTATCGAAGAAATGCTTGGTTTGAGCATCATTTACGGCGATGATGGGATAACTTAGCTTTCCAGCTCTGGCCATATTCCTCAATCTGATGACGCCGGTGGTGGTCTCCTCAGTGCCGCCAATTACATCACCAGTAAGTTCAGCATATTCCTTGTGAAGAGTAGAAACCAAATCGGCGCCATCGTCCATGGTAATCTGCGGTTTATGTTCTAAGGCGGTAATGATATGACGATAGTAAGTTTCATTATCCTCTCCCTTTATGGCATTGACCGGAATGCCATAGTCAACCAGGGCGGCAACCACATCGTCCTGGGTGCTTAAGGGGTTGGAGGCGCAGAGGACTAAATCGGCGCCGCCTTCTCTTAAAGCTAGCGCCAAATTGGCCGTTTCTGTGGTGATATGAAGGCAGGCGGAAATGCGGATTCCCTTGAGTGGTTTTTCCATGGCAAATCTCTGCTTTATTAGCTTCGTTACCAGCATTTCCCTGGCAGCCCAATCAATGCGAAGCTTGCC
>CAYTBB010000145.1:0-2820 GCA_964435965.1 uncultured Dehalococcoidales bacterium
CGTACGCCTGTGGAGAGACGCTGTCGCGGCAAGAAGTGAATTTTTTAACAGGCTGTTAAGAATTTTATGTTGGAGGAAATGATGATGAATAAATTAATTGTTTTAGTGTTAGCGCTTGCCATTGCGGCACCGGCACTGGCCGATGACCGTGTCCCCGCCCCGTTCCGTGGTGAACCCGGTACGACCTACTCGGAGTGGACGTACGACGACCCGTGCAACGTGTATAATTCAGGCTCGCCTGACTATATACCCGATTGGCCGGAGAGTTCCTCGTTTGTATCAGGTGAAGGTTATACCGACCCGGGGCCATATCTAGATGGGCCGCATTTCAGTGGTCAGAACTGGGGCAACGATGGTGACCCCTGCTTACCAGATTGGGCTAATAATTTGCCTGGTGGTCGCCAAGGCGGTATCAACTTTCTAATGGGCTCCTGGGAGCTGAACAACTTCGGAGAAGAGCTTACTCACAACAAGGATATATGGCTCCAGGTCACCTACTGGGATGATGGGGCTGAAGCTCCAGCCGAGTTCGGGTTTATGAGTGGATGTGACGTCTATCAAATAGTTTTTATACCGGGTGATCCTTGTGCAGTACCGATGGCCAGCACCAACTCAGGAGACACACTCCTTACGGAATGGGACAATGAAACCTGGGGCGAGCCGATGTATACTTGGGTAAACGAATATGATGGCTTAGAGTATGGCTTCTCCTACGTAACCGAACCCCTTAGTGAATGGGACTCCGAAACATGGGGCGACCCGATGGAAACCTGGGACGATTCCCAAGACCGTGAAGAAGAACAGCGGGTCGAGGTATGGGGTGAAAGGGTGAGCGAGCAGATCCTCCCCGACGATTGGCGCCACGATGTGTGGGCGATTACGCTCCCTGTCAATCCTGCTTGGGAATTTATTGAAGGTTGGATGGGAGAAGATCCCGCCAATGCCGTCCTGATTGACCAGGTTGTCATCGAGACGTTCTGCTACGTTCCCGAGCCTGCCACGATGGTACTGTTAGGCTTAGGCAGCTTGCTGATGATTCGTCGCAAAAGGTAAGTTAGTTAGTTAACTACAGTACGTACTTTATGTACTTTAAGACCTTCCCGACAATAGAGTCGGGAAGGTCTTATTCTTTACCTAAGCTGAAGTTTTCTTTAGTCGTAAACAAGTAACTGGTCAACGTCAATTGTTTTTTACCGTTCCGAATTTATGCTTGTCCTTGCCAAAATAGTAAACCTTTCCCCTAATTTTCTTGCCATACAGTTCTTTCTCTGCTAAGTTCTAAGAGGGGATGCCTCAGGGGCAGGTAGCTCAGTTGGTAGAGCAACGGACTGAAAATCCGTGTGTCGGCGGTTCAATTCCGCCCCTGCCCACTGTTTTAGGCCCTTTTTTGGCGAAAGTGGGTCAAAAGTGGGTCAGTCAGGTCATTTGCCAGGATCTTTGACTGGAGGAGTTGTGCTCTCTCCATGTCCTCCTGACGAACGGCTGGGTAGAACTTTTGGGTGGTCTTGATGTCGCTGTGGCCTGCAAGCTTTTGGACCACGTGCATCGGAAGGATGCCAGCCCAGTTCGTAATGCAGGAGCGTCGCAGGTCGTGTAACATGCACGTGCTTACGTGTGCTTTTCTCCGCAATTTGTGAAAGCCACGGCTAAGGTTATTTACCAAGCTCAAATCTTCAGTCCATTTCCCAGTGGACCGAACCTGCTGAATGTATTGCCACCGCTTTGCACGGATGAATACATAAGGGCATTTCACAGCAGAAGCAACCTGTAAATCAACGAGGAATTGCATTGTTTGTGAAGGTGCCGGCAATACTCTTGCCTCGTGATCCTTGGGCTCCCACCCAAGGATGCCTATGCTCTCACTCTTGGGAGTGATACGGACTTGGTGCCTTTCAAAGTCGACATCTGCCCAGGTTAAGTTCAATATTTCACCGCGCCTGAGACCACATCCATATGCTACTGAGATCAAAGCCTTCCACCAGATGCCCAAGGATTTTCCATTGGAGAAGTGTTATCGATTTGATGAGAATCATCAGGGCGGCTGTGAAACCGATGAAGCAAACGCGCACCTGTTATCTGCAATGGGCAAATTCAAAGGGCCTTTTGTACCGGTAACTATTTCACATTCCTATGATGGATACAGTTGGGCAGACCTACCTACGATAGGCAAGGTTGAAGTAACTGTTGGCAAAGAACTCGGCAGTGAAGGCATCTGGAATGAAACGCTTGTTGCTGTAGATTCGCTGCAAATACAAGTACATACCAGCGATGAGAAGGTTTTCAAATCAGATGTACATATGGCAGCGCTTGAGGAGCCGAGAGAGAAAAGAAGCTGGTGCTGCATGAATGTCTATGTCACGCTTGAGGCCAGAAACCAGCTAAGTTCAACCGACATATGGTTTCACCTTGGCGGCTGGAATGATGAAGGAGACACCTGGGATACACAGTTGTATTATTTCGAGCAGGCCCTGGATCAGTTCTGGGCAACTCTCATCGGACCTGCAGAATATCTGCGGTCAAAGATACGGAACTGTCTTTACGGTGTCGTTAAGGATTGGAAGAAAATAATCTTCGAAGAAGATGAAACCCTTACGATCCTGTACAAGGATGGAACCGAAAAGGTGTACGAATTTGGTCACCGGAGTTCTGCTGTCACTTAGTTTCAGATAGAAGTTCATCAACAAAAGTTTTTAATTCAAATCAATCAAATTAACCGGATGGCACGCTCACCAAGCGAAGCGTGCCATCATATTTCAAAGAAAGAGGGAGACTGTAGTAGCTTTACAGAGCAAATAATATGTAAGCTCCTTGAATACAATG
>CAYTBB010000146.1:0-2799 GCA_964435965.1 uncultured Dehalococcoidales bacterium
TCGTGCTGCCCAATTTGTACGGCGACATAATTTCGGACCTCTGTGCCGGGCTGGTTGGCAGCATGGGCGTAGCTCCCGGAGCAAACATCGGGGATGAAATAGCTATCTTTGAACCTACCCACGGAAGCGCCCCTAAATACGCCGGGCAAAATAAGGCCAATCCCATGGCTACGATGCTCTCCGGGGTGATGATGCTGCGTTACCTGCGGGAGAAGGATAGCGCCGATAAGTTGGAAAGCGCTATAGCTGAGGTCATAGCCGAGGGCAAGAATGTCACCTATGATTTGAAGCTCGACCCCGCCACTGCTGTAGGCACCAGCCAGGTAGCCGACGCTGTGATAGCGAAGCTAAAGCGTTAATCTGAACCAGGCGATTATGGTGAAATTTTGTGTGGCGGGGGCACAATAGGAAGCACCACCGTAGCGGTGGGTAAAGCAGATTGGGCTAACTCGGAGTTTATATATACCAGCGTTATACAAAACCAGCCGAAAGAAGGTTTGAGGGATGCGCATGAAGATTCCTAAACCATTACTTGATGATATCAAACTAGGTAAATGTTTACCCTTTATTGGCGCTGGATTTTCACTCAATTGTCACACTCCTGCTAGTTTCAAGATGCCTGATTGGAGTGGACTTGCTGAAACGTGGGCTAATGAAGCAGATATAGATCCAAATTTAGCTCCACTGAAAATTGCTTCTCTCTACGAGCGCCGTTTTGGACGTGTCCAGCTAATCGAATCAATTCGCCGTGCTCTTCATGCTGATGAGATCGAACCAGGAGATGTACACCGTAATTTTGCCTCTCTTTCATTTGAGACTGTCTATACCACTAACTTCGATTTACTTCTCGAGGCAGCATATCAGGAGATCAAAAAACCCTTTAGATCACTCGTGGGGGAACATCAAATGCCATTCCATGGAGGACCTTTAACTACAAGTATCATAAAAATGCACGGTGACTTAAGACATGAAGAGCATATTATTGTTACAGAAGAGGATTTCAACAGATATCTTAGGGATTATCCTGTTGTAGCTACACACTTGTCCGCTATGCTAATTACTCAAACAGGGTTATTTCTTGGATATAGTCTTTCTGATCCAGACTTCCAACATATAAAAGAAGTTGTCCGTTCTCGTTTAGGTAAGTTTGAAAGAATGGCTTACATAGTTCAATTTAATGCGAGCACTTCCGATACTGAACAGATGATTCAATCAAATTTCCATCCAATAAATCTTAAAACAAGTGGAAGGAAATCTAGAGCCGATGCTCTGATTGAATTTTTTCAGGAGATACAAGCGTATATGGAAGTTCATGAAGCTACCAGAATACGTGAACTTCGACCAGAAGCTTTTGAACCTTTGGGAAAAGATACCTTGCTGAAATCGTTTAAAGTGGAAGACAGTGCCTCGTTCTTGGCAAGTTCGTCCAGTTTGTGCTTTGTAATTATGCCATTCAGTCCCGAATATGAATTAGTATATCGTCAATTGATCAAGCCAGCTGGCGAAACTTCTGGTCTCAAAGTTCTACGTGCTGATGATATTTACTCACCAGGAGTCATAACAGAGCAGATTAAAGCTGCTATCCACCAATCTATAATTTGTATCGCCGATGTTACAAGTAAAAATCCAAACGTCCTTTATGAGGTAGGTATTGCTCATACACTTGGCAAGCCCACAATATTGCTGTCGCAGAGTGTGGAACAGATTCCCTTTGATTTGAGCTCCCTTCGAGTTGTTATATATGACACAGAGAAAATAAGATTGGCACAAGAAAAGTTGGTGAGCACAATTCGGGAAATTTTGGGTAAGGGTAGACTTGTTAAAGCCGAAAAACTTCTACAACAAGGCAATGTTAGGGCAGCAATAGTTGAAACGAGTATTTATTTTGAACATGCTCTCAGAGAGTTGGTTTCCCAAAATGAAGCTAGAATTGCCGATCTTTTGCGTGGAGGTAGGCCTGAGCGCTTGTCAATGGGCCAAATGCTTGACTATCTATCGAAATTAGGTGTCTTTTCAAAAAGTGATGTTCCTAAAATTCAGGAATACGTAATTCTCAGAAATAGGACTGTTCATGAATTAGCAGAGCCAAAGATATCGGACGCAAAATTATTCATTGAAGTTGTGAGGGAATTAGTTGAAAAGTATCTAGAAAAAGACTTCAATGGTAATATAGAATAAGCAAGGACATCGGCTGGCGTCAGATAATACAGCATATACGTATGACTGACGCCCTTGCCCTTCGGGACATTGCCTTCGGTAACTTTTTTGCGCTGAGTGTGTTATGTGGAATCTCAGTCTAATAGGGAGAGTCATAGATGATGCCAAGTGCTGAAGGGTGGTTAGACAATGAGGATAAACAATGTCGGGGTGATAGATTAAACAGATTAAAATGGATCGTAGAACAATATCCTAATATTGAGATATCATTGTTTCACGGGGGATTAAAATCTCATTATTTATTTGAAGAAGCGCGATATTGCTTCGTGTATGGTCAATATATTGCATCAATCATGTTAAGCCTATCATATATAGAAAACACCTTGGCGAGCATTTTTTATGCTTCTGGAAGAGATGATTTACAAAGGGTGAGATTAGTTAATTTACTGGAAGAAGCTAAAGAAAAAGGCTTGATATCTGAGTCCGAATTTGCTTTATTTAACAAGGTTAGAGAAATCAGGAATCCAATAACACATTTTCGCAAACCAATGGATAAAGAAACTATTGAGTGGAGGGCAGCCAAAAACGATAGACATCCCTATGAACTTGTGGAAGAAGATGCAAAGACTGCTTTGAAAGCAG
>CAYTBB010000147.1:0-2790 GCA_964435965.1 uncultured Dehalococcoidales bacterium
CTCTACCGCTGAGTTACTCCCGCAAAAACATTATCTCAAAGCTAAAAGTTCACAAAAGTTCACAAGCCAACTACTCAATGATTTTATCACTTCAAGAGCTACAGGGACAAGCCACTATGGTTGAGCATTATTCTAAATCGCTTACCTTTGATGATGCCCTGAGCATTTATCACACGGTCAACGGCGGTTGAGCACGTTATGAGACTTAGTGGCTGAGAGAGCTTTGCTATGGTGCTGAGATATACAAGGTCAGTGAAGTTTGAGGATAGTAGGTCTATCTATTTCCCAGCGTGGTAAAGATTGCTAAGTGCTCTTTCTATGGTTGGGTTAGAGTAAGATACTTTAGTTCCCTCTCCGATGAATTCTTTGGTTCTCGTTAAGCCTTCGTCAAGTTTTATACTCAATAATTACACCACTCTGGACACCACACTTCTAACTTTGGAATAGGACTAAACAACACGTCTCCAAGTAAGAATATCCTAACCCGCATGTCTATTGGTTATCACCTTTTCCAAGTCCTGCATTAGTCTCAGGTGTGTATCGGAGTCAAATGGTGAGGATGTAGAGTACCTTTTTTCCTCTAGTGGTGTATTGGCTCTGGGAGCAATCGTGAATCTTTTTGGTGAAAGACTGATTTTGTGTTCAATTAAAGCTTGTGCCTCAACGTCATAGGTAATTTCAAACTCGGTCGCAATTGGTGTTACCGAGGCTCTTGCCATCTTATTGCTAGCCACTTTTGCAACACTGTCATACATGAATTTTTTAAATGAATCGTCCAGCAATGAATCGAACCGAAAGTTCAATGTGGCGATACATTGCGTCGTTTCAGCCAGAATCATGGGGCTCTTTAACTTGGTGAGGTCAATGTTGGTCGTCGACTCCATTGATTTTAGCAACAGAACATATATTCGACTGGCTTCTTTAGATGTTCCAGCTACTTCTAGAATTATCCTTCTGGGTTCGATTACTATTCGATTTATGACAACTACATTGTTTTCTTTTGTAATCTCGCCTCTTTCAAAAACAATGGAGCCTCGGTCAGGTAAGAATAAGTTGGTTTGGACTTCGTCCACGCGAAAATCGCTCTTAAGAGTCTCAGTGCAAGACTTCGCGCCTATTAGTCTGAAAGGGATTGTATCTGGTGCAAATACTCTCACTTGTGTCACTATTAGGTCAGTAATTTCCTTCAATTTCATCCTCTCCTTTCAGTTCGTTTGAGCCTCTAGCTAGAGAACTTGCTATGCTCCTTCTTAGACCACTTCTCGGGAGAGCTCATCTTGGGTTGCTCCATGCGATGCACCTGATGGTATAGCCTCGGTATTGGCTCTTACTGAATCCCACAAATCCTCCAAAGACCAGGGACGGCTAGGGGCGTCGTCCGTTAGAAAAGATGCTCTTAAACGTGCTACTAAATCCGGATAATATTGGCGCGAGCTTAGCATATCAAACACATGTCGACTATCGAGGTATTGTTGTTCAATTAATTTCTTAATCCGTTCATATCTTAATTGACTACCTCGGATATCTAGCAGTTCATCTAATTTCCTCTCTACACGATTCAGAGTGTTGAGCCTACCAATTTCCTTTGCCAATATTGTCACTATTAATTGATTAAGGCTGAGGTTCTCGGACTCTGCCATTAGCACTAAAGCGTGATGCAGAGAGCGTGACATTCGAACGAGGGTCTTGCCACTGAATCTTTCGCGCTCAACAGGAACAGGAATTTCTTCACCCCTATCTAGACCATCTAATATCCAGTCCTTCTTAGCCTCTTCCACATTTCTGACAGCTTCTCTCACTGTTGAGCCATGTGTTTTGCAGCCAGGAAGTTCAACGATTTCAGCTATCCAATACTTTTCACCCTCATCATCGATTTCATGGAGCAGTATTGAGTAGGGCAATCCCATATAATAATCAATGTTTCTTTGTCTCTTTATTTCTTCCTTCATTTTTCATCTCTCATTTCCGTCTTTCATCCGTAGGTTTGCTTTATTCTTTGTTCTTTCTCACTGCTGTCTCATGTTAACAAATGCCTCTATAGCTTCCACGACAACTCGGACATACCACCACTTTACTTTGGTGCCTTTTCTAGGTATGGTGTTTTTCGTGCCATCAGGCAGTCTTTGCACATAGTGACTACCTCCACTTTTCCCAGGCTCCAAAGGTAACCCATAGAGTCCTGCCAGTGTCTCCAATTCTCTAAAGGATATGTTACGAGGGTTGTATTTGGCTTTGGCGAGTAGTTTTTCTTTTCTTGACATATCTTTCCTTCATTTTACCTCCTTCTAGTATCGCCCTCCAGTCTTTTTGGCTTATGATATCATATATGATATCATTCCCCTGTCATTTTTGTCAACATCGCCAAATACTTTTGCATACATCGTGTTTGAGAATTTGTCGTAGTGCTTTTGGGGGAATCATTTATAGCTACCGCAGATACAAAAACTGAAAGAATCATAGGTCGAGTTTCTTTCCACAAAAAAGGAGACACGCGATTTCTTGCACACTATAGCAAAGAAGAGACAGCATCTCTTGTACATAATCAAAACATAGGTGGGTACCCCCCCTGTCCCCCAAGCGAAATTCGGTATTTATTGGTAGATAGGCTCATGCAAAAGCTGTAACCTTAGATTTCGGTCTTACTATACGTTTCGTATACAAGATATACACAAAAGATACAGGATAAAAAAGGGATGCCGGCACCACATGATGCCTTTTAGCGATATTACTTCATCCTAAAAGTCCACATCCCTACCTTCATAAGCGTGGAGGAAGAGTTTTCTAAACTCG
>CAYTBB010000148.1:0-2788 GCA_964435965.1 uncultured Dehalococcoidales bacterium
CATACTCGTAAAATCTCTTCCACTTGGCATGGCGCTATCAAGAGATGTCCAGTCATCCTCACCACCAAAATCAAGTCTCTTTACATTGGTTCCACCATAGGCAATAATCTTGTCATAGGTATCGGTCTTGAAATGAACGAAGCGATCAATGTTAGTGCCAAATGCTGCTGTTGACATTTTCGTACATCCACCCCTGACCTCAATTTCTCCATCAACCAGGATATTCACATTCTTTGCCTTGATAAGCTGAGATGGGCGCAGACGAGTCCTAGAGACCATCGTTACAAGTCCACCTGCAAAATGGTACTTTGGGCTTTTTTCAAGTCTTGGAATATTCTTCATTGTTTAAAAATCCAGTTCATCCAGGAGAGGGTCAGATGGGACTTCTGGTAATTCATCTGTGTTTCGCCTGTAATAAACTTCCCCTATTTGGCTATAAAGTTGTTTGGCTCGATAGATCAAGTGTGCGCTTGCTTCCTCATCTACGTCACGAGCATCAAGGGCAGATTCAATTACAATAAGATCGTGACCCAAGAACTCTGGAACATCTGGTATACTCTCATCATTAACCAAGGCTGCTGGAGAATAGATATACTTATAAGGAATAATAATTGAGGTGGGCGGGATATCAAGAAAACCAATCTGTTTTTTTTGGAAATAATAATGAGTAACGCTTCCGTGTCCAAGATATGCACTTCTTTCCCCAAGCTTATAAAGTCGATGCAAGGGATTCTTGTTAGGGTCAGTGATTTCCTTTATTCGCAAAAAATCAACAGGTAGATCATACAGCTCTACGGTTGGCTGCAAAGGAAACGTACCATCTTCAACAAAGAGAGATTCATTTATTGACAAAAATAGAGCAGCAGCTCTATTGTATGCCCCATCTATAAGGACATTTACCTCCTCGGGTTCCAGCCTGTCTGCTTCGGTATCTCCTATGTGAACCTGAACCTTTAATCTAATTTGCTCACGATTCATGGTTTATTCCTTTTTAATCATAATATTCATAAGCCCCAATATCGGGATAACCTATAGGCGCAACAATGATTCGCTTCATAATTCGTTTAACAATGGCTTCTATCTCTCTTCCAATGGGATTTCCTGCATAGTCCTCCGTCAGTCCCACGTCCACGCCAGCATCTATACACGGTGAATTTGGTTGAAGCGTAAAATCCCCATTGGCAGGGTCGGTCATAAGTGGGTCGGTAGACCATAGTGTTCCAGTATCCGTATATGTTCCGCTCCCCGACTTTGCCGCATCTTGGAAGCAGTTATATTGCCCCGTGACCGTCATCCCGTTATCAACATCAATATCCACAGCGGGGAGGACTGTATTGCGCCCGATACAATTCTGGATGGTCACGCTCGCCTTGGCCTCAATCTCTGTATCGTATATGGTGACGTTCTGCACGGTCGGCGTCGTGCCGCTGAGCACAAGCAACGTCTTAATAATAACGCAGTATTTGACCGCGATGGACGAGCCCTCGATAATCATTTAAACACCTCCTTCTTAGCATCTTCCTTGATGTCCACGCGCTCCTCTTCCTTGTATTCCCGCTCGTCAATGAGCTTGAGCTGAGCAATCTCATCAAGGCACTTCTGCGCAGAGTCTGCCTCGAAAATCTTGTATATAGACGAGGTGACCCCCTTGGTGTACATGAGGTCAATCACCCGCTTGCCATCGTGGATAAGCCGCCAAGAGAAAGTCGCACTCTCCGTTTCGTTAACAAAGAAGCGGAGGGTTTTTTCCTCATCGTCATAGACCGCCGCCGCGTCCGCATACTTTGAAGCGATCAAGGCGTCAGCGGTTACGCTGTCCTTAACAATCATCGTCCGCTCAACCCTCTTGATTGAGAAGATATCCAGTTGAGTTGCCGCAACGTCCAGAATCAAGATACAGAGTATTGCTGGAATGATTATTTTGCGCATTGTCATGTCCCCACCGTTATTGTCCAGCCCTTACCCTCAAGGTTGGTTTTTGCCGTAACCCCCTCTCCAGTCGGTGCTGCTCCCGAGCTAATATTGAGGGTTCCATTTGTCGAACCCTGGGCATCAAGATCTTGAAGCAGGTCGTTTACTTCGGCCTCGGAAAACGTGGCCGCATCGAATCGAAGAGACTTATTATTACCCGTAGTTATCGGCCATGATGCGGACGTATAAGTCAACGCTGATGCGGACTGCAGGTCCACGCTCCCAGTCAACCCAGTAGGAAGATCACCGATATCACCAGTCAACGCTGATGCGGACCACAGGTATACGTCCCCAGTCAACCCAGTAGGAAGATCACCCAATACAAACGTGATGGTCGAGGTGTTATGCCCATGTACTTGCGTCACCGTACTCCAATTGGCACAAATCACACACCCATAACGAGTCGCAGACGAACCGTAATTTTTTAAGCCAGGGTCTTCTGCGGTACTTGTCGTCCCATCACCCCAACACCACAACACAGCGGGTGTGCCCGTCGCCGTGATGTCCAAATCAAGCGTTGATCCCGTAGACACAAAGTCCAGCGAGTCAGTGCCGTCATTCTTGCACCGCTCAATATCCCAATTATCCCCGCCTATGTACCAAAGCCCGACCACCTCAATGTCGCGACAGGTGATGTAATCATGCGAACCACCATAGACAGCCCATGCCACAGGGTCGGCACCGCTTCCATATGAGGTCACAATAATCGGATATGTCGCTGTCCCAGAGCAGCCAATGGTAAGCTGCTCTCGCCATTCATCGCCTTTTGCCAGATAGATAGTAGGGCTTGCAGATGGTGTTCCATCAAGGTAATCAT
>CAYTBB010000149.1:0-2728 GCA_964435965.1 uncultured Dehalococcoidales bacterium
GTTCACCCATAAGGAGATGAATCTCTCTTGGATCCGGCTGAGGCATTTGACCGGACGCATTCTCCGCAAGCAGAAGTCAGATCCTAGGCCTCAGAGATAAGGTATGCGTCCCTCGAATTCAACATGGTACACACGTGTACTTGAGACTGATGATGCAGCCAGATGTTTGGCAATAGCCGATTTCGTTTCGGTTCTTACCGACGCGGAAGTTGCCCGTCTCTCTGAAACCGTCCCAAGTTGCTTCAGAAATCTGTAGGAGAGGATTCAGAGACGTAAACCTTCATTCCGTCAGGCAGGAGGACCGTCTTCATTTTTCAGGCCCCCAGGACGAGAGCAGGTTCCGTATCTTAACAGAAGTCACAAGCACCTTTAGGATTCCGACGGAGTTTCCTACTACCCAGCTACCCTCCGAGTCGCGATGGCTGCCTTCGGGTACTCATCCCACGTTTGCCCTTGGAGAAGGCGACCTGTCTTTTTTCTATTGACTCCTCCCCACTGCTTAAAGAAAAAGGGAACAGAAGCTTCTCTACATTGATCGCGGATCTTAAGAGCCCATTCCTTCCGCATAGGACGAGCGCCAGGGCCAGATTCACCGCCCACAATGACCCAATCGATGTCATCCAGTTCAAGCGCTGACAGAGATCCAAGGAGAGGTTCCAGAGATAGGAATTTGACGCGAGCAGGGGTTGATCGAAGGTCATCTACTCTCCTCAAGTACTCGGTAGTCTCTACACTCACGCCCATCCACACGTTACTAGGCCAGTCCAGCAATGGAGCAAGCTTTCTCAATCTTTGTGAACGCTTTGTGAGAACCTGAAAAACATGCCATCGTGCGCGATGCATCACGTCAAAAATCTCACGAATAAAATCAATTGGGACTTCCTCATGAAACAGATCGCTCATTGAGTTCACGAAGATCATCTGGGGCTGCCGCCACCCCAAGGGGATATCAAGCACATTTGGATGAAGTGCAACGTCAAATCCACGCCGGTAGTTGGGATGTCCCATTGCTTGAAGTCGCCTTGACATGCGTTCCGCATAGCAGTGGACACAACCAGTACTGACCTTTGAGCACCCAGTAACCGGGTTCCACGAAGCCTCAGTCCATTCTATTGATGATTTACCAGCCATTAAGCCCTCCCCCCACTAGAGTACTTCTCGAAGATGTCTTTCACAATACCCTTTGCCACTTCCTTCTGTGAAGCAAAGAAAAGGTAGTATACAACGGCACCCTGTGTGTTCCTCATTGGCATTGGATCAGGAACGTGCTTGAATTCGGCTTCTGCTTTCAGTCGCTCTCGGAACGCGTCTGCGAGAATCCTGTTTGAATCTCGCTTCTTCTCTAGGACATCACCAAAAAGGGAACGCCGGGATTCATAGACAACATTCCTCCATGAGTCATCTCCCCAGAGTCTGTTCAGACGATCGATTTGCGCCGCAGAGGCTTTCTCTGGTTGTCTCCAAAGAACATTCCGATTCATGTCTGTAACAGGGAAGTTGAGAAAGATGTCAACAGTTCCAAGACGACCAGCAATCTCCAGGACTCTCCAATCAAGATGGAGTCCATATGGATCCAGCAGACAGAGAGCTTTTCGGTAAGTTGACCATCCAAGAGTGGGAAGGATCTTCTCAAGAAGAACAGCGTTACAATCTTCTGTGTAGATCTTCACATCGGGTCGTTCACCCAGGAGGTTATGCAGTTTTCTTGTCTTTTCCGGATTCAGATCAATGAGGTGATACTCTTTGAAAGGGGGAACCACAGAGAGAGCATTGAGTGGAGAGCCGAGCACGAACTCCCCCGAAGTTCGAGAGAGATGTACGCCACCTCCAGCGAACGCATCAATGTAGACATGGTGAAAAGCTGGGCGACGTCGTGCGGCCATAATCGTAGAGTACGCTTGTGCATATTTCTTGACTATTTCCAGCTTGACTTCTGACCAATAGCCAATCTCATCGTACTCAATGCTCATATCCTCACCCGAACATGACAGTATGTTGAAGTAGGTTGACAAGCAAGTCAACATTTGTCAAGAGGGATGTCTTTGGTGAATACTCCTTTCCCTTTCTCTCGCTTGGAATCGAGCACCAGGCAAGACTTTTGGATCGATTTCCGCGCCACTTTTATACTTAATCTTGGCATTGGCTCTGTTTGATTCCGCAGACTAGCAGTAGTTCTTGTTGCAGTACGCGATATCTTGATCGAAAGGAGAGGAAGCATAATTCCAGCCTGGCAGAAAATACGCGGCCTTCCAAAAGGCAGTCACGCACTACTACAAAACAATGTTTGACATCTTATCAGTGTCTTAGTATACTAGCACACCGTGACTGACAAACTGGCTTGGACGATCGATATGGAGGCGGGGCCGATCTACGTTCAGATCGGCGAGAACGTGCGGCGGCTGATGGCGCGGGGGGAACTGAATCCGGGGGACAAGCTGCCGTCCGCACGCGAGTTGGCGCTAGCTTTGGGGGTGAATCCGAACACGGTGGTGCACGCATACTCAAAACTGGAGATAGAGGGTGTGATCGAAACGCGGCGCGGCTTGGGTACGTTCGTCCGTGCCGACGCGCCGGTGAAGACAACGAAACACGAGATGTTACGAAAGGCGGCGAAGCGCTACGTACAAGAGGTTCAAGCGCTGGATGTCTCCAAAGAAGAAGCGATACAAACACTGAAGGAGGTTTTTTGATGTTGGCTCAACTTCGTGAGGTCACCAAGCGCTACGTG
>CAYTBB010000150.1:0-2674 GCA_964435965.1 uncultured Dehalococcoidales bacterium
CCACGATATGGCTTATTATCGGTTTGCCTTTATATCTCAGTAAGGCTTTTGCCCGGTTAATGGTCAAGGGATATAACCTGGTGCCAAAGCCGCCAGCCAGTATCAAACACTTCATTTGGTATACTCAAATATTTTTACCGCTGCCTTGCCCTGTCTCTTCTGATTTGATCTATAAACCAGCTTGTAATGCTCCATTTTTTCGAGGGCTACAGGAGTAACGAATGGGTCAGGGTTGCCAATGACATATTTCCCGGATTCCTGGCTTAAGATGTAGGCTTTGGCCTCTTCGTAGCTGGGGAAGGACCAAGAATTGATGACCTCCCTATACTGCACCCCTTCTTTGCTTGTTTTCCCTTCCCAGGAGATGACTATGGTGGAGTTCTCCGAGGGAACGGCAGCGTTGCCATTGAAATTGTATAGCCTGACAACCGTGGAACAATAGTAGCTGGGATAAAAGAAGGAGACCGGCTTTAGTTCTCCCCCTTCCTGAGGCACATAGTAAGTCCCATGAAAGTCATCGGGGCTGCCGCCGATAAATTGTGGCATGGCATAGAATTTTGTGGTGGGCATGGCATAATCAATTATGACGTATTTTGAGCCTAATTTATCTATTATTTGATTGGCTGAGCCTTCATCTTGAGCGGTGAAGAAGCGAGCTACTTTAGCAGCGTTAGTTTGACCGAGCGGACTGGAGTTTGGTATCCGATGAGCAACATAAGTTATCCAGTGACCATAATCCCACCACGATAATACGCCGTAAGCCGTTTCAGGATATTCAAAGCTAAGCCTTGGCGGATACAGCGCGTAATAAGAATCGGGGTCAGCAAAGGGTTCAGGGGTGTTATCCTTTAGCCACAGAAGCGAGTTATACCAGGCATGGTCAATGAGAGCTGGTTCCCTGGCAAGTGGCTGTGTCAGTTTAATCCTTAATTCAATGGGGTGTCCAAATAACTTGATAGGGTGTCCAAAAGCCATTGTATGGGGCTTAATGCCAGGAAGTCCAACGCAGGGGAAGAAGACCAGGAAGAAGATAACCACACCGGCTGCGAGCACCTTTGTCCAGGCGGCTCTGCGTTGCCGCAGTGTCTTTTCCCTTGCCCTCGCTTCAGTCTTCCTCCTTTTTTTCTTGGCTTTCTTGACCACTTCGACTACCGCTGCAGGCGGGACGAGCAATTTTTTTAAACCAGCGAAGTCGAGGATTCTCCAGGAGAAGTATCCCGTGAGCAGAGCAGCATTTATGGCATAGTAATAGCTGAAGCGGCGTTGCCCCAGGACGGCTGCTAGCATGACAATACTCCATACCAAGAACAGCGTCTTGTCAGCGCTTTCTTCCCTGATATTGCGGTAGATAAGCCAGCCAACTGAGAGGAAGGAGATGAAGAAGGTGGTGGTGAAATTAAGCCAGGCTATGTCCCAGGAGAAACGGTCATAGGGGAAAAGAAGAGGATGCACCTCGAGGATAGTCATATGAGCGCCGGCCGGGGTAAAGACGCTAAATTTGCCGAGCATCGAGTGCAGCAAAGATGGGTTAATGATATAGAAAGCGGCAAAGCCGATTCCAGCGAGTCCAAATATTGCCGGCAGGTAATAAATGGGTTTTATCGCCTTGCTTGTCATAAGTCGGGAAATACCACTTAGCACAAGGGGTGTTACTATGGCAATCACCAGAGATGCATGCTGGATAGTCGACCCCCAAGTTTGACCTAAGAGGGGAAGGGAGATTATGGAGGCAACGAGGAAAGTCAGGGTGCCAATGATACATAAGTAATCAGTTGATTTACCTTTCAGGTGGTCTATGAGGAATTGAATTACTATATAGCTGAAGATGATAAACACAAGTAACAACGCACCTATCCAGGTGAGGAGATAAATGCCCAGGAAGATGCCAGCTAGCAAGATATAGATAAGAGGCTTGGTAATGACTGCCCAGTTTTTGTTTAGGAGGTGAGCAAAGGATACTTCTCTTTCTCTAGCTGTTTTGACCGCCAGTATTAAGAACAGTATGGTTACAGTGGTAAACAAACTCTCGGCCACATGGTGGTCGGTAAAGCCAAGTAGGGAGCGATTTAAAAACTCGCCGGGCAGTATAACGACCAGAGCAGCCGATAATAGCCCCACCCAGCGGTTAAATAACTCCTTGCCAATGAAATAGACCGGGATAATGGTTAGAGTGCCCAAAATAGTGGGAATATAGGCACCAACGAGGTCTATGGTATGCTGACTTGGTGAACCTAAGCCAACAAGCCAAATAACGCCGGCAACGAGCCAGTCAAAGAAAGGAGGCCAGCCCACCATGCCGCCATGGGGATAGAAGGTGTAGGGGTCGAAGAAGATACGGTGAGGGAAATGGTGGATAAGGTTATTCACCAACCTCATATGATACCAGGCATCAGTTCCTCTGAACCACGCTGTGCCATTGACAAAAACCTGGTCGTAGGGCAGGGCTATGCGTATATATAATGAGATGCCGCAGAGGATGAATAAAATTATGCCAGCTATAGCTGCAGGAGGGACTTTACCTTTCTGTCTTGGTTGCTCGCTCACTTAGCTACCTTTCAAACAAGATTTTACCCCTTTTTAACGCCATCCTGGCTAGAGGTATATCGTTTCTTTCTATCTCCTTCTGGGTATAAACAAATATATCGACTCCTAGCTCCAGACCTTCGAAGAAGTC
>CAYTBB010000151.1:0-2659 GCA_964435965.1 uncultured Dehalococcoidales bacterium
GCGCTGCCGGCGGCAGCAAAAAACAGCACGATAACGATAGCCTGAATAAAGGAAAGCGGGGTGAAAACCTGAAACACGATATAGGCCAGGGCCAGCAATATGAACGTCTGTAACAATCCGCGAGAGACACTGGCCAGAAACTTACCTACGAAGAGTTCCCCCACGCGAAGACGGGTAGTGAGCAGGCGCTCCAACGTCCCTTTCTTGCGTTCTTCAACTATAGCCTTGGCGCTCAGGGTTATGGCGAAGAGGACAAACATGGTAACGATCCCAGGCAGGAACTGATGCACCGGGTCAGCCCCAGTGCCTATTATTTGTTCACTAACCCCTACGATAGGGAACTCGCGCTCCCGGTTCAACAACTTCTGCACTGTCGTCTGTATGTTATCCTGGCCAATGCCCTTGCCAACCAGAGCTCTCTGTACTTGTCTTTCTACCTGGATCTCCTGACTTATCTCGTCCGCTACCCCTCGAACCAGACTGCCTACTATCTGGCCCTCCTCTCCGCTATTACCCCTCTGTCTGAAGACGAGCTGTGTCGGCCAGCGAGAAGTAAGCCGAGCAGAGAAGTCTTCAGGAATACAGACGACTAGCAAAACGTCAGACCTCCGTAGCTTGGCACTCGCCTCCGACCAAGAAAGCAGGCTCACATCCAGATTGTCCAGTTCATCCAGACGCTCGATAAGGCGTGTAGAATAAGTGCCGCCCACATCCTCATTCACCACATAGGCAGTTCCATGGAACATGGACTCCCCACCGAAGGCTCCGTACATCAGGGCGAATATGGCTATGGGCAGTAGCAGGCTGAAGGCTAGGTCAGCCTTGTCCTGTAGGTAGGTACGGACTTCCCGTAGGGTGATTATTAAAGCTCTATTCATATCCTTGCTAATCGCGGAGGCTTCTGCCGGTTAGTTTCAAAAAAACATCCTCCAAGGTTACCTGCTCCGGAGGCCCAATCTGGCTCTTGAGTTCATATGGGGTGTCCATAGCGACTATCTGGCCTCCGTCCATAATGGCCACGCGGTCGCAGAGACGATCGGCTTCCTCCATATAGTGGGTGGTATAGAAAATGGTCATTCCCTTGTTCCGCAGGCCCTCAATAGTCTCGTAGATATTATTTCGCGACTGGGGGTCTACGCCCACCGTGGGCTCATCCAGAAAGAGAAGCTCGGGATGACCCATGAGGGCAATAGCAAAGTTGACGCGCCGCTTCATACCCCCGGAGAACTTATCTACTTTACCTTTGGCTCTCTCCGCCAGCCCCATCAATTCCAGATTCGACATAGCCTGGGCTCGTGCTTTCTTACCGTCTAGTCCCACCATCCGGCCAAAAAAGACTAGATTATCAAGAGCGGATAGGTCTGCGTAGAGAGCCAACTCCTGAGGACAAACGCCGATAAGACTGCGAACAGCCCCAGCGTAGTCACGTATGGAATATCCACCGATTGTAACATCGCCATGGTCCGGGTTCAGCACTGTTGACAGTATGCGTATGGTGGTCGTCTTGCCAGCACCATTAGGACCAAGAAGGCCAAAAATCTCACCCTTGTGGATGGTGAAAGATACGCCGTTGACGGCCTTGTGTTCATTGAAGCTCTTGTGAAGGTCTTGTGCTACCATAAATTCTTCAGCCATAACCTTATCCTCCAATTTCCCTGCTATAATTAGACTCTCGTCATGTTAGCCCACATTATATACCCTCGGTCCAAGATTGACAGACACCAATGGTTAACAACGTGAGTTATTGTTGGATGGCCGCCTCTATCATGCTCCGGTAAGTTTGAGTCTTAAGGTTCAATTTCAACTCCTTTCCATCTATACGCAGTTTCCAGTCCTATAGAGGCAATGTCAGCGAAGCCAGTTTTTGCTTGTTGGGCGTGTTTCGGTTTCGGGATTGCTTCGGCTATGCCTCGCAATGACAGAGGGGGTAATTGCAATAATGGAGGGAGACGCCTAATCATTTTCACCCTCACCTTATTCCTCTCCCATCAAGGGAGAGGTGATTGCTTCGGCTACGCCTCGCAATGACAAAGAGGGACTCGCAATGACGTTATGGGTTCAAGCGAAAGGAGGTTGGACTGTGACTATCTTCTTCAGGCATATAGCTCGACAGGTCTAATACTTTTCGTATGGCCGTCGTAGTCTACGCGGTATATTTGCAGGTCATCGGCAAATTCCTGGACCCAGCCATCGAGGGGGAAATCGTCGGTCTCTTTTATTGAGAGGATGTACTGGACATCGTAAGTGGCGGCAAATTCTCTTATCAGGGATATAAAGTGCTGCAGGTGGTTCTTATCAAGGTTATTCGCCGCTTCATCTATGATAACAGGCAATTTGAAATATATTGCCAGGGCAGTCAGTGCCGCCAGGCTAAAGAAGGACCTTTCTGCCCCACAGGGGTGAGTTATTTCCCTGTCTTTGTAAATGGTCTTGCTAAGCTGCAGGCTATCTTCGCCCATTTCGATACAGGAATTTATTAAGCCTTCAGCCATCAGTTTGTCATTTATCTCAGCTATAATCTCTTTTATTCCCTGTATTACCTCCTGCTCATCGAAAGCGTTTATTAAGATGGTATCGAGGGTTCTATTAAGCCCCTCTACCACCGCAGGCACATAGGCTAAATCGGCGTATTCAGCATCGTTGTTTTCCCACTCGTTTC
>CAYTBB010000152.1:0-2626 GCA_964435965.1 uncultured Dehalococcoidales bacterium
TCAGCTATGACAGCGATGACGGCCGGCGGGAGTACTACAACAACGGATTCTGATTGAGCCAGTTAATCGGAAAGTTGTAATGTTAGCCAGATTGCACAGTGTTACATTAGAAGGAATCGAAGGGATTATCTGCGAGGTTGAAGTCGATGTCTCCCGCGGGGGATTCGAAAAACCACTAATAGTCGGCCTGCCGGATACCGCCGTAAAGGAAAGCATTGAGAGGGTCCGAAGCGCCATCGTCAACACGGGCTACAATTATCCCGACACGCGATCTCTGATAAACCTTGCCCCTGCCGATGTGAAAAAGGCGGGGCCTGCCTTTGACCTGCCCATCGCTCTGGGTATGTTAGCCGCCTCGGGCGGCCTGCAAAGCGACAGCCTGAAGCGATATATCGTTGTAGGCGAGTTGGCCCTGGACGGCCGGGTGCGACATGTAAACGGCATGCTGAGCATGGCCATGACCGCAGCGCAGAACGGTTTTTCCGGCATGGTTGTGCCGCTGGAAAATGCCCATGAAGCCGCTGTCGTGCAGGACATAGAGGTCTTCGGCGTCGCATCCATGGCCCAGGCGGTTGGATTTCTGACCGGGCAACTGCCTCTTGATACAACCAGCGTAGACGTAGATGAGGTCTTCAACTTCGCCGCTGTTTACGATGTGGATTTCTCCGATGTGAAGGGCCAGGAGAGCGTAAAGCGAGCGCTGGTCATCGCCGCAGCGGGCGCGCACAACATAATGATGATCGGCCCGCCGGGAGCGGGCAAGACAATGTTGGCCCAGCGGATGGCTACTATTCTGCCGCCCCTGACGCTTGAAGAGTCACTTGAAACTACGAGGATTTATTCAGTTGTAGGTCTGCTCGAAAAGAATACCGCGCTTATCGCCACCCGTCCCGTTCGTGCACCCCACCACACGGCAAGCGGCCCGGCTCTGGTAGGCGGGGGCACGGTACCACGGCCGGGTGAACTGAGCCTGGCACATCGCGGGATACTATTTCTGGATGAATTTGCCGAGTTCCCGCGACATATCCTCGAGATGATTCGCCAGCCGTTGGAAGACGGCACGGTAACGGTCTCCCGGGCCAAGGGAACGATAATCTTCCCGGCGAGGTTCATTCTGATTGCTGCGATGAACCCGTGCCCGTGCGGCTACTTCGGGACGAGCCGGCGAAAATGTAAATGTACGCCGAGACAGATTGAGCGGTATATCTCCAGGGTATCGGGGCCATTGCTGGATAGGATTGATATCCACATCGACGTTCCGCCGGTGAGCTTTGGCACGTTGCGGGGCAAATCCAGCCGTAGGGACTCGGATGTGATAAGACAGCAGGTCGTTGGCGCCCGACAAATCCAGGCCGAGCGTTTCGGCGCCGGCAAACTTATCACAAACGCAACCATGACCCATAAACAGGTGGAGAAATTCTGCCCGTTGGATGAGCCGTGTGAACAGCTTCTCAAGCAGGCGATGATAGAGTTCGGCCTGAGCGCCCGCGCCCACGACAAGATTTGCAAGGTCGCCCGGACAATTGCCGACCTTGACAATTCCTCAGACATCCAGCCGGAACACATCGCAGAGGCCATCAGCTACCGCAAACTCGATAGAAAACTTTAAAACCGCTCAGCACCTCAACAAACTTACCGCATAAAACTCGATTCAGAAAAATCCTGAGCTGTTCCTGGCCTGCTAACTATAATCCGTCACTACCTAAAAAAGGCATACTCGGTATGTCCTTATAGACTGAATTCGAGTAGTTTAGCTCATTGAAAAATCATTTTTTAGTATCTCTTAAACAGCAATTTTGACCATATAATGGCCGTTTTTGAAAATTTTTTGGCAATTAGGCAAATTTTTTTTATTTTGTGTTTGCATTGCAAACTTGTTTGCAGTATATTACAGATATCGTGTAATAAAAAATTTGAACCAGAAAGGAGCAATTTTATGGAAACAGAACAAAATCAAGTCCCCCAGAATGCGGAAAAACTCAAAGAGATACCCAAATGGGCCAAACGCTACGCTGAAAACAGGACAGTGCCTCAGATAATTTTCCATTTAATCTTTCTTTCCTTTGTCGGCGTTGTATTTCTTTCGGTATATTGCTTTTTGCAAAGATGGTTTATATTAGCGTCAATCCTGATGGGGATATACGTGGTTGGTTTCATATGTCTTCTCATCTTTGATGACCGTTTTTTAGATTGGTATTTTGAGAGGAGTGGAGTTCCAGAAAGCAGCGGAGTACAACAGATCAAAAAAGTTATGCCCCTTCCGATTATAACCTGTGTTGTTATCTCTGTAATATTAGAACAGCAGGGACTATTCCCTGAACATTTGCGGATGCCGATTTCAGCTGTTTATTTATGTCCATTATTAATATTTGCGAACTGGCGATGGGTAAAAGACAGCTTTATAGGGTATCTTTGGGCAGGCTTATATGGAGCATGGGCGATCGCAATCGTATTCAAGGTGCCGATACTGACCTTTCCAGAGCGTTCCGCAGGATATGAGATGATAGCAGTTCCTGTGACAGGTTTAATAACCGGCCTGGTCGCATATGTCTACAGCCGATATGCATTGAAGAAACTAAAAACAGCGGCACATTTGCAGGAGGATACTAATGAACAGTAAGCAAAA
>CAYTBB010000153.1:0-2573 GCA_964435965.1 uncultured Dehalococcoidales bacterium
TGAGGCACCTGGGAACATGATTCGTCAAAAGCTCTGGCAGGAAAGGTTTTGTGAGTAAACAGAACGGGACGTAAGGCTAAATGAGGTCCTACCCTTTCCCTGGGGGATGCCTAACTTTCTGGCCGCTTCTTGATTAGTTTAAACGAAGGACTGGGTTAGGTTACACAATCTGGCTGATTGTTACCCGTTCTGCTTTGGTCAAGGATAGAAAAAGGCACAACTGGATGCTGAGGAGGTTTGACAAGACAAGCTTGCCCGGCAGTTTGCGACGAATACGTGGCTTGTTAAATCTCCCCGATTTGAAGCTAAAACCTCCCGATTCTAGCCCTAACGACCTGCAGTTTTTCCATCCTCGAACTAATAAGAGCTCCTTTGTTGAAATAGTGCAATAAACAGCATAGGATAAGGTATTATATTAATATAACCTTGCAGTAGAAAGATGCCTTACAAAACGCCAGAATTAGCGGTCAGTTCATCGGTTATACAATGGGCAATTAATACAGCTGGTTATGATCCGTATGATGTTGCTGATCGTCTCGACATATCAAGAGAATTAACGCAAGCGTGGGGAAAAGAAGCAAAATACATACATTTGAGAGTAACTCAGCTAGAAGGCCTAGCTCATTTCTTAAAAAGGCCACTTGCTACCTTTTTACTTGAGAAGCCACCACTAGAGCCTGCTCCCCCAAAGGACTTTAGGCATGTAGCGGGAATTTCGAGACCTCTTTCTCCAGATCTAAGGTTAGTGATACGGCGTTCTCGAAGGCTCCAGCGTGTTGCGCGTGAGCTTATGGAAAGTATGGGAATGTCGATAACCTCAGATATTCCTACTGCAAAATTACGAGACGACCCAAAGTTATTGGGTAAGGAACTGCGCAAATCCTTTGGTATTAGCACTCAAGAACAAATTGGTTGGAGGAGTCCGTGGGAGGCTCTACGACAGTGGCGAGACGCCCTAGAGAAACAAAATATATTAGTTTTTCAGGGTAATTTCACTCGTGATGAAGCTCAGGGCTTTTCTATTTCTGATGAACATCCTTTCATCATTATCTTAAGTATAGAAGATCATCCTCACGCTCGTAACTTTACCCTATTTCACGAACTTGGCCACTTATTATTAGGGGATCCCGGTGTATGTAAAACTGAACTAATATATCCTGTAAGTAAGACTGGAATAAGCAAGACTGAAAATTGGTGCCACCGCTTCGCGGAATCGTTTTTAATTGATGACGAGACTCTCTATTCCAAAGAAGGCACGCAATATATCATTAGGATGGATCCAGATTATGAAGTTGAGTTGAATGAACTATCAAAACAGTTTAAGGTCAGTAGAGCGGTAATCCTATTTCGTCTTTGGCATGATCAAAAGATATCTGATTCATCATTCCAGTCTATGTATCTAAGGTTGCCGCAGTTACCTAGACCCAAACGGCGGGAGAAAAAAGCTAAAGGGGGACCGACTCCTGACCAAAGAGCATTAAGTGAGCGTGGAAGATTTCTGAGTCGTCTTATCCTAGAATCGCTTGATCGCAATATATTGGGATATGCCGATGCTGCAGATTATCTGGGTGTTCGACCAAAGCACTTTGAAAAAATACGCTTAGCCGCGTATGGTTAAAATGGCTACACACAAGGGTCGCATCATTTACTGCATCGATACAAGCTCTCTAGCAAATATTCAAAGGATGTACAGAATATCTAAATTAGCGGGTATTTGGGAATTTCTAGATGGGTTGGTTAAAGATGGTCGTCTTGTTGCCCCAGGGCAGGTGTTTGAAGAATTAGAGGCGGGCCAAGGTGATGAGATCTTTGAGTGGGCGAAGAGAAATTCAAGCATTTTCAAACAATTAACTACCGAGCAATGGCGAGTTGCTCAGGATATCGCAAACGATCCAAAATTTAATGGGTTCATTGATGCAGAAAAAGAGACGCCGGATGCCGATCCGTTTGTCATCGCATTAGCCGTTGAAGAGCAAGAGCAACCTCGCCTAATACCTGAGCAATGGTTTGTTGTAGCTGATGAGATTAATCCTAAGAGAGGAAAGAAAGTAAAAATACCTGATGTGTGTAAAGATCCTAGATTTAATGTTGAATGTATTATGACAGAAGATCTATTTGATAAAGAAGGGTGGCAGTTAGTTCCTATTAAGTCACTTCCTTGATGCTATATTCAAACAGTAGTTCATAAATAAAGCGCTGGCTGTTCGGACAGCGGACCATCCAAAAGATATCTCTTCACCTTAGTCGAGAAAGAAAAGAGGCTTTATAAGTTAAGATCGCTGATAATTAAGTAATATTCATTACTTTTTTACTCCCATACGGAAGATCATAAGTATGATTGGGAGTCAGATACAGTTTCTGTTGAAGATTTTTAAAATCGTTCCTTTATTATACCTTCTGGCGTAATGTTTAATGAACTTGGTGTTCTTCGCAAACACAGTCTAACTACTTAGTGTGTCCGATAGCAGGTTCTACTAATCCCGTCGACCGTGAATGGAGCAGCCCTTCAGCTCTCTGGGGGCGTGAGGATGAAGAAATTATCATCAATATCGAGATTGACCTCAATCGACTCG
>CAYTBB010000154.1:0-2555 GCA_964435965.1 uncultured Dehalococcoidales bacterium
GCCTCGAAGGGCGCAAACGAGTTTGGATGCGTGGTAGGAAGCCAAAACCGACCGCGATAAAGGTGCTGGCCGGCAATCCCGGCAGGCGACCGGTCAACAAGGCCGAGCCGCGCTTCCACGTGCCGGAGCGCACGCCGTCCCCGCCCTCATTTTTATCAGCTTCTGCTGCAGAAATTTGGCGCGACCTGGGCAAGCTGCTGCGCGAGGCCGGCCTGTTCACCGTCGTGGACCGGTACGCGCTGGCGATGTTCTGCGCGGTCGCGGACAGGTGGATGGAGGCGGAGCGAAAGCTCCAGCAGACCGGGGTGGTGATCACCTCCGAGGCGGGCGGGCTGTACCAAAATCCATGGCTTTCCATCGCGAACAAAGCCTGGGGCCAGATGCGCCAGATGCTGAGCGAATTCGGCCTGACGCCGGCGGAGCGGTCGAGGTTGAAAACGGTCGTGGCGGATGAGGAGCCCAGCCTGGCCGAGATGCTGTTCCAGATGGTGGACGATGGCGATTGAGTTCACGGCTGGCCAATACGTCGATGACGTGCTGGCCGGGCGACAAGTCGCGGGCAAGTGGGCGCGGCTGGCGTGCGAGCGGCACAGGCGCGATCTGGAGCGTGGTCTCGAGCGCGGATTGCATTTCGATGGCCAGACGGCCCGCCAGGCGGTGGCTTTCTTTTCGCTGTTGAAGCACTCCAAGGGAGAATGGGCCGGCCGGCCGCTCCACCTGGAGCCGTGGCAGCAGTTTCTCGTCGCGTCGCTGTTCGGCTGGAAGCGAGAGGACGGGACGCGGCGGTTCCGCACCAGCTATTTAGAGTGTGGCAGAAAAAACGGCAAGACGACGCTGGCCAGTGGGATTGGGCTATACCTGATGCTGGCCGATGGGGAACCTGGTGCGGAGATCTACTCCGTTGCGACGAAAAAGGACCAGGCGCGAATCTCACACAGCGAGGCGACGCGAATGGCCAAGTCCTCGCCGGCAGTGCGGCGCGAGGTGGAGATCGTCCGCGACAATATCCACATCGTGGATACGGCCTCGAAATTTGAGCCGCTGGGGGCAGATGCGGACACACTCGATGGCCTGAACGTCCACGGGGCCCTGGTCGATGAGGTGCACGCTCACAAGACTCGCGCGGTGTGGGACGCGATCGAAACGGCGACGGGCAGCCGTCGCCAACCGCTAATGGTCGCGATCACGACGGCGGGCTACGATCGAAGGTCGCTGTGCTACCAGCAGCACGAATATAGCGAGAAAGTGCTGCAGCAGGTCATCGAGGACGATTCCTGGTTCGGAATAATCTACACATTAGACGACGAGGATGAGTGGGATGACGAGAATGTGTGGGTGAAGCCCAATCCCAACCTGGGCATATCGAAGAAGTGGGATGACATGCGCCGGCTGGCGGCCAGGGCCAAAGAGATGCCAAGTCAACTCAACGCATTTCAACGATTGCACCTCGCAATCTGGACTCAGGCCGAGACAAAGTGGGTGCCACTGGATCACTGGAATATATGCGGGCAGGCAGTGGATGCGGACGGGCTGCGCGGGCGCACGTGCTACGGGGGGCTCGACCTCTCCAGCAATATCGACGTTTCGGCGTTCCTGCTGGTGTTCCCTCCCCAGGCCGACGGCGACGACTACCAGGCGCTGGCGCGGTTCTGGATCCCCGAGGAGGCGATGATCGAGCGCAGCCGCCGGGACCGGGTGCCGTATGACGTCTGGGTCCGGCAGGGCTACATTACGGCGACGCCGGGAAACGTGATCGACTATGCGTGGATTCTGCACCAGATCGACCAGGATGCGCAGGCTTACGACGTCCGCGAGGTGGCGTTTGACCGGTGGGGTGCAACCAAGATCCAGACGGAGCTGGCGGAACGTGGGGGGGATGACTGGCTGGTGCAATTCGGCCAGGGGTACGTGAGCATGAATCCGCCGATGCGCGAGTTGGAGCGGCTGATCCTGGAGCACAAGCTGGCGCACGGGAACAACCCGGTCCTCACCTGGATGGCGAACAATCTGGTGGTGCGGACTGACCCGGCGGGGAACATCAAGCCGGACAAGGAGAAAAGCATAGAGAAAATCGACGGCATGGTGGCGCTGGTGATGGCGTTGGATCGGGCGCTGCGGCACGAGCCGCCAAAGCGGAGCGTGTACGAGGACCGGGGATTGGAGGCAGTATGAAAATGGGCATCAAGCGGATGGCAGTCAAGAAATTCCGGGAATCGGGATTTCTCCAAGAGTTGAATCGGCAATTTCTACACCCGCTTGGTCTGGCGTTGGAAGTTGTTGTGAACGAGGATGGCAACGAGAGTTTTGGGGAGGTTTGGGATTGTCGTGACGATGTAGAAGGTATCATATTTGCTGAGTTCAGCACGTCTGATGTGGCGAGGAGTGAGTTAATAGAGGAAATGCAACGATCGAAGGAGATGGAACGGGAATCCTTGCTAGGCTACAACGTTCAGCCGCTGATTCTGAAAGAGGATGCGCCGTGAGGCTGTTCCGGCGCTACCCGGTTCTGCAGCAGATCATCGTCAACACGCGGGCGCGGGACGAATCGTTCCGCG
>CAYTBB010000155.1:0-2534 GCA_964435965.1 uncultured Dehalococcoidales bacterium
GCTGGAAGCATGTTGATAGTCCTCTGAGCAATCTCATCAGCACTTGGACCTTGATAGCCTGGATCTGCTGGCGCTTGCTCTACACCAAACGCGGTTGTTGCGAATGAGGTGTAATAGGATTTGGAGCTTTCGAATACTGCAGTGACCTTGTACTCGCCTGCAACGGAGGGAGCCCACATGTGGCTAAACGCACCAGTATTATCGGCTGTAACATAAGTTGAGTACCATTCGCCATTAGGATCTTCAACAAGCAAAAGAACTTCAACACCTTTAACGTCAGCTGGAGCCTCAAACTGCTTGTATACATGTAGCATCCATTCGCTCATGCTTTCATCAGCTACTGCGGGAACACCGTTCGGGAATCGCAGTTTTAGTTTAATGTCTTCTGTGCCCGGTGATACATCAGTCACTTTGCCCTTTATCATTACGTTATTTCCTTGTGTGATAACATCGTTTTGAATGAAGACTGTGGTTTGGCTTGGACCCTTTCCAACTGCATAGATGCGATTGTCGTATGTATCAAATCCTACCATTACGCTGTCGCCTATGATTCCACGTCCTCCCCAGCGGGTTGAACGGAACAAACCTTCGGCTTGCCATATTAGATCTCCAGTTTGTGCGTCAAGACATAGGAATGGTGCACCGCGTGGCATAGGTTCTATAGCAGAGTGTTCCATATGGGCTGAATAGAGTTTGCCGTCAGTAATGAACAGGAAGAATTGCCACCAGTTATTAGCGAACAAGTATTCTTGGTAGGGGTCGTCTGCAACGTAGGTCCAAAGGACATGGCCGTCAGTGAGGTCGTAGCAGTAGATATGTCCGCCGGCACCAGTTGAGTAGAGTTTGCCGTCCCAAATGAAAGGTGGGCGCTCCAGAAGTTCTGTCCAGCCATAATAGTTCATGTAATATTCGGGTTCGGCTGGACCCCACTTGTATTTGCCGGTGTCAGTGTTGAAGCAATAGTATTCTAGAGTGTCATGTACCCAAAAGACTGCAGCGCCATCCTCTAAGCTTACGCAGTTGAATTCTATTTCAATCCCACCTGCTTCCCATTCAGCTGGTGCAGCCCAAGTTTCACTGAACAATATAGTTCCTTCGTTGCCTGCGTCCAAGCTGATAGCCCAAGTTTTGATTGCTGTTTGACTGTATTGCAGACCGAATATCTTTCCAGTCCATTCATCCATGTTCCCCATTTGACGACTAGCACTAAATTCCATAGCACGAATTGCGGAACCCCATCCTGTACTACTACCGGGGGTTCGGCTAGCATCAAATGTGAATTCAGCTATGTACGCACGCTGTGCAGCTTCTGTGAGTTCTCCAGTGGTTTCATTTGCTACTGCTGCTGCATCATATGTTGCATATCGGCGTCCATAGAAGGAGCCTGCGGGAACCCAACTGCCCGCAGTGGGGCTGGATTCACCGAAGGGTTCCATAAGATCTACCATGCTCCAGATATATCCGGAACCAGAATTATCAACGTAGACCTGATATAGCCAGCCTTGATCATCGAAAACTGTGGTGCCAGAAGGTACGTTCTCCACTGTAAATTCCTTTTCTCCAGTCCAGGGGTCAAACGCAGACCAAGTGTTGCCAACAGTTACCCAGAAGTATGGGTAAGCGGCATGATGGTTATATCCTCCCCATATCATATTCTGACCAAAGGCAATCGTTCTGTTATCTAGAAGTACTTTATTCCACAATTCTTCTCCGGTACGCACGTCTACAGCAGTATATACTAGTGGGCGAGTGTTGGTACGATGAGTGTATATGAATATACCGTTGATTATAAGTCGATTTTCCCATTTGCCTTCATATGCATCTCCCTCACTGAATGCCCACTCAGGAGAAGATGTGTCTGTTGCTCCTGACAAACCTCCGATATACAGCGGTTTTGTCCATAATATGTGCCCAGTCTCTGGTGCTTCTTCGTTGCCAGGAATGCCTTCAGGGCGCGCGTTCGTTGCAACCAACCAGTTACCGGAAACTGCCTCCCATGATCTAAGCTGCGCATCTATTGGACGTGTCCAGTATTCGCTTGGAAGCGGGTTACCAGGGTAGTATGCTGTTGGTTCCTCTTGTACTACAAGTTCAAGTACTGCGCTCTCGCTTGCTAGCATCACTGTACCAATTGGGATACCGGGTGCCTCATTTACGCCTTGTTCTACCACTAGTTCAGGGAAGTGTGACGTGCAATAGTATGTACCGGTCATGGTAGGCGTATATGTTCTGCCTGTTCCTCCAGTCGAGTCAGTATTGATGCCAGTAATTGTATCAGTTTGCCCGTCAGGTCTCTCAATTGTTATGCTTAAACCTTTCCAACTCATTTGAGCACTTGACATCTGCTGGAAGATTCCGACGTGGAAAAGCACTATCTGGCCTTCCCCTACGGGGTTGGGTACAACACCGAGGAAAGGATAGGTTGTCCTAGTTGCAGCTTGTGCGTTGACAGCGGGTAAAATTGCAACAATTGCAGATATAGTCAAAATCATAGTCAAAGTAATAGCAAATAGTTTAGATTTACCGTTATCAAT
>CAYTBB010000156.1:0-2530 GCA_964435965.1 uncultured Dehalococcoidales bacterium
CCATGGTAGAACATGGAAAGAGCCCTTTGTCTCGCCATGGGTATTGGAGTAGGTTGGTTCAATGCGTTCAAACAAACACGGGTTTCCGCAAGACCAATATGCGGAAGTAGATGGTTTACGCCTTCGCTATTGGACAACAGGCCAAGGTCAAGACGTCCTTCTTCTCCACGGCCTCGGAGGTTCTGTGGAGGACTGGTCTGAGGCGTTCGAAAGACAGGATAGCCAGTTTCGGCTTTGGGCACTGGATCTTCCGGGTTCAGGTCGCTCAGACAAACCGCGGCGTGACTACTCGCTTGGCTTCTTTGTCCGTATTGCACTCCGGTTCTTGGATCTGGAAGGGGTTGAACGAGCCCACATCATTGGCGTATCCATGGGTGGAGGAATTGGGATCGGCCTATCCGTCGAAGCACCCGCGAAGGTGCACCGCCTTGTACTCACAAACTCAGCCTTACTCGGCCGTCGTCTTCATCCCTTTTTACACCTATGTGCGCTGCCGCTTCTGGGCGAGCTCCTTCTCACTCCCACATCAAAGGTAGTGGAGCGGTATATTTCTTGGTGTCTGGCGGATCCTACAAAAGCGCCATCGAAATGGGTAGCGATCCGGAAAGACCTCGCCACTCTTCCCAGTGCCAAGCAGGGCTTTCTCGCAATGCTGAGATCGAGCACCACAGTGCTGGGAATGCGAAGACGCGTGCTCCAACCGATCGTCATGGCTTTGCCGTCCCTTTCTCCGGAAACGCTGATCATCTGTGGCAAGCAGGATAGGTTCATCCCAACACGATACGGGCAGCGAGCAGCTACCAAGATTCCCAAGGCTCAGTTCGTCTGTTTTCCCGATTGCGGGCATGTGCCACACATCGAATGTCCAGATCTTTTCTACCCACTTGTCTTTTCCTTTCTGAAAGAAGGGGCGCAGCTATTGTCGAAAGCTAAGGACACGTCATGACTTTTGGACAACGGGTTCTTTTCGCCAAGTGGCAAGAAACCCTTGCAACAACTGCTCTCTTGCTGCTAAACTGGTATGAATGGAACGACTATGCCGGTTGAACCTTTCGCTTCCCAGTCGTGCCTCCCAGGTCTCGCTGGCGCCACTTCGGCCTCATACGCTAAGTGACTATCGCCGTGCGTTCTCCGCGAAGGTAGATCGGACAAACCAGATAGCGTAAGGGACGTCCTTATGAAGATTCTCCTCATTCAGCCAGCGCTGACCAAAGAGTTTGGCTGGGCAGAGAGCAGCCGTAGACACTTACAACCGCTCGCGCCAGCTGTTCTTGCTGGCCTGACTCCCGAGGAGCACTCGGTATGTTTCATCGACGACCGGTTGGAGGAAATACCCTATCGTTCCAGCCCTGACTTAGTGGGTATCTCAACCACAACACTCACAGCAAGGCGAGCCTACTCTATAGCGGATCGATTCAGAGAGAAGGGAGTACCGGTTGTCTTGGGTGGGCACCACCCAACGCTGATGCCAGAGGAGGCCGCGCAACACGCAGACTCTGTCCTCATTGGTGAAGCTGAGGAGGTTTGGGGCACAGTTCTTGATGACTACGAGCGAGACAAGCCTAATCGGTATTACAAGGCCGAAGATAGGCCTTGCTTAGCCAAAGCAAAGCCGCCACGGCGGGAGATATTTGAAGGGAAAAACTACGTCCCGGTTGGGATGGTAGAGATGACCCGCGGCTGTCCCCACAACTGTGACTTCTGCTCTGTTAGTGCCTTCTTTGGTCCCGGTTACCGCCATAAAGCCATCGAGAACGTAATAGAGGAGGTAAAGGGGCTAAACAATAATCTGATCTTCTTTGTCGATGATAATATCGTAGGCGATCCCGGGTATGCAAAGAACTTATTTGAAGCTCTAGCTCCGCTCAAGATACGCTGGTTCGGTCAGGCAAGCCTTCTGATGGCGAGGGACGAAGAGCTCCTGGAGTTAATGAGGAAGAGTGGATGTATTGGCAACCTGATCGGTATCGAGACGCTGAGCGAAGCAAATTTGGCCGAGTTGGGCAAATCCTGGAATATCCACTTGCCTTATGAGGAGGCAATCAAACGGATTCATGCCCATGCTCTAGGTATCTACGCTTCTTTCATTTTGGGCCTTGGTGAAGACGATGAAGCCGCACTCAAAAAGACGTTTGACTTTGCAATCAAGTCACGCTTCATGGCCGCCAATTTCGTGAAGCTTGCACCCTACCCTGGCACGAAGACCTACGAGAAACTTCGAGACGCGAACCGACTGATTGAAGAGCGCTGGTGGTTGGAGCCAAAGCTTGACACAGCTCTCTTTCAACCGCGGAATCTTTCTCCTTTCGAGCTAGCCAGAGCATGTGACCAGATGAACTGGGAATTCTATCGATTACGGTCCGTCGTCCATAGAGGCCTCAACTGGCGTGCCAATATCGGTTCTCCACTTAAAGTTCTTCTTTTCTGCTTAATAAATAAAGCCCTACGAGCAGAACATAAAAAGGCATATAACTTGTTTTGGAAACACTGTAAGGAGACTAGCGCATAGCGAGATCCCTGCTTCCTCTCC
>CAYTBB010000157.1:0-2519 GCA_964435965.1 uncultured Dehalococcoidales bacterium
GGAATCGCCCCACTCGGCAAAAAAGGCTTACAGTCAACTGTCCTTCGATAGCGCCATATTTCAACATTGTCAATATAAGCCGACGCGCTTGTTAAGTCGTCCTCTCTTACATAGAGAGAATAGAGGCTGTAATCTTTATGTGTAACGAAATCTAAATCAAACACTGTCCAGACAATAGCATTTGGAACGGTGATCCACACCGCCCCCGCCTGCCATTCTTCACTGCTGTTGAGATAAACATTTGAGCCTGAGTCTCGGAGCATAATCTTAATCGTTTTCCCGCTTGCCGACTCTAGGTGTGGTAGCCTTATTCGGGCTTGGCGCCCAGGCCGCAAGACAATATCTGCCCGCGAAATCTCACATTGATTATTACCCGCATCTCCCGTTAGCTTACAAGATGCGTATGATTTACTATTATAAACTTCGGTCGTTTCTTTTGTAACCGTTGATGTTCCGGCGATAACCTCCGCCCATTCTTCTGCATTTGTGGCAGAGGTCCAAAACTCAATCGAACCATTCGCCTCTTTTAAAATATCCTCATAGGGCTCTAACTGCTTTGGGCGATCAGAGAAGAACTCCCACCAGAAAGCAATAATATTATACTTGGGATTGTCCCCATCTAGGGTAGCCGGGTCGTCAGAGTCGGTCGTGTGAATATAGAGTGTTTTTGCCAGGTCATCATAATAGAATGTTTCTGCTGTGGCATGACAAAGGGAAACGGAAAACTTTTCTGTGAGCGCCGAACCATCAAGTTCAACCTTGTGAATCTCCCCATCATTCGGGAGGGCGATATACCAAACATTCGTATCAGCTCCCCCACATTGAATCCACGTCTGCTCTTGAAGCTCCCGACTGACATCAACTTCAATGATGACCAGCTTTTCAAGGTCCGGCTGTAGGACAAACTCAGCTATGTTCATCTCTGTTCCTTAACACCAACCATTAACTCCCAGTGATCAATGCTTCTTTTAATCGGCTTCCACTTCCATCCTGTGAAGCGGACATGTTTAGTTGTGGTAAGTGGAGAATCAGGATCTTCGCAAATAAAAAACGCCTTTGAAGTCCCAACTGTATTAAACATCGTATCGAATGGTATTTTATTGCTAATCTTTTCAAGAGTAACCGTGTCAAAATAGAATGTTTTTCCCTCAGCATTTAGAGATTTTGTCTGAAAAAAAATCCGGATACTTGTACAGTTATTTGGAGTTACAAATTCCATTGTTTTCTGTGTCCAGGTAATATCCCCAACTATCCATGCTATTGGTATCAAATAGATAAGATTTATACCATCATAAATAAATGCTGTATAATCTGTCTCCGTCCCTTGTTTCTCATAAAATGTAAAGCGATAATAAGAACCTGGCTCTACTGTCATGGTTTGATAGGCCCGGGGAGAATCATCACCGTTTTCTGTAATTCTCAAACAATTACCCGACTGACCACCCACAACGCTGGCAAGAAGTGCCGAATTTCCCGCCGTCCATCCCGTTGTATCAGAGTCAAAACCACCATTTGTCACCAAATCACTTGCACTCACATCCCCTTTTACCTTAAAACGATAGGCCCATGTATCATAAGAATCTTGTTGGAGGCTTGATTCCTGGCCGGCCCCAGATTCAAAAACAACACTCGGATCGATGCGGTCAATATCGGGCTCGGGGGAAAGAAAGTTTATTATTGGCTGGAGCTGTGGACTGATAGACAATACCCCAACCTTTACATATAAATCAGAATTCTCCGGGTCTTTAATCCTTATTCCTGCATAGCGATAATCTTTGGGGACGTCCCATTCTAGAATCATAATATTGTCTTGAACAGTAAAGTCGGGATGCTCGGCTATTGTTGCCCACGCATCATCTGAAAATATCGCCTCAACAGTTGCCGAGGCCGAGAAGTTATGGCCCCTAATTTCGATTCCATAAATATTTGTATTGGTCGTGAGGTCAACTATTATGCGTTCCTCGGAGTGGATTCTCACGTTATTAGCGGTGTAGTTATCTGCTCCGGTTTTATCAGCAGAATCATCAAAGCCTACCGTGTCGGCCCAAGAGGTAGATTTATTCGCACCCGTATTTAAAAGAAGCTCAAAATTCCCAGCATCATCCGTTATTTTAAATTTATTAGATGATTCTAAGTATTCTCCTGTGAAGGTATCTGTTGTTGGGGTTGCGCCCATTTGGGTGGCAACATGGGCAATATATTCATCAGCATTATATTCTCCCGGAGTAAGCGTGGCCACTCGAACTGTTCCACCAAAATCCTTAAAGTCTGCTTTATCATTGACGCCAGCCACAATTTTAAAATTCCCCCATCCCGATCCTGCGCCATACCGAGAACGCCACGCCTTGTTAAAATCCCTGTGCTGTAAATTCTCAACAGGGAAATTCTCATGCTCTGAAGTTTCGGTAGGGGTATATATCTTAATCAGGTTGTCGTAAAAGAACTTTATGTTTGCCATTTTATTATCCTACAAGGCCCCGCTTATGAAACTTTAAGCCATGATGTTCTGACCACTCCAC